>CAZJXV010000256.1:0-6178 GCA_964550015.1 uncultured Verrucomicrobiota bacterium
GGCTCAATCATGATCTTGCCCGTCCGGTTAATGTACCCCCACTTGCCGTCGATCAATACAGCAGCCAACCCCTCGACGAATACTACGGGGCGTTCTGACTGTGGCTTGATAACCATCTCGCCCTTCTTGTTTACGCAGCCCCACTTGCCGTCAAGGAGTACGGAACCCAAGCCCTCAGTAAAAGGCCAGGATTCGCCGAACTGCGGCTCAATGACCCATTGGCCCTTCTTGTCAATGTAGCCAAACTTGCCGTGGAACTGCGCCGGCGCGAGCCCTTCGGAAAATGGCCAAACGAAATCATATATCGGTTCGACAACCATCGTCCCTGTTTTGTCGACGAAGCCCCACTTGCCACGAATCCGCGCCCCCCCACGGACGGCCACACCACCGACGGCCACACCAGCAAGCCCCTCGGAGAAAGGGAAAGTATTATCGAAGCGTGGTGTAATCGCCATTTTCCCGGTTCTATCGACATAGCCCCACAGCCCACCACGCGAATCCCCAAAGCTCACCTCAGCGAGTCCCTCCGAAAACTCCTTCGCACGGATGAACTGGGGCCTGACGATGATCTTTCCTGTCTTGTCGATGTAGCCAAAGCCTGAACCTCTCTCGTCATCAACCCACACAGCTGCAAGGCCCTCAGAGAATCTGCGCGCAAGGTGAAACTGAACCTCAATTACCAGATTGCCGCTCCGGTCAATATAACCCCACTCCGGCGTGAAGACGGATCTTTGCCCTGCGGCACTTAGCGCAACAAGAGAGAGCGCCAGCACCAGCCCAACTTCTTTCATCGCTGTTCTCCCCACCTTCGGCTCCATCTCAACGTTTCTTGCAGCAGTGACCTAAGCGACCTGTGGGTGTTCAGCAGAAGCGGCCGTGTTGAGTCCCGAAATCACGCTGCGGCTCTCAGCCCGCTGTGTCTTGTCTCCTTCTTGCTTGCCGCTCCTGCGGCCGCTCAGGGCGTCGTGACGGGGCTACTCCGCCGTTCCGGGCAAGGCCTCCGCGGCCCAGACCTGCCTGAGGTCGGCGCCCCAGACCTGTGGTATCGGGGTCGCGTACCTGGGGTACGCGCGGCCGACCTCAGCTAAGGGTCGGGCGCGGACACCTTAGTGGGCCCGGGGGCCGCGCCCAGTAAGGTATCAGACGCCGAGACCTGCCGGGTTTTCGGCCTGCAGGCCCTATTCGTGCATCTACGAAATGTCTTGCCCCTTTGTTCGCGCCTGCCTCCAGCCACGGAATGGCGGCGCATGTCGGGGTTTTCGCTCCGGGTCCAGCTTCAACAGGTGAGTCACAATGCTTCAGGCCTACGGCCGGGCAGGATAGCAGACGCGACGCGCAAGGGCAAGGGATTCCTCACTCCCCCGCCTCTTCCTCCTCCCGCGCCTCGTCGGCCTCGTCCTCAGGCGGCGGGGCTTGCCAGATGACGTAGCCGTTCTCGTCCAACAGGAACATCCTCGGCTCGCCCTCGGTCACGAGCAGCACACCGCGGCGCGTGCCATCCTCGTCCACGACGATAAGCTCCCCCATTTGCGCCGACCGAAACTTGAAGTCCGACGTGCTGTAGTTGGTCACCGTGGGCATCGCCACCCATTCGAGCACGATAGCCCCCATCAGCACCAGGGCGAGCGCGACCGCGATCTTGAGCCTCCGGTTCTGCCTTTCCACTTTCGCCAGCCGTTCCTCTACGGTAGGCGAGGCGAGTTTCTTCGCGTCCATCATTTCACCTCCACGCCCCCCGCCACGGGGCGTCATTCGTCCTTGTCCGGACCGGGCTTCGGCTTCGGATTCTTGTGCAACAGCACCATCAGCACACCAGCCAGCACCACGAAGATGGCGACCTCCAGAGCCAGTTGCCCGCCATCTATCTGATATCTGTAGTGACTAGGCGGCTTGGGGCCAATCAGTCTGTGCCCGCAGTATTCCCAAGGTCTCGCCTCTACCCCAAGGTAACCGAACGCTTCCCTCTGATAAGGGGGACAGATCAAGATGAGCAGGACAAAGAGCCCCGTCACCACGATGATGATTCGGTTCGTCCGCGTGAGTTTCATGGCACCGTCCTCCACAAGTGCGACCCAACACGCCACAAGTTTACCACGCCGCCAAGCCTCACGCCACCGTTGCCCGGTTGTGCGTCGGGGGTCGAGGTGCGAGGTGATGGGTTGAAGCGACGGGGCGGCGGCAGGGGGAGGACAGGAGTAGACGGGATAACGGGATCAGAGGAATCCTGGTGATCCTGTTATCCTGTCGAAGACTTCCTTGCCTTACCCGATCACGGCCTTGGCTTTGCCGGCGCAGCCGAGGACCTGCATTTTGTGGGCGACGGTGGCCTTGACGGCGTCGCAGTCTCCGATCCGAAGCTTATCGCATTAGCAGCAAGGACGGCAACGAGACAGGGATGATGCGGGGGTCTCGGATTTCCACGTGATCCAGCATCGTGACGAGAATGCCGAACGGCGCGTTGTAGTGGGCCTTTTCGAGGAACGAGCGCAAGCCGAGGGTGTCCGTCAGCGGGTCAATGCGCCGTCGGTACTTCACCTCGAGAGGGATCCGCTTATCGCCGATCGTGAGGATGTAATCCACTTCCGGCTCGGCGCCTCGAGCGGGGAAATGCGCGAGGTCCAGGTTGGGAATGTCGGCAAGGAAGGCCCCGACGACGCTTTCGGCGATATGACCGGCCAGGTCGCTCAGATGCGAGGCCTTTTCGAGGTCCGTTGCGTCGAGAGGAACAACCTCCTCAAGCCAGCTCGCGCGAAGGCCATGGTCGACGATGCAGATCTTCGAGTTGCCTTTGCGCCGCTTCAGCCGGAGCTCGAGGGGACGCGCAAGCCGCAACAGAAGCGCGCCTTCCAGGAACCGGAAGTAGCTCAGGATCCGTTGCCAGGCAACGTTCGCCTGGAGCGCCTGGCGCAGTTCCGTCACGAAGATCGCTTGACCGGGGGCCTGACCGGTGTAACGGCAGGCAAGGCGGAACACCGCTTCGAGGAGTTCCGGGTCACGCTTGCGGCCGACATCCCCGAGCCGCAAATCGTGCTGAATCACCCGCCGGATGACGGTCTCGTTCAACTGGTCAGCAACTTTCGCCCATTCCAGCTCGGGTCGCGCGTGCCCGATCGGGTAGCCTCCTCGCTCCGAGAAGGCGCGGAAGGCCTGGTCACGCATCTCGAGGTGTGCGTGACCGTGCGCAGAGACCTCGTGCCAGAACTCAGCGTTGAGAAAACTCTTCAACCCGTTGGGCGGCAGCAAGGGCGTCAGCGCCTCGCCGAACCGCAAAGCCGCGATCTCCCTGAGCAAGAGGGTTCCCAGGTCAAGTGATGTGATGCGCCCCGCGAGGCTGTCTCGTCCTGATTCAATCCGAAGGGCCGAGCTGCCGGTTACCGCGGCGTGTACTGTGTTGTGGTCCACGAGCATCTTGAGCTGAGGGGCCCAGTCCTTCAAGTTTTGCGCTTCGTCCAGGAAGATGTACGCCGGCTCGGACCGGTGCGCCGCCTCGTTGAGCGTCTCTCCGAGGACGCAGTTTTGATACCAACGGGAGATCTCCAGGATAGGTTCTTTGAGGGCGCGGAAGGGCTTGAGGTCCTCGAACTGCACGCGCAGGACGCGTCGGGGCGCAACAGCCTTCTCTCGGATCAGGTACTGGATCGCCTGCTCCTGACGGGTGGTTTTACCGACTTGTCGAGCGCCCTTGAGGACGACGGCCGGCGCAAGACCGGAATGGAGCTTGTCGAGCAGGACATCGAACGCCCAGCGACGGTAAGCGGGGAGCTTCGGGCCCGGTTTGCCCTCCCACCACGGGTTCATGTCGCGGAGGTAGGCCTCAAGCTCTGGACGGATACTGAGCTTGCCGAAAATGTCAGGCGCCTTGTCCTTCACCGGATGCTCCAATGCAGCCCACGGCCTGTAGTCTATCTCCGGCCTGCTAGGCGGGCAAGCGGCATCTACTACCCGATCACGGCTTTGGCTTTGCCGGCGCAGCCGAGGACCTGCATTTTGTGGGCGACGGTGGCCTTGACGGCGTCGCGGCCGGGGCCGAGGTACTTGCGGGGGTCGAAGGGGAACTCGGGCCGGTTGCCCTTGCCGCTTTTGCGGAGCCACTGCCAGAGCGCGTCGTTGGATTCGCCCCACACCTTGAGGATGGAGGCGGTCAGGGCGAGGCGGAGGTCGGTGTCGATGTTGACCTTGCACACGGCCATCTTGGCGGCGCGCGCGATGGCCTCCTCGGGTACGCCCATGGACTTGGGCATCTGCTCCCAGTTGGTCTCGCCGGCGGTGCGGCACAGGTCGGCGTTGTGCTGGTCGAGGACGGCGTACTTGTTGATGGCGGCGATGAAGTCGGCGGGCACCGATGAGGAGCCGTGCATGACGAGGGGCGTGCCCGGGATTTTTTGGGCGATTTCCTCGATGCGGTCGAAGGCGAGCTTGGGTGCGGTCTTGAACTTGTAGGCGCCGTGGCTGGTGCCGATGGCGACGGCGAGCGAGTCGCAGCCGGTTTCCTTGACGAACTGCTCGGCCTCGTCGGGGTCGGTGAGGAACTTTTCGATGTCCTCCTCGGCGACGCCGACGACGTCCTCCTCGATGCCGCCGAGCATGCCGAGCTCGGCCTCGACGCAGATGTAGGGGGCCTTGCTGTGGGCGTAGTCGGCGATCTTCTTCGTTTTGGCGATGTTCTCCTCGAGCGGGAGCTTGGAGCCGTCGAACATGACGGACGTGTAGCCTTCGTCAATGCACGTCATGGCGGTGTCGTAGTCGCCGTGATCGAGGTGGATGGCGGTCGGGACCTCGGGGGCTTCCTCGGTCGCGACGTCGATAAGCGCGCGCAGGTACTTCATGTTCGCGTACTTCCGGGCGCCGCGTGAGATCTGGAGGATGAGGGGCGACTGCTGCTCCTTGGCGGCCCAGATGATGCCCTGGAGCAGCTCCATGTTGTTGACGTTGAACGCGCCGACGGCGAAGCCGCTCTTGTGGGCGACCTTGAACATCTTGACGGTGTTGACGATGGGCATAACGTGGCTCCTTGTACTCGATGGTGTCCGGCGGCAGTCTCCATGGGCCGCCATGCAAGGCACGCATCATACCAAAACGCGAGCCGCCGGCTCATCCTCTTTTCTAGCAGGTTGTTTAGAAACCATGTTGGGGCCGAGAACCGGCCATTCGCTCCGGAATGTTTCTGTCGCCCCTATGGGGCTCAAGGGTTCGTTTTTCTCGTCGTGAACCTGGGGCTTACGCCCCAGGCTACCGCCTGCCGGGCCTCCGGCCCTTTCCGTCGGGCAACTCGGAGTTAATGCGTTTTTCAGCAGCCTGCTAGGTGAGGAGCTTCAGGGCCAGGTAGGCGGCGGCGACGGTGGCGGCGCCGATGGCGGTGCCGAGGAGGCACTCCCAAAGCGTGTGACGCCTGCGGTAGAGGCGTGCCCACGTGAGGGCCGCAAGCCCTGCCACCGCAACGGGCACGAACACCGGCCGCACGATGAGCAGCGCGCCGGCGAGCGCGGCCATGGCGGCACAGTGCACGCTCGGCTTCGTCACCAGCGTCGTGAGCGCGATCGCACCCAGGCAGGCGCCGTAGGCGGCCATGAGGACGAGCAAGGGCAGCGGGGCACCCACGAGCGCGAGCACGGCCCAACCGACGGCGGCGACGCCCGCGCACGCGGCGAAGAAGGCCGGGCGGTCGCGGCGCTCGGCGATGTGCACGTCGGCGAGGCCTTTCCAGCGGGCGCGGACGACGGCGAGCACTGTGCCGAAGGCGCTTCCGAATAGCAGCGTCAGGGCAAAGAATCCGGCCGCGCGCCACCCCGACTCGAACCGCCACGTGATCAGCGCCAACGCCGCGGTCGCCGTCAGTGCCGGCGTCATGGCTGCCGACAGCGCAAGCGCAAGCCGGGCGGCGATGACGCCGCGTTCCTCATCTTTGACGGGAATCTCCACGTTTCTCTTCCGAACTCCGAGACACGTTGGCGCGGGCGGGTCGTTCAGTTCATGCTGGACGTGGACGACGCGCCCGCGTGTTCAGCCGACAATGATCTCCTCCAGCGAGCGTTTCGGCACGTGATGGGTCCCCTCGCTGTCCCGCCAGTAGCGGATGTCGCCCGAGGGACCAACGGGGTCAACCACGACGGTCTCCCTCGGCTTTCCGAGCGCCAGCACGAGGAGGACCTCGTAGCGGTCCGCGATTCCGAGGGCTGTG
>CAZJXV010000257.1:0-6155 GCA_964550015.1 uncultured Verrucomicrobiota bacterium
CGGTGCTCCCGTCGTCCACGGCAATGATTTCGTACGGCTCGCCGATCTTCTCGAGTTCGGCGACGAGCCGCTCGAGCATCGGCAGGACGTTGTGCTCCTCGTTGTAGAACGGGACGGCGACGGACAGCATCGGCCTTGCTTCCTCATCATCGGCGGCCGGCGCACCTGGTTCGGCGCGTTTCAGGTCCGCAGGCTCGGCGATATCGAGCGGGTTCATTTTCTCGTCCTTACGGGCGGTCCGCGCCCGTAAGGCTACGCCGGTGGCCGCCGGGCGTCAAGGTTCTTCCATTGCCGGCAAGCATGCCGACGAACTCTTTCCGGTTGCACGGTGTGTCATGGCTTCCCGATGTGAATGATTCCCGCCTTGGCGCACCGGCGCAGGAACTCGAACGTCTCGTCGGGGCCCGTCGTGGGCGGCAGGACCACCTGCTTTTCCGGCGTCAAGGGGTAGGGAAGGCCGACCCACTTCAACGCCTCGTGCTCGGCCCAGATATCGAAGAGTGAACGCGTGCCGTCCACGAGCGCGAGTAGTGTCGTGACGTCAAGCGCTTCCGGCACGGGGAACACCTCGGGCGCCCGGCGACGCAAAAGCCCCTCGGTGATCGGGCCCTTCCAGCGCATGGAGGGAACGTACGAACGCAGGCGCGCCTCTTTCTCCAAGAACTCGTCGGTGCTGACGCGCAGTCGTTGCGCCTGGATGCGGCTTCGGTAGATCTGACCGACCATACGTGCGTCTGAGCTGTAGGCCTCTTCTGCGCCTTGGCCGTACTCCGAGGCGTACTCTTCCATGCCCGGCGGGGTGAGCATCGTCAGCGAGTCGAACGTTTTCAGCACGCGTGCCTTGTTCTGTTTCATGATCGTGTCGGCCAGATAGTAGAACCAGCCGAGCCGGTCCGGGGGGGCCGTGCGTACGCGCACAAGGAAAACCTCGGAGCAGCCGCCGACTTCGCGCTGGAGGTACGCGGGCATCATCAGGCCGAAGCGCTGGAGTTCCGGCTGCTCGGGCGTGGCGAGCGCGTAGGCCGTGCCGAGCGCCATGTACATCGTGCGTTTGAGCGCCGTTGCGTCGAGCCGGTCGGCCGTATCTATGCTCGTCCACGTGGAGGGGTCGGGGAAGAAGGAGAGCGATACCGCAGGCCGGCCCACTGTCCCGCACAGGAAAACGCTGTGGGCGGCCACAGGCCCGCGCGCGTGCATCTGCAGGCTGAGGGGCGCCCCGGTCCCGGCCACGTCAATGAGGCCGGGTTGCGCGGCGGTGCGGCCGAAGCTCAGCGCGAGGTACGGGACGCAGCTCGGCACGAGCCAGCCGCCGTCATCGATCTGCAGCGGCAGCCCGCCGCCCGGGCCGCGTTCGGTGTCCGTGCCGACGATGCCGAGGTGGATCACCGCGACGATTCCTTCGAGGTCCTCACGGTGCTGCTCGACGTACGCGCACGCGCCGTGGACGTCCGGGACGAAGAGGAACTCGACCGTCCGCGACGGCGGCTTCAGCACGCCGTCCTCGACGAGCGCCTTGTAGGTTCGCGCGAGGCTCAGGAGCGCGCCGGCGCCGGAGAGGCCGTTCGCGCCCGGCCTCGGTCCCGAGACTTCCGCCATGAGCACCACGCGTTTTGCCGGACGAGCGCTCGGCCCGATCCGCGCCGAAACGATCGGACACCGGGACGGGGCCGTGCGCGCGTTCTTGATGGATGCGCTCACACGGACAGGCGTATCCGCGTCGAGCCACGCTCGGATCGCCTCTGCCTCCGCCTCGGAGATATTGAATGCGAACAGGTTTGTTTCCTGGGCCTTGGGGGCCGGGTCGAACGTGGAAGGATAAACGGCCGCGCGCAGTTCCTTGCTCTCCGGCTCGACCGGCGGGGCCAACAGGAGCCCCACGGCGCCGGCCTTGGCGGCCTGCGCGTTGAGCGTCCGGGCGTCCCCACGCGCCAGGACAATCTTGCCCTTAAGGTCGAGTTCGGGCGTCCACTCGGTCACCTCGACGACCTCGGCCGTCACCTCGCAGGACGTCGAGTAGGCGGCCAGCCGGATCGGCTCGGCGCTCCAGTCCGCGAGCTGCCGGCGTTCGGGCTTCTCGATCCAGAGCTCGGCCGCGTCGCACGTCCAGGCCGGAGGCGCCGGCTCGACCCACCACGTCGTTGTGCCGTCGCTCTTGTAGGTCGTCGTTTGGACGTCCTCGAGCCCGGCGGCCCTGAGCTCGAGTGCGATGGTGCGCATCGCGGCGTCCAGGTCGCCCGAGGGCGCCAGCCGGTGGTAACGCGACAGCCGTTCGATGTGCCTGAGCGTTTCCTTGCCGCTGAGGTGCTCGGCGAACGCCATTCGCTGCTCTTGCGTCAGCAGCGCCGTGTAAGGCACCTCGCCCGGCTGGAGTGGCTGTTCCGTCGGTTCCTGCTGGGCAACGACAGGCCCGGCAACAAGCAAAAGAGCAAGCAGCGTGAAGGATCTCGTGCGCATCCGTACCCTCCTGTTGCAGGTCGTCTTCCGGTCGGTCTCCAGGCTCTCGAGATCGGAGTACATTATATGATGGCGATTGCCTCGGCGCAATGAGCCCCGCCCCGACTTGTTCCATGTGACGCGAGTTGGCTCGGGTCGGTTCCGGCCGGGCGCAGGAGTTTTTACTCGGCGTCGCCTCGGGACGGCTCGGCGTTCCTGGGCAGGAGGCTGGGGCTTTCGGTGAGCGCCTCGCGCTCCGTCTCCGTGCCGGACGGCTCGCTCGGGGAAGGGGACGGCTCTCTTGGTTGGAGCGCTGCCTGCATCTCCCCCAAGAAATCTTCCGGCGCCCGGTGGTTAAGCACCGCGAGCACGGGCTTGCCATCGGACGAAATGAACGCGACGGACGGGTACACGGCGACCATGAGGTAGCGCTTCACCAGTTCCGGGTGGGCCTTGCCGTCGAGGCGCACGCAGACAAACGTGCGCGCTTCGGCGCGCACGGCCTTATCGGTGAAGGTCTCATCGTCCATGCGGCGGCACTCAGCGTTCCCCTCGGCGAAGAAGAAGGCCATGATCGGCTTGTTTGCGGCCTTCGCCTGGGCGAGCGCTTCCTCGAAGCTCGGCAGCCACGCAATCGGGCCCGGTTTCGCGCGCTGGGCGAGTATGTACATCACGGCCAGCACGACAATCAGCAGCACGGCGTAGATCACGATTCGCCCGCGCTGCGCCTTCGAGATCCTCGAATACCGGCTGTATCGTGACTCCTCGTGGTGCTCGAACCGCATGAGTTTCTCCTCAATCCGCTTGCCGCTACTTTAACTCGCCTCGCCGCCGAGCGCAACCGCCACTCATGCTACTCGCCCCTCACGTTGCCGGGCTTGAGGGTGATGTTGACGACCTCGTCGCGGCCGGCGATGCGGACCTTCGCGCTGGCGTCCTCGTAGCCGTCGCAGCGGACGCGGACGGTATAGTCGCCGTCGGCGACGTGCCGTAGGGTCGTGCTGCCACGCTCGTTTGTTGCGCCAAGGAAGTCCGTTTCGGAGCATCTCCACCACATCGTCAAGCGCGCCGTCATCCCCGTCATGAGAGGGTCGTCGCCGGAATCGAGGATGACCTCTGCGCCCGGCACCGGGGCGCCTCTCTTGTCCACGGCTGCCACCTCGAGCGTCTGACCTTTCTTAAAATCGAGGTCGAGTTTTGTCTCGGTTTTGGGCTCGATGTGGACCTCTTTGCAGAGAGGCGCGTAGCCCATTGCCCTGGCGGTGATCGTGAACCGGCCGCTGCTGAGGCCTTCGATGCGGACCTCGCCTGTGCGGAGATCCACGCCGGCTGCCTCGGCGTACAGTGAGCCGTTCTTCTCGTCGAAGACGGCGACCATGATATGACGCGGCAAAGCGCTCCCCGGCGTTTCCACGCGCCCCGTGACGACCGACTCTTTCTGCAGGCGTACGACGAGGTCCGTGAGGTCGGTACCGGGCCGGTCGAGGGGAACGATTTGAAACGCATAGCCCATTTTGCTCACGCAAAGGCGGCACGACTTGGGTGAAACGTCATAGAGCGCAAATGCGCCCTTCTCATCCGTCGGAGCGGGGCCGTACCTCGTATCAAATGCCGAGTGAATGGCGGTGATGCGATCCTCCTCGCCGGGCTTGAGCACCGGCAGGAGCGTAAACCGTGCGCCCCTGATGGGATTGCCCGCTTCGTCGAGGACGACGCCGGCGACGATGTTGCTGCTGAGGTCAAAGTCGAGCTGCACGTCTTCGGTGCCGATCTCAAACACGCGCCTGGCCAGTGTGGGGCTCCCGCCGGCCTCGTGTCCCCAGATTTCGAGGTCGTAGCGCCCCGGCTTGAGGCCGTCAATGCGGTACTCCCCATGCTTGTCGCTTTCTGCGCGACCCATAATGCCCGTCTCTCCGGCGAAGGAACTCCGTCTCGGGCTGATGTGAATGCCGATTCCGGCACGGGGCTGACCGTCCTGGGTGATCGTGCCGAAAATAGCCGCGCCGCCGGCGAAGACAAAGTCCGCCTGTGTGTCCTCGCCCACATGGACGGCCGCGAATTTCCTTTCACTGGTTTGCCCTTGGGTTTCGGCCTCCGTTGCGGATGGAGGCGAAGCCGTGACCTTGTACACTCCGGGTGGGAGGAATGGCACTTCGTAATGGCCCTGGTCGTTGGTCTCAGTTTCCTCCTCCGAGATTCCCAGGAGCCCGCCTCCAAGCTCATAGCTCGATCCGGAACTCCTGATGAATACCTTCGCCTGAGCCACTGGCAGACCGTCCGTAGTGGTGACCGTGCCGACAATGCGCCCGCCCGAGTCCAGCTCAACGAGCAACGCCTCACTATCACCCTGTCGGAAGTCCCTGTCCTGCTGGAGGGGGGCGAAATCGGGATGCGTGACCGAAAGGAGGTAACGCCCCGGTACGACGCACTCGAAGGTGAACGCCCCCGTCTCGTCGGTCTCCTGCGAGGGTCCTTTCATGTCGTCGTAGTAGTAGTACCAAGTCCGCTGACCAGCGGTTCTCAGTCTCACGTAGGCGCGCGGGATCGGATCGTGCTCGACCTTGGTGACGACCCGGCCGCGCAGCGTGAGACCCGCGTCGAGGACCACTTCCACCTTTTTCTGCTGCTCATTGTCGCCCAGCGTGACGACGACGGTTTTCTCGGCGAAGCTCTTGTGCCTTACGGCGTACGTGTATCGGCCGGGAGCGAGGTGCTTGATCGAACACGTCCCGTCGGCTTCGGTAAACGGTTCCCCCTCGTCCTCACTGCTGTAGTCAGCAAACAGTGAGCCGGACTGCCGCACGATGGTCGCTCTCTCGACAGGTTCACCTTCCGGGGCCGCGGTGACGTGGAAAAGGACCGTCGCTCCCTCGACGAGCTCGACGAGGAGCTCTTTCGAGGCATCACCTTTCTTGACCTCAATGTCTTTCACGGTGGCAGGTGCGTAGAACTCGCTCCACACGGTCACTGAATAGGTCCCCGGGAGAACGCCCGTCCACTTGAAGTGTCCTGCCTCGTCTTTGCCGCCTTGACAGGTGGGGCTGACATTGGGGGCGATCTCGAGTCGTACCGTAAAGTCCTCGACGGGCTGCCGGGTGCGCTTGTCAATGACGCGGCCGGAGATCGTGCAGCCGTGGCGAAGGACGATCTCAACGCCGGTTGCGGGAGCCTCGAGCAGGCCATAGAATCCGGTAAAGCCTTCGGCCGATGCGGAGATCTCGCGCTCCCCGGCCATGAGGCCGCGCAGGACGAAACACCCCTGTTCGTCAGTCCGCGCCTCGCTGACAAGCAACAGGGGCCAGGGCCCAACGGTTGCCGCCACCGAAGCCCCAACGATGGGCGTGCCATCGGCGTCAACAACTTTGCCCTCGATGGTGACGCCTTCGCTGAGGACGAAGTTGATGTCGGCAACCGTCATTCCGGCTTCAACGATGACGCCCTGTTTTTCAACGGGGACGCGATTTTCGGCACGGATGCTCACCGTGTACTCCCCCGGCGGGAGCAAGGGCGAGCTGTACGTGCCGTCCTCCCCCGACTGGACCTTGAACCAATCAGCAAGCTCCTGCTCCAGTTCTCTGCCCTCGAACGGCTCGGGCACGCCATCCCCGCCAACCTTTTCGAGGTGCAGGTCCGCGCCTTTGAATGGAAGGCCGTTTTCGTCCGTGACAACGCCGGTGATGTAGCCGCCGAGGCCGAGCTGTATCGTGACGTCCTCGACCGCC
>CAZJXV010000258.1:0-6072 GCA_964550015.1 uncultured Verrucomicrobiota bacterium
TATGGTCATCCTGTCGGTGGCGCTCGAGGCGCGCAGCGATGCGCGGGACGTCGAGCGGATGTTCAACCTGTGCGCGAGCGAGGACGGCTTCTTCCTTGAGCAGCACCCGAAGCTGGCGCCGGTCGAGACGACGTCGGACGGCGTGTTCCTCGCCGGCTGCTGCCAGGGTCCGAAGGACATCCCGGACACGGTGGCACAGGGGAGCGCGGCGGCGGCCCAGGCGCTGAGCCTCATCTTGCGTGGCGAGACGACGCTGAGCGGGGCGCATGCCGAGATCAACGAGGAGCTGTGCAGCGGCTGCCGGGTGTGCAACGAGCTCTGCCCGTATAACGCGATCACGTACGACGAAGAGAAAAAGGTCAGCAAGGTCAACGAGAGCCTGTGCAAGGCGTGCGGCACCTGCGTCGCGGCCTGTCCGAGCGGCGCGATCAAGGGCAAGCACTTCACCAAGGAGCAGATACTCGCGGAGATCGAGGGAGTGTTGCAATGAGCCGGTTTGAGCCAGTCATCGTCGGGTTTCTCTGCAACTGGTGCAGCTATACGGGTGCGGACCTTGCCGGGACGGCGCGCCGGCACTACGTGCCCAACCTGCGGATCATCCGCGTGATGTGCAGCGGCCGCGTCGAGCCGACGTTTGTGCTCAAGGCCTTGCAGGACGGCGCGGACGGGGTGCTGGTGGCGGGCTGCCATCCGGGCGACTGCCACTATCAGGAGGGCAACTACAAGACGATGCGCCGGATGACGCTGCTCAAGCGGATGCTCGAGCAACTCGGAATCGAGTCCGCGCGGGTGCGGCTCGAGTGGGTCAGCGCAAGCGAGGCGAACCGGTTCGTGGACATTGTGAACGAAATGACCGAGCAGATACGGGCGCTCGGCCCGCTCAAGCTCGGCCACTTTGAGGATGCCGAGGTATCGGCGGAGGAGGCACCCGTCCCGGCTCAGCAGGCAGCCGCGAAGTGAGAGATTAAGAAAGATGCCGGCCCCGCTATAGCCAGATCCTGCTGGGGCGCGCGGCAAGGCCTGGACGCAGGGGAGGACCACCTCTCTTTCTCCGGAAACGTCCCGAAGGCGGTGTACGAAGCGGCAGCCTGAGACACAGGATATCGGCCATGCCGGGCAAGAGGAAAACGATTGGCGGGGCGCTTTGCTCCTTGATTTCGGGCCGAAAGAACTTGAGGAGGAAACGCAGCGCCTTTCCAGAAGCTGGTCACGGGCAACGCGGTGTTTTCCCTGAATCTGCGCTGGCCCACACGTACTGCCAGGGCACGGGCCTCGAGATCGGCGGCTCGGCGCACAATCCTTTCGGCCTGGACACACTGAATGTGGACCTGACTGATTCCATGAACACCGTGTTCAAGCAGGAGGAGAAGCGCCTGTGCGGCAGGGCGTTGGAGGTCGATATCGTGGCCGGCGGCGACGATGTCCCTTTTCCGGATGCCAGCCAGGACTTCATCGTCAGCTCCCATGTCATCGAGCATTTCCCAAATCCAATCAAAGCACTCATCGAGTGGAACCGCCTCGTCAAGCCCGGCGGAATCATCTTCATGATCGTGCCGCATAAGAAAAGAACCTTCGACCGAGTGGCGGAATGCACGTCGCTGGAGCACCTCATACAGGACTTTGAGAACGACGCGACCGAGCCGCACGCTGATTCGGACCCGCAGCTTCATGACCACCGGTGGGTCACAGAGACGTTTGTTGAGCTGATTCAGTATATGATTGAGCACCTCGAGATGAGATGGGAGATCGTCGAGGTGCGCGACGTTGATGACAAAGTAGGGAACGGTTTCACCGTCGTCATCCGGAAGCTCACGGACCGCGACGGGGAACGGGTTTCCCCAGCATCGGCACCGAGAGTGCGGAAGGCGGGCGCGTCCTTTCGAGTTTTCATGCGCTCGGTTAGACGGCTCTGCTCGGGCGGACTTGGACAAAAACTGCGAAGCACAGCGGCCGTCTACAAGGCCGGCGGCATTCGATCGTGCTGGCGGCAGGCCGTCGAGGGATTTCGGCGGGAACAGCAGATCCTCGCGTATAGGCACAGCAACGAGCTTTCCGCGGCACAGAGCCGGTACCTGCTCGAGCACTGCCCCAGAAAGCCGCTCTTTTCGATCGTCGTTCCCGTGTACAGAGTCAAGGGCACGTGGCTCAACAGATGCATTCAGTCGCTGGCGGACCAGCATTATGCGAACTGGGAACTCATCGTTGTTGATGATGCCTCGCAGAGGGAGGATCTGCGCGAGCTGATTGACGATTGGAGTTCGCGCGACGAGCGGATCCGCGCGTTCTACTTGGAGCGGAACGAGGGCATCGCCGGCGCGACGAATTTCGGGATCAAGCAGGCCAGGGGTGAGTTCATCGGCTTTGTTGATCACGATGACGAACTGACGCCTGATGCGCTCACCTGGATGACGCACATGCTCAACGAGCAGCCGGAGGCCCTGTGGCTCTACTCGGACGAGGATTTGATGTCAACGAGCGGGCGGTGTCACAGCCCCCACTTCAAGCCGGATTTCTCGCCTGAGTTTCTGCTGTCGAATATGTTCACGTGCCACTTCAGCGTGTATTCAGCTGAGATACTGCAACAGAGCGGAGGTTTGAGAAGCGGCCTCGACGGCTCCCAGGACCATGATCTCGCCTTGAGACTTTCGGAGATTGTCCCGCGCGAGACAATCGTCCACATACCGCGCGTGCTCTATCATTGGCGCGTCATCCCGGGCTCAACAGCGAAGGGGATTACGGCGAAGCCCGCCGCTCCCGCCGCCGGGCGGCAGGCTGTGCGGGACGCACTGGAGCGGCGAAACCTGAAGGGCACGGTGACGTCGCACGAGGTGTGCGAGACCATGTACCAGATCGAGTTTGCGCCGCGTTCATCGCCGCGGGTCAGCATCATAATCCCCGTGATGAAGTCGCCGAAACTGGTCGAGAAATGCATTGCTTCCGCACGGCGCCACACCGAGTACCAGAACTATGAGATCGTGGTGGTACGGAGCGGGTCCGGCAATGCGCCTCTCCCCGACTCATCGAGGGGCGACGGGGCCGCGGGCACCATGAGGATGCTCGAGCACAGGCGAGCAGGTGGCTATTCGGCAATGAACAACGTCGCGGTGGCCTCGGCTGACTCGCCGTTTGTCGTGTTCATGCATGATGATGTGGAGATTGTGTCTGACAGATGGTTGGAGCAGCTCATCGCCGTCGCGGAACTTGACGAGTCCATCGCGGTCGTGGCAGGCCTGCTCTTGTACCGGGACGGAACGGTCCAGCACGGCGGAACGATCCTGGGCTGTTGCGGCGGCGCGGGCACCGCGCACAAAAACATGTACGCGGGCTTGCCGGGCTACTTCGGCCGGCTGCATGCGCTTCAGGAGATGTCCGGAGTCACGGCGGCGCTGGCCCTTGTCCGGCGTTCGAGCTTCCAGAGGGTCGGGGGCTTCAATGCGGATCGCTATCCGGGTGCGTACAACGACGTGGATCTGTGCATTCGTTTGAGAAAGAACGGCTTTCGCTGCATCTACAATCCGATGGTTCGGGGCGTTCACGACGAGCGCGAAGGGGATTTCCTGGGCTCGGGTGGGTATGTGTACCGGAATAGGTTGGCCGGCGAACATGCAGCGGTGCTGGATGACGACCCGTTCTATAACCGGAACTTGGGGCTCGACGGCGAGCCGTTCCAGGGGTACAGACCGTTCCCTGTTGAAGAGCAGATCCCCCTCCTGGCGAACATGCGGGAGGGGTTTCAGAACTGAGATGGTTTTGAGTGAAGGCGTGACAAGCACGGTAATCGGGAGCTGCACACACAACGCTGGGTCATCCTGAGAGTGGCCTCTCGGCAGCGTGCAGGACACAGCGATATGAGGAGAGAACTGTGGCCAAGCCGAAAGTAGCGTTTTACTGGTGCGCCAGTTGTGGCGGGTGCGAGGAAGCGGTCGTTGACCTGGCCGAGGATATCCTCAAGGTGGTTGACGCCGTGGACATCGTGCTCTGGCCCGTGGCGCTCGACTTCAAGCTCAAGGACGTTCAGGCGATGGACGACGGTGCGATCGCCGTGAGCTTCATCAACGGGGCCGTGCGCACCGAGGAGCAGGAGGAGTGGGTCAAGCTGCTGCGGCGCAAGTCGGGCCTCGTCGTGGCGTTCGGCGCGTGCGCCCACATCGGGGGCATCCCGGGGCTGGCGAACTTCTTCGATCGCAAAGCGATCTTCGAGCGCGTCTATGACACGGTACCGACAGTCGACAACCCGGATGGCACGCGGCCCCAGCAGTCCACCGAGATGCCTGAAGGCGAGCTGTCGCTGCCGGAATTCTTCAACACGGTGCGGACGCTCGATCAGGTGATAGACGTGGACTACTACCTGCCCGGCTGCGCGCCGCCGCCGGACCTGATCATGAACGCCGTCACGGCGATCCTCAAGGGCGAGCTGCCGGAGAAAGGCACCGTGCTCGCGCCGACCAAGGCGCTGTGCGACACGTGTCCCCTCAAGGACTCGAAGCCGGAGAAGATGCTCATTGCGGAATTCAAACGCGTCGCGACGAGTACGCCGGACCCGGAGGTGTGCTACCTCGCGCAGGGCTACGTCTGCCTCGGGCCGGCGACCCGCTCGGGGTGCGGCGAACGGTGTATCAACGCAAACATGGCGTGCCGCGGGTGCTTCGGGCCGACGCCCGAGGCGGTTGACCTGGGCGTGAAGGCGCTGTCGGCGCTGGCCTCCATCCTCGACACGAACGACGAGGCGGAGGTGCGGCGGATCATGGACACGCTGCCGGACCCGGCCGGCGTGTTCTACATGTACTCGCTGCCTTCGTCCATACTGCGGCGGCGCAAGGTGGAGACGGCCAATGTCTGACAAAACAGTGTCTGAGAAAACAGTGTCTAAAAAGATCATGTCCAAGAAGATTACGATCGACCCGATCACGAGGCTCGAAGGGCACGGCAAGATCGAGATCTTCCTCGACGACGAGGGGAACGTGGCGAACGCGTACCTGCAAATCCCCGAGCTGCGCGGCTTCGAGAAATTCGCCGAGGGGCGGCTGGTCGAGGAAATGCCGCGCATCACGCCGAAGATCTGCGGCGTGTGCCCCACCACGCACCACATGTGCTCGGGCAAGACCGTGGACGCGGTGTATCACGTGGACCCGCCGCCGACGGCGAAGAAGATTCGCGAGCTGGTCAACTCGGCCTTCATGTTCGAGGACCACGCGCTGCACTTCTACTTCCTCGGCGGGCCGGACTTCGTCATGGGCCCGGATGCGCCGGCGGCCGAGCGCAACATCCTTGGCGTGATTGGCAAGGTGGGCCTCGAGATCGGCGGGCAGGTCATCGCTATCCGCCGCCGGGCGCGCAAGGTCATCACGGACCTTGGGGGCCGGGTGATCCACCCCGTGTGTAACGTGCCGGGCGGGGTGTCCAAGGGCGTGACCAAAGAGCTCCAGGAGGAACTTATCGCCACGGCGAAGGACTGCGTCGAGTTCGGCACGTTCTCGCTGCAGCTCTTCGACGACGTGGTGCTGAAGAACCAGGCGTACGTGGATGTGATCGTGGGTGACGTGTATAAGCACGAGACCTACTACATGGGGCTCGTGGACGCGAAGAACAAGGTGAATTTCTACGACGGCGACGTGCGCGTCGTCACCCCCACGGGCGAGGAGTTCGCCAAGTTCAAGGCACACGAGTACCTCGACCACATCTCCGAGCACGTCGAGCCGTGGAGCTACATCAAGTTCCCGTTCTTGAAGAAGGTCGGCTGGAAGGGCTTCGTGGACGGCAAGGACAGCGGCGTATATCGCGTGGCGCCGCTCGCGCGCCTGAACGCCTCCGACGGCATGGCCACGCCGCTGGCGCAGGAGGCTTACGAGAAGATGTACGCCACGCTCGGCGGCAAGCCGGCGCACAACACGCTTGCCTACCACTGGGCGCGGCTCGTCGAGTTACTGTACGCGGCGGAGCGACTGCTCGAGCTGGCCGAGGACCCGGAGATCCTCGATCCGAATATCCGCACGGTGCCGACGGAGACGCCGACCGAGGGCATGGGCGTTGTCGAGGCGCCGCGCGGCACGCTGTACCACCACTACAAGACCG
>CAZJXV010000259.1:0-5996 GCA_964550015.1 uncultured Verrucomicrobiota bacterium
GGCACCGTGTATACGCCGCCTTTCCAGGAAATCGTCGCCGAAGTCTATGCTCAGGAACGGTCCGTCGAGCTGGATATCAAGCCGAGAGAATTCTTTGTCGTTGTCGCCGTCGACCAGACAGGCGATCGGAGCCCGTACTCCAAAGTCCTGGTTTTCCCTGAGGATGAGATACTGCCTCGCATCGACAGGGCATGGGGCGCCACCCAAACGCCCGACGGAGCGATCTACACCGTCAACAGTGACGTGGCGACGATTTTCGGGCTGAGCCCCACGGGCGCCCGTCTCAGCTTCACGGACAAGATTCGTTTCGACCGATATGAGATCGTCGCCTGCATCATATCCGACGAAAAGGGGATCTTGTACGTCCCCAATTACAAGGGCGGCTACATATACCGGGTCGATCCTCTTAAACAGAAGCTTCTGGACAATCTGACGTGCGAGGCGTTCGACGGCCCTCGGGGCATCGCCCTCGGCCCGAACGGAAACCTCTACGTCAGCGATGTCGGGAATAAGAAGGTCCATGTGATTACGAAGGAGGGTAAACTCCTGGGTTCCTTCGGAGGACCCGAGACATTTGTCTACCCACGAAACGTATACGTCGACAAAAACGGCCGGGTATACGTCGCTGATTGCCTGACGAAGAACGAAGAGTTCGGCCGGTCGCCGGCGAAGGTCTTTGTTTTTGAGAAGACTGCTCCAGACGCATGGGATTTCAAACGCGTTCTCACCATTGACGAGCTGCGCTGGGTCGAATGCGCCATTGCCGATGATGAAGGACGAATCTATGTGGGCGGCCCAGACGGTATCCAGGTGTTCGATTCAAAAGGCGAGAGCATTATCGAGTGGCACACCAAACCGTACGGCTGTCCCATGGGCGCCCGCGGTGTGTACGGCCTGGCGTGGAACCGGGACGGCTCTCTCCTCGTGACCCAGGGCTTCACCCTGCGCCAACTGATCCGCGTCACAAAGGACGAGATACTCGCCTCCAAGTGAGCCCATGATGGTCTGATCCAAGGGCGTGCGCAGAAGGCCGCGACGGGCCGGCGGTGGCCGCGGGGTGTTTTCTTCGCGTTTGGGCTTGCGTGATCTCGACCGCATGACGTACTGTCGCGCCTCGCGTCCGTCTTGGCGGATGACCGCTGCACGGCGGCACGCATCAACTCTGCTCAACAGGAGGTTTCAACAGGAGGCGAGCAACGTATGAAGATCGGGTTTTTGACAGGGGCCCTGGGCACGCTGCCGCTCGACGAGGTAGCGGCCTGGGCGAGCGAGGCGGGCTTCGAGGCGCTCGAGTGCGGCGCCTGGCCCATGAAGAAAGGGCAGAAGGGCGTCAACCTCGACGTGTCCGGGTTCACCAAGGCGAAAGCCGACGAGCTGCGGGGCATGATGGACGACCTCGGACTCGAGATCTCGTCCCTGGGCTACTACGACAACATGCTGCACGCCGACCCGAAGGTCCGCAGCGAGAAAGCCAAGCACCTGAAGAAGGTCATTGACGCGGCCGAGAAGCTGGGCGTCGGGCTGGCGGGGTGTTTCGTCGGGCGGCATCCCGGCAAGACGCTCGACGAGAATATCGCCGAAGTAAAGAAGGTCTTCCCGCCGCTGTGCAAGTACGCGGCCGACCGCGGCGTGCGGCTCATGATCGAGAACTGCCCCATGGAAGGGTGGAATTTCGAAGGCCTCGTCGGCAACATCGCCTTCAACCCCGACATGTGGGGCAAGGTCTTCGACACCCTCAGCGGCTTCGAGATCGGCCTCAACTACGACCCCTCGCACCTGCACTGGCAGGGCATTGACTACATCGGCCTCATCCCGGAGTTCGCGGCGCGCATCTACCACACCCACGCCAAGGACACCGAGATCATCGACGACCGCTGCGCGCGCGACGGGATCCTCGGCCGCGGATGGTGGCGCTACCGGATTCCGGGAATGGGCGAGATCGACTGGGGCCGCTTCATCTCCGTCCTCGGCGAGCACGGCTACGACGGCGCCCTGAGCATCGAGCACGAGGACCCGGTCTGGCACGGCAAGCCGGAGACGAACAAGAAGGGCCTGGTGCTCGGGCGGCGACACTTGGCCCAGTTCTTGCCGTAGGAACTACCGGCCTGTGGCGGCGGTTGGCCAGCCACCTCCTCTGCTGTGCACATAGATGCACAGGGTGACGAATTCCGGCCAGCCCGAGATCGTGCTTGACACCGGGTAGAACGGTAGCGTATATTACCAGTCTATAATGAAACCCGTGTAAGAGATTGGAGTTGATCTACTGTATGACGCGAGTGGACCTGAAACCTGGGCAGGATATTTCTGCCGCCATTCGTGCCTTCAAGAAGAAGTGCGCCAAGGACGGCGTCCTGAAAGACTTCAAGCGATCGCGCCGTTTTGAGAAACCTTCTGAACGTCGCCGCAAGGAGTTCAGGGAGAGCGTGAAACGCTGCCGCATCGCGGCGCTCAAGGCCGAGCGGAAGTAGCGGACCGCGGCTGGCCGTCTTGCCGGCCGGCCGATTGAACGCACCGAAAAAGAACAGGCCTTCATGCGGAGGGAGTGTGCCTCCGCGCGAAGGCCTCTTTTTGTGTGGGAGAAGCGCGGGGCCGGGCCACACACGACGTAATCATCGAGCACGCGCGGGTGGCGAGGTATCAGAGCGGGCTCAGCCCGGGTCGGCTATGGTGTCCCCCCGACTTGCCATCCTCTTGTTCTGCAGAATCATTCGTCTCGGGTGCGTCAGTCATGCCTCGCCAAAACGCGAGGCTGTCCAATGTCTGTGACAACAGTTGCGCATGGTCGCCGCCGTGTTGACTGGGCACGATCTCGATCGTCGAGAGTCCATCGAATCCGCGTTGTGCGAGCCCACGTGCCACCGCGTGAAAGTCGATGTCGCCTGCGCCAAGCGGCAGGTGCTCGTCCCTTGTGCCGTGGTTGTCGCTCAGGTGAACCTCCAGGAGTGGTAGGGGCAGTCCTGCGAAGTACGCCTCCGTCGTGACATCGGTATGGTAGCCGTATTGGCACCGGGACACGTTCAGATGCCCGACGTCAACGAGTATCCCGAACCGGGAGGTCGCGGCAAGGGGTGCCAGGTTCTCACGGTAGAATCTGAACGCCGCGGCTGTCTCGGGAAAGTCCTCGATGCCGTACGAGAACCCATACTTTGCGGCGTCGACATCGAGTTCCGCCAGGTACCCACACATCTGTTGCGTGTCGTAGAGCTGCCCCGCTGCTGTCCAATGCAGGATCGGATCAAAGGTCACGCTGACAAGGCCGCCGGCAAGTAGATCTGCCAGCTTGTGCAGGTCTGAGGGCGGGGTGTCGAAACCTCCGTGAAGCGTGCATTGTAGCTTCCGTTCGTCCAGGCAGGCGCGTAGCTCCGACTGCTCCTTTTCGGTCAAGGCCATGAGCTGCGTTGGTGAGAAGGACATCGCGTCGAAGCCGGCATCCGCAAAGGAACAAACTTGCGCGAGCAGTGCTCCTCCCTCGACTCCAATTTCACCAAGTGCCACGGCGTATTTCATGTCGTCCTCTGCAGAACGGCAGGGCTGACGCGCGGCGCCCTCGCCGTCGGTTCGAGCCCTCTGTCGGCAATTCCCCTCGTTCTCGCGTCCGGGGAATCGGGGAATCGGGCAACACCATCCTGTCTTCGTTTAATCCGGGGCGGCACACCTATTGTTGGGCGTGCGCGGGTGAGTTGCTGTTGGGGCGTCCCCAGATCAAATTGGCCGCCGTCTCCCCCGAATTAGGCGAACACCCAGACCTTCAGATACCCTCGAACCTCCCTCCGGGCCGGGTCGTGTGTTTGCCCGCCGCCAGCGGTGTCACTTTCAAGTAGTCGAAGGCGACGTGGCCGTTGCACGAGACGAGGGCCACGCACCGGCCGCTCTCCTCGCCCGACACGTAGGTGAGCTTCTGGTCTTGCGCCACCGTCTTGCCGTTCACCTCGACGTCGTAGGTGCCCGCGCTGTTCCGGACGTTGACGGCAACGGTCACCCAGCCCTCCGCGTCGTCAAGCCCTGACGGGGCGCTGTGCTCCATGGCATAGGTGCCCTTCGGACTGAAGTTGCCGCACCAGACGGTCTTGTACGTGGCGAACCGTATCATCTGGGTCGAGGACGTCCACTTCCTCGACGACATGTTGAACATGAAGCCCGGGTCGAACGCCCCCTCGATGACGCGCACCTTCGTCTCGATCCGGTAATCGCCCTTCACGCAGACATCGGCCGTCGAGAAGCGGTCGTATCCCTGGGTCTGCACCTGGTGGTATTCGCCGTCCCGCATCTTCCAGTCACCGACAACGGGCAACCACGCCGGCGTGCCGTCGGTATCGTCTTCGTAGGCCTTGAAGTCATCAACGTACTCGCCGTCTATGAAGCGCACCTTCTCGACGCCGACCTTGCGCGAACCCGTGGACTCGATCAGGTCCAATCCGGGCGGCGTGAAGGCGACGACCCATTCCACGACGACGGGCGGCAGCTCTTCGAGCGGCAACTCTTCAGGCGGGGTCTCCTCGTTGCCGGTGAGCTTCAGGGGGAAGCGCTTCGACGAGTGAGGCGCCAGCGTCATCTCAAGGCGCGGCGGCTGCACGGCCAGCCTCGAGGTCCCTGTCAGCGACACGCCGTATTTCGCGGGCACGTCCGAATTGTTGTTCAGCGTCAGCGACACCGTGGCCGAGGTGAAGGAATCCTTGTCCGTGAAGACGGGCTCGACCTCCACGACGTTGCCAAGCAGGAAGGACTCGACCAGACTGCGGGATTCCTTCGTCACGAAGTCCTTGCTCAGAATGCCGTCCAGCACGACGTTGGCGATCTTCGGGCCCTCGTCGCTCATTGTCACCCAGACGATGTGGTCCAGCTCGCCCAGGCCTATCTCAGTCCGTCCTCTGGCCCCGCCGGTCGTTGACAAAACGAAATAATCCGCGTCGTTCCGCGTATGCTTCGTGTACACGTGGTAATGCCCCGCGAAGACCGTGTGCTTCCGGTCCTTCAGCAGGGCTTCCATTCTCGGCCAGTCGCTCTTCTCGACGTACGGGTCGGGCGCATCCCAGAGCGGGACGTGCATGAAAACGAACGTCCAGCGGACGTCCTCGTTCTCGTCGAGCGCCTTCTTCATGTACTCGATCTGATCCTCGCCAAGCACCATGTGCGTCGGGTCCTCCGTGCACAGGCACAGGAACAGCACGTCACCGTAGGTGAACGAGTAGTACGTCCTGCCGTAGCGCTCCTTGTAGTGCTCGATCATGAAAGGATTGCTCACGTCGTGGTTGCCGGCGACGCGGAAGAACGGCATCTCGAGCCCATCAACCAGAGCATCAAGCTCGTCACGCTGGGCATCAAGCGTCGTGACGTCTTCCGTGTAGCCCTCGATCAGGTCGCCCACGCAGATCACGAACTCCGGCTGCAGCAGGTTGAGCTTCTGGACCGCCCTGCCGAACACGCCTGGCCGGTGGCCGCCCGTCCGGTCCGAGACAATCGCGAACTGGAAGTTCTCTCGCGCGTTGGCGAACGGCTTATCCGTCCACGGCGTGAGCTCACCTTCCGCAGGTGACTGGAAGGTCAGCGGCTCCTTCTCCACGACCGCCGTCCCGGCACATCCCGAGACAGCGAGCAGAGCCACCGCAAGTACAATAACGAATCGCGTAAGGCCTTTCATGAATCCTCCTTATCTATTCCCAATGTGCTGATAATCATTCTGCCCGCCGAGACTGACACCACGCAAGAAGAATCCGGGAACACATCATACTCCACTCTAGGGACACCATACCCCAGTTCTTATGCGCGCCCGGGTAAGTGGCCGTCACAGGCGAGTCAGACTGGATCAGGCACGGTGTCCCCGCATTTCCCGGATTTTAACGCTAGCTCTTGATAACGCCTGTCAGCGCAACGACGAAGAGTGAAATGAGAACCCAACCTGCCGCAATCTCGATCCACATGTATGCTCGGAGCAGGTCGCCAGTGTGCAGCAGCCCAAACAGTGAACGTCCTTGATCGGGGTCTGGTGACCAATGCTT
>CAZJXV010000260.1:0-5990 GCA_964550015.1 uncultured Verrucomicrobiota bacterium
TCACACCCATTCCTATACCGGCCCGCGAAATTACACAATCTTTGGTACTCCACCGTGTGTCAGCCGGGGCTTGTCAGCAGTCCCCCTGGATGCTATACTTAGCTCAGGTCTGTCACACCCGATGCTCGAACACCCACCGGACAAGGCCGGCAGTCGAAGCTCGGAGGTCTGCGCCGTGAAATCAATCCGCCCCTGGCTCATTATCGTCATCCTCGTCGCCATCGGCATCGGGGTGTATCTTGCTGTGACTCACCTCGGTGAGAGGCCCGAGAAATCGGCACAAGACACCCCGCAACTGCCGCGCGCAGCCGCCAAGGCGCCCGCCAAGCAGGCCGCATCGCAAACCGCCACGCGCTCCGGGCCCAGCGAAGCCGCGCACGAGGCTCCTGTGGGCGAACAAGCCCACGGCCTTGGCGGAACCATCCTCGATGCGCAGTCGCAGCCCGTCCGCGACGCCGAGGTCATTGTCCTCTTGGTGGGGCAGACCGAACCACCCGTCCTGAAGACCCGCACCGATCAGGCCGGGCGTTTCGCCTTCAGCACGGTGCCCGGCAAGACCTTCGACCTCTTCGTGAGGCGGGAGTCGGGGTCGCCGCCCTGGCACCTTGACGAGATCGATCCCTCGTCGAAGACGGCGCGGTGGCTCGCCGGCCTCAAGTTCACCCTCGAAGCGGAGCGGCAGACGTGGTCGGCCTTAGTTACGAACGGCGAGGGGGAGCCGATCGCCGGCGCGTCGGTAACCCTTCTCGTGCCATGGCTGGAAGGCCTGAAGGCCGAAGAACTCTGCAAGACGTTCTCCATCCTCGGCTGGACCGACGCAAACGGTCTCGTGACGTTCACCGGTCTCGATCCATCGGGCTACGCCGTGACAGTGCGCAAGGCAGGCTACGGGCTCTGGCACGACAGTGACGTCTCCTACGAAGGCGCGCACCAGCAAGAGCCGCTGCCCATTGTTCTCACACCGGGCGAGTCGGTCAGCGGGCGCGTCCTCGATCCCGACGGGCATCCGTTCGAAGGCGCCGAGGTCACGTGTCATCCGATGGGCCGGTACTGGGTTGACCTCGACGTTCCTCTTGCCTCGACCGAGAGCGGACCGGACGGCAGGTTTACGCTGGCCGACGTGCCTGCCGGCCGCCGCCTGCTTGTGGCGTCCTCGGCCCGGTTCGCGCCCGGCTGTCTCAGCGGTCTTGTCGTGGCACCGGCAACCGGGGCCGATTCATGCGAGCTCAGGCTTGGCCGCGGCGGCGTGGTCGAAGGCCTCGTGGTCGGTGCCTCGGGGGTGCCGATCGCCGGCGCGACTGTGTCGCTGACTCAACGGTTCCGGGGCGACACGCGCTCGCCGGGGCGGCTCGTCCCGACCAGCACGGGCAGTTCCGAGCTGGTCCTCCCCGTCGCCGAGGCGGCAACCGGCGCCGACGGCACGTTCCGCTTCGATACGGCGCCGGCCCGCGGCGCGTGGGCTGACACATCGAAAGACGGGTTCGGCGGATCTCGTCCCATTGCCGTCTCCTGGGAGAAGCCCGTCAGGATTGTCCTTGTTCAACGGCCCGCGGTCACCGGCGTCGTGACGGTCGCCGAGACCGGCAAGCCGGCCGAGGGAGCGACCGTGTACAGCCTCTTCTCCGAAGAGAAAGCGCAGACGGATGCCGAGGGCAAGTACAGACTCGATATCTATTCGGGACTCCATACATTCGTCGCCTGCGCGCCCGGTCTGGCCACTCGCCGTCGCTCGCGCGTGCTGGTCCGCAGCGGCACGGTCGTCGAGTTGAACCTCACGCTCGAACCGAGCCGGGAGGTCCGCGGCGTCGTGGTTGACGCCGCCACCGGCGAGGCGATCGCCGAAGCGGCCATCATGGCGGTGTCAGACAAACAGAAGCGGTACTGGAAGGACGAGGGTGACCCCCCGTTCGAGTACGACGAGGAACCGTTCCGGGACTTCGAGCCGGACAGCCCCTTTCACGCCGAGAGCGACGAGACCGGGGCGTTCAGCATTCCCCTTGTCACACCGGACAAAAACGAGCTGTTCGTCGACGCCGAAGACTACCTTTCCGTCCGTGTGCCGCTCACGGAGAGCACCGCCGGCGGGCCCCTGCGGATCGAGCTGGCCCGCGGCGCCAGTATTGCCGGCCAGGTCCTCAGCCCACAAGGCGAGCCACTTCCCGGGGCCGAGGTCTACTGCTACGTGGTTCACCTCTCCACGGGGCAAGGGCGTCGGGAGTCCGGGGGGTACCATTGGTCGATGGCAACCAGCAAAGAGACCGACGAGCAGGGGCGGTTCTACTTCGGGGGCCTCGGACCCGGCCGGTGCCTGCTCTGGGCCTTTCACTCAGACTACGTGGACATGAGGCTCGACCCCTTTACCCTCCGGGCGGACGAGACACTCGACGGGATCTCGATGCTGCTTCCCCTCGGCGGCCGCGTCACGGGCACCCTGACTGATGAGGACGGGCGGCCCGTGCAGGAGGCGGGTGTTGAATGTACCCCAGCGGATGAGTCCCCATCGCGCGAGTCCCCGTCGGGCGACGACGACGATGATCCGGATTATTTTCGTGACTATCAGCGCCGTACCGTGTGGACCGAATCCGGAACCGACGGAGAGTACACGTCCCCGCCATTGGCGCCGCGCCTCTATACGGTAAGCGTGGAATCACGGAGCCATGTCTGCGACACCGAGCACCGCGTCCTCGTCACGTCAGGGGGCACGGCCGACCACGTTGACTTCGTCCTCCAAGAGGGCGCCGTCATCACGGGCAGAGTCGTTGATGCCGACGGCAAGCCGGTCGCAGATGCCGGCGTGACCACCTACCAGCGGGGCTATCGCAGCGCGGAGACGGATGAGAATGGCGAGTTCGCCCTTCGGGGCCTCAGTCCCGGAGAGTGCGAGGTCGAAGTCAGCGCTGAGGGGTTTCTCGAGTATGATCACGCGCACGTCGCGCCTCTTGACGGGCTCGAGATCAAGCTCGACCGCGGCAGCACAATCGCCGGGCGAGTAGTGGACAAAGACACCGGCACGCCTGTGGAGGTCTTCGACCTCACCGTTAGGCAAGAGGAGGCCGGTTCGGAGTCGAGTCCGCCGGACGTGTTCGATCTCGGCGTGCTCGGCAGCGGCGACGCCCACCCCGAGGGACGCTTCGAGCGAGCAGGCCTCGAGCCGGGCACGTATGCGGTGACGATCTGCAGCGAGCACTACGCGCCCGGCGTAGTCAGGGGCATTGAAGTTGCGCCGGGCGCCGAGCCGGGCGAGATCGTGATTGAGCTTGTCCGGGGCGCCTCCGTCTGGATCCGCGTCACGTCGGCGGCGGACGGGCGACCGGTGCGCGACGCTGTGCTCATGTCAAAGGGAGAAGCCCAGGACTACGGCCTGTACCGCGCTGCGTACGGCTACGACGAGGAGTACTTCCTCACGGGGGCGGACGGCACCTGCCTGATCGAGCACGTGAGCCCCGGCCGGTACGAGTTCGTCGTGGCAACCGACGCGTTCGTTCCCACGGAGGCCGGTTTCGAACTGCTTGAGGGCGAAAACCGCAAGGAGGTGGACGTCAGCCTCGAGCGAGGTCTCGCCCTGCGCGGGCGGGTCGTCGCCCGGGGACTCCGCCGGCCGGTCCAGGGGGCCTCCCTGCGTCTGGAACCGCGGGGCAAGGGGGCCATGTATAAAGAACACGAAGCGGAAACCGACGAAGCCGGTGCCTTTGCGTTCGAGACGATCCTGGCCGGCGCCTACACGCTCTACCTCTGGCATCCCGACTTCGCGCCGCTCAGCCAACGCGTTGTGCTTGGGCCGGACTTGAGCGATGAGGTCGTGATTGAGTTGGGGGTCGGCGGACAGATCGTTGGGCGCGTGGCGACCGCGGATGGCCTGCCTGTTGAACGCGCGGAGGTATCTGTGCAATACGACGACACATCTCTTGGGTTCGAACAGCAGGAGAAAGAAGTCACCACGGACGCCTCGGGCAACTACGTGGTACGCCGTCTGCCGCCCGGCCGGTACAAGGTCACACTGACGCCTCCGGACTCACCAGAGACTCGAGGCGTTGGCCGCGCAGTCGAGTCGAAGAGAGCACTCGCTCAGGAGGGCGACACCGCGCGCGTGGACTTCGTCGTACACGCGGGCGCAGCGGTATTCGGCACAGTCACCCGTGCCGGTGAGCCGGCCGCCGATAGTTCCGTCCACGTCACGTGGAAGGGGCGGTCGCTGAGTACGGCGACCGGCAGCCGGGGCTATGCGAGGGCAGATGACAACGGCCAGTACCGGGTCGAGGACCTCCGACCAGGCCACTACGAACTTGAGGTGTACAGCCGCCGTAAGCGCGATGGCTACAGCGGGTACAGCGGCCGGCGGCGGGAATTCGATATCGGCACGGAGGACGTTCGGATAGACATCGGACTCGACGGCGCGACGTTCAGCGGCGTCGTGCTCGACACGGCGGGCAGCCCGATCGAGGGCGCCTGGGTCCTGCTTGTGCAGGTGGCGGCCCAACCCGACCGCACGGCGGCGTTCTACACCCCCATCCGGGTGGGCTCTGGGAGCTCCGAAACCGACGAGAACGGCGCCTTCAGGATCGTGCAGGTCTCGGCCGGTACCCACCTCCTGGAGGTCGAGAAGGACGGCTACGCCTCGCAGATCCTCGCCGCGACCGTGCAGGCGGGCACGGACGTTTCCGACGTCGTCGTGAGGCTGACCGAAGAGTCCGTCGTCACGGGGCGAGCGGTCATCCCCGAACGTGACGGCGAGATGCCCAAGGAGGTGTTCGTCTCGGTCCTCAACGAGAGGCAGGAACTGCTCGGGACAAGCTACCCCGACGTGGATGCCGAAACGGGCCGGTTCCGGATCGACGGCCTCGGTGCCGGGCGGTTCACCCTGCTCGCGCAGGCGACGGGCTATGCGCCGGTCCGCACCGCAGTCAACATCGGCCCCGCGACCGAAACCTCACTCGACTTCAAATTCACACGAGGGCGGACCCTCACCGTCACGGTGCTTGACGATGCCGGCGCGCACGTCCCCGCGGCGGACGTCATCCTCGATGCCGGCGACGACCCGAGGATCTTCACGAGCTTGGTCCGGTACGGGGGCGGCGAAGACCACGTGTACGGGAACACGAACGCGGAAGGAACCGTGCTCCTGCGCAACGTCGCCGAGGGTCAATACACCGTCCGGGTACGCTGCCCAGGCTACGAAGACGCTGCCGTCCCCGCCCGCATCGCCGGCCGCGACGGGGAGGTCACCGTCACCCTCAAGCCCGGCGGCGCGGAGCCGGACTAGGGGTTAGGCGTGATGGTTCCCGATCTGATCTGACCTGACCGCAGGCGGGTCGGCTAGTATTGTGTCTCGCAAGTTTGTTGTCAAAAGCGCTGAGCGCCCCGTCAGAGGATTCAGCGCCAAACGCGTTTCCTCTACAGGGAAGCTGACAACCCGGACTTATGCCACTTATTTCCGAGACGCGATACTAGCAGGCTGCTGGAAAAGGGGCCTCATCCGGATCGTGCCGCCATGAGGGCCGTAGGCCCGACAGCGGGTAGCCTGGGGCGCAAGGGCCTGTTGAAAAAGTCCGCCTTTGCTCTTCGCAGCTTTGTCCCGAAGGGGCAGCATAGAAAAGCCCAGGGTCAGCTTTGCCCCGAGCTCGTCGAGGGGCAAAGCGCCACCCTGGGTACAGAGCCCGCAACAAACCAAACCATAGCCTGTAAGGCTTACATAAAGGGAGTTTTTCAACAGGCCCGCAAGCCCCAGGTTAGCGACGAGAAAAAGAACGATCTGAGCCCCGGAGGGGCGGCAGAAGCGCCTCGCGAGATGCGACGATCTCTTGACCTCGACCGGGTTTTTCAGCAGCTTCCTGGGGCGGATAGCAGCACGGCGCGAGCGTCGACAGCAGACTGTTTATGTCGCCGCCACGCGCCTTTTGATTCCGCCGAGCAACAGGGCCCCGGGAAGCAAGAGGAAGAGCGCCGACGGCTCGGGGATCACGGTGACCGTGAGGCTCGCCAGGAGCGGCTGC
>CAZJXV010000261.1:0-5983 GCA_964550015.1 uncultured Verrucomicrobiota bacterium
CGAGGACGGCGCCCGTCATGCAGTAGCAAAACACATAGAGGCTCCCCCCCAACATCGAGACGACGAGATCGGGCATGTCCCCGTAGAAGCTATTGGCCGCGAACGACGGGAAGGACCAGTGCCATCCCGCCGCGACGAGCGCCGTCAGACCCTGCATCAGGCACGCCCAGGCCACCCCTCCCGCCGCGCCGGAGTAGAACAGAAACGCAACCCCCCGCACGAGTCGCCGGCGAGGAATCGTCCGCGCGACGCGGAAACCTAACGCGTCCCGTTCACCCACGGCGATCAAGAGCGCGAGAGAAAAAACGCTGAGACTCGCGATCATCCAGGGCCGCACGGGGTCCGTGCTCTGCGTCTCGAGGCTCCACACGGCCACGGCCGCCCACGCGATGAGCCACACGCCCGTGATATAGACGCGCACGGGCAGCGCCCGGTTCGCCGAACGCGGGCTCAGGATCGCGACTGACAGAACCAGCAGGAAGCCGAAGGCCAGGAGCCCGAGCGCTGCAATGAGCGCAAGGAACAGCAGCGCTTCTTTCGTCTCGAAATGTTCATAGCCCGTCCCCACAACAACGGCCGAGAAGGCCAGCGTGCACACAAAGGCCACGACAGAGCCGCCGAGGCCGATGAGAGCGTAAATCGGTCGTATCTGTCGCGGTCCGGGAAGGCAGGCAAGGAAGAGGGCGAGCTGGACGGCGACCGCGTTGCCGATGAATCCCGCCGCCAACACGATGAAGATCGAAAGCAGGTCAACGCCCCTGAGCAGATAGGTGAAGGTCAAAAACGGCATGCACGCGCTGTAGGCCAACATCGTCAGGACCAGGCCGGAGGCGACCTTGCCCCAGATGATGGCGCGCGGTCGAAGCGCCGTCGTCAGAATGAGGTCGCCGTTCGTGCTGGATCGCTCGGCAATCAGACGCCCGGCGGCGTACGCCGGCAGAAAGAGCATGCACGCGCCGATGAGGATGCCGAAGAGGATCATGAACGCGTTGCGCCCCGTGTCGAACGCGGACTCATACTCGTTCCGTGCCAGCACGACGGCCGACATCGTCACGAGCTGTCCAACGAGAAACAGGATCAGGAGCCCCGAAACGAACTTGCTCTGCACGGCCTGGCGCAGCTCCTTGACGGCGATCGGGTTGCACCAGTCGTCGAGCTTGGCGATGAACGTGGTGATCGGCTTCACAACGTTTCTTCCGTCGTATGATCAAGCTGGGAAGTCCGCGGCGGTTCCGGCGGCGGTTCCGTTGACGCAATCGGTGGACGTGCCGGGGCCTCACCCGGCCGCCGGAATCCGTGCACCCGTTCAGTGAACCACCGCAGGCTCCCACAGCCGACGAAAATTGCCCACACGAGGATCAGGGCGAGGCATCCGCCCGGCCCGATCCCGCTCAACACGAACAGGGAGACAACAGCGAAAGACAGGGCAACCATCCACGTGTACTCGGGTTTGAACGCGGGCCGAGCTGCCCTGCGGATGAGAAGCGCCGTCATGGCGCAGGCGAAGGCGCCGGCACCCATCCCGACCATGACGCCGACAACGCGCCCGCCGACGCCGGGTGGGAAGTTCGAGATCACCACGAACGCGAACACCGTCAAGAAAATCATCACACAGGCCCACGCAACGCCGCCCGCGGCGCCGCTGTAAAACAGAAACGCCAGGGCGCGCCGCCACCCCCCGGCCGGAATCGTGCGTGCGACCCGACGGCCCGGTTCCTCCCTCTCACACACGGCAATAAACAACCCCACGCAGAAGGCGCACAGGCTCAGGAACGCCCAGAAGCCCGTGAGGACGTCGTAGGGGTAAAAGAGTCTGGCGACGAGACAGACGACCCCCGTGACGAACCACGCGATGGTCGAGAACACCCGCACGGGAAGCGCGCGGTTCGACGAGCGCGGACTCAGAAGGGCCACCGTCCAGACGAAAAGATGCCCGAGCACGCCAAGCACCAGGAGCGCCGCCGGGAAAAAAACCACCCAGAACTGGCCGGACACCACCGAACTTCCCACGCCGAAAAAGAGGAACCCGAGCGTCGAGCTCATGATCCCGCCAAGCAGCCAGAGAGCCACGAGGGCGCTGAACAGGCCCAGGACAGCTTTCACGGGCCGGCTCGCCGGCACGGCGCCGACAAACAAGGCGAGTTGAATCGCGACCGCGCTGGCGAGAAACCCGTTGACGAGCAGGACGAAGATCGAGGGAATGTCAATGCCTCTGAGCAGGGTGGTGAAGACCAAAAACGGCATGCAGGCGCTGAAAAGCAGAACGCTGATCGCCAGACCCGAGCACAGCTTGCCCCAGACGATGGTGCCCGGTCGGAGCGTACTGACGAACAACAGATCGATCTTGCCGCCGGACCGCTCCCCGATCAGGCGCCCGGCACAATAGGCCGGTACAAACAGCGTGCACGCGCCGACGAGAATCCCGAACAGGATGAGAAACACGCGGCGGCCTGCATCAAAGCTCGCTTCGGTCTCGTCGATCGTCAACACGACGCTGGCCATGGCCACAAGCTGCCCGACGAGGCACAGCATCAGCAGGCCGGGGATGAACTTGCTCTGCACGGCCTGGCGCAGCTCCTTGACGGCGATCGGGTTGCACCAGTCGTCGAGCGTGGCGAGCGCGCCGGCCAGGGGCATCACTGCACGTCCCCCTTCGTGATCTTCATGAAGATCTCCTCGAGGTCGGCCTGCTGTCGCTTGAATTCGGCGATCTGGTAGCCTCGCTGAATGAGCGCGGTGAGCAGCTCGCCGCAGGCCGCCTCCGGGCCGTCAACCTCCGCTTCGACCTCGTTGCCGACGAGGCGGGCGTTTTCCACCCGGGGCATCTGCAGGAGTTCCTTGTGGAGTTCCTCGAGCCGTTCGGCCGGGCGGATTCTGACGATGTGCCGTGGCGCCTCATGGGCCTGGATCTCGGCCATCGTGCCCGATCTGAGGATCTTGCCCCGCTCGATGATCACCACGCCGTCGCAGATCTCCGAGAGCTCGGTCAGGATGTGCGAGCTGATGAGAACCGCCTTCTCCTGCGTGGCGAGGATCTTGAGCAGCTCCCGCAGCTCGACGCGCGCCCGCGGGTCAAGGCCGGCCGCCGGCTCATCCATCACCAGCACCGGCGGGTCGTGAACCAGCGACCGGGCAAGGCTCACCCTCTGTTTCATGCCTCTCGAAAGGGCCTTGAGGAATTTGTCGCGAAGCCCGGTCAGGTTCGTGAACTCCTCGACGCCCTCGACCACCTCGCGGCGCCTGGCTCCCTTGAGACCGTACGCCCGCGCGAAGAAATCGAGATACTCGTGGACCGACATGTCGCTGTGCGTCGGCGCCGTGTCCGGGACGAACCCGATCATTCTGCGCGCCTTCTCGGGCTCTTCCACGACGGAGACGCCGTCCAGGAAAGCGTCGCCCTCGGTCGGTTCGTCCAACGTCGCCAGAATGCGCATCGTCGTGGTCTTGCCGGCGCCGTTCGGGCCGACAAAGCCGAAGACGTGGCCCGACGAGAAGTCGAACGAGATCCCGTCCACGGCCTTCGTCTTCCCAAAATGCCTCTTCAGATTGACGACCCTAATCTTCATCGGTGATCTCCCCGACGAGGCCGTACACGACCGACTCGGCATCCCAGGATCGCGCCCTGTGCAGGCCCTGCTCGACGAATGGCGCTGCGTCCAGGACCGCGATGTAGCACGTGGCCATCAAGAATTCTCCCGGCCTGTCCCTGAGCCTGCCGATGCTCGTGAGCCAATCTAAGCGAAAGGCCTCGCGCAAGCTCGCCGCGTCGCCTGTGCTCCGGGGCTGCCCCGCCGGCTTGAGCACAACGTGCGCGCCGGCCGGGACGTTGCGCGCCGTGTAAAGACGCCCGGCCTCGTCAGCGAACCAGAGCTCCCGGATCTCGGCCCCGAGGCCGTTGACGACGCGCAGCGAGCCATCCTCCGCTCTCCTGACGGCGAGGCGCTCGCGTCGCGTCTCGCTCTTGCGCACCATGAAGTGCGCAGGCACGCGTGCCGTCAGCCACCCGCTGGCCAAATGTTGCTCGTGCGTCCAGTCCATGTCGCGGGCCCGCCCGCTCCCCCCGCCGTAGTACCACGACTCGCCGGTCTGCGGCGTGAGTTCGGTCTCGTAGTCGAAATGCAGTCCCCCGCCGGGAGTCACGGGGCAGTAGAACGCGGTCCAACCGATCGTTGTCGCGCGATGGGCCCGTTGGTCGAGAATCGTCAGCGCGGCTGTTCGGATCCGGCCGCGCCACCCCTCCGCGATGGCCGCGTAGAGCGTCACCGCGCCGCAGGTCAGGAGCGAAATCGCAGGCACGGTCCACAGCAGCCAGATCCGTCTCCTCTTGCGTGAAAGGATCCAGAGGTTCAGCGGGCCGATGGTCAGCACGAAGACGAGCATAAGAACCAGCAGACCACGGACCGGTGTCCTGAGGGCTTTCACAACGGGAAACTCGTCATTGGCTTCGTCAACGCTTCGAGTCTCCTCGAACGGAGAGAGCGTGGCCGACCACGCCACGACACACGTCTCCCATTGAGCGCGTTTCCAGAGATCGTAGTCGGTGTCGCCTCCCACAAGGCACTGACCGAACCCGACGGTGCAGGATGCGAGGCCGCCGCCCATCGTCCGCCGGTCTCGCCACGCTTCCGGAACCTGCGTCGTCCCAAGCACGAGAAGCGTGCCGCCGCACTCCACGTATTGCCACAGCGCCGATCTGACCGGGGCCGGGGCGTCGCGCAGCTCATCGCCTCCCAGCACAACGCCGTCGTAGCAGGAGTAGCCGAGCCAGTTCGTGCTCCAGTCCTCGGGTGCCGATTCGGACTGGGCGAACTCAATCCCGTCTGGGAAGCGTCTCTCGAACCATTGTGCGTTCTTGAGGCTGTTCAGCGCCGCCGCCTCGAAGTCGTGCCCGGCGCCGCGGCTGACCAGTATCAGGAGACGACGACCGCGCCCGAGGCCGGGGCGAGCGTACCCCCCTCGGCCGGCGGAAGCGGAAACGTACACGGTTTCCCTTTGCGTCTTGCCGTCAATGCTCACGGCCAGGCCCTCGCCGGACGCGAGCAGCGCCGGCTGCAGGAGTGATACCCGCGCCGTCGAGGCGGGGCCGACCTTGACCGAGCGAGTGATTCGCCGGATGCAGTCGCCGTGGGCGTAGCTGTCCTTGGGGAAGAGCAGGGCTACGTCGTGACTCCGGTCCGCAGAATGGTTCGTGACGGTGATTCTGTATTCGAGGTATCCGTGCGCGCCGGCGTCGGGCGGCGGCGATTGGGCGGTCACGGAGATGTCGCCGAAGCGTGTGGCGCCGAAGGCCGCAGGTCCAAGCACCTGCCCGGCGCAGAGCAGAAACGCGGCGAGCGCACACGAGCGACGGCCCAGCCTGGGCAATGCCGGCTTAATCATCATCTTTCGCACCCGAAACTTCGAGGTCGCTGGGCAGATCCAGGCCGGCCTCGTCCAGGCCGGCCAGCAGCCCCTCGACAATAGAGAAAGCATCCACCTTGTCGAAGCGGGCCTTGTAGTTCAGCACGAGCCTGTGGTTCATCACGGCCGGCGCCACCGTCTTGACGTCTCCGAACCCGACGGTCGGCCTGCCTGCGAGCAGCGCACGCGCACGCGCTGCCTCCGCCATGGCGATCGCGGCGCGAGGCGAGGCCCCATAGGCCACGTAGCCGCGCACAGCCTCGGTGGCCTCGGCCCCGCTCGGATGCGTCGCAGCCACGAGGCGCGAAACATAGCGCGACACCGGCCGGGGCAGGAAAATGCCGTCCATCACGCCGAAGACCTGCCGGAGCTGCTCGGCGCTCATGGTCCACGTCGGCAACGGGGGCTCGCCGCGGCTGCGCGTCGAGATAATGCTGTCGAGCACCTCGACGGGCACGGTGGACACCACGAGCTTGAACAGGAACCGGTCCAACTGCGCCTCGGGCAGCGGGTAGGTGCCCTCCAGCTCGATCGGGTTCTGGGTGGCGAGCACAAAGAACGGCTCCGGCACCGCACGCGTCGT
>CAZJXV010000262.1:0-5949 GCA_964550015.1 uncultured Verrucomicrobiota bacterium
TGCGCGCCTTGCGGCGGCAGATCCCGGCCAGGTGCTCGTCGAGCTTGCCCGCATAGCCGTCGACGCCGAGCTGGATCCGGATCTCGCGCGCCATCAGGTCATGATGGGCCAGCACCATGCTGTTGTAGACGTTCCACAAGTCGAGCGTGTGGTTGAGGTCCTTGAGCGCTTGCTTGAAGCGCATCTCCTCGCGGCGGTACTGGCTGAAGTGCACGACGTACGAGCCGTAGCCGTACTCGCGCAGCGTGTCGTGCCATGTCGCGACCTGGCGCTGGAGATAGACGACGCGGTCCCGGAACGCCTGGCTCTGCCTATCGAAGTCACCCCAGGCGTACGCCCCGATCGCGTCGGCGGCCGTCTTAAAAAAGTCCTCCTCGTGAAAGCGGATCGTGACGCGGACGTCGCGGATGTCCTTGAGGAGCTGCTCGTTGTCCTCCTTGCCCTTGAGCGTTTCGCTGAGCTGCTTCAGCTTCTTGACCGCATCGTCGTGGCGCCGTCTGACGCCCGCCAACTCGTCGCTCAGGTCGGACCCGCGTGGCACGACGAGCTCGAGCGGCACGAACTCCTCCTCAAGCGCCGGGCCGATCCAGGTCAACCCGATGCCCTTGTACCCTACGGCGATCTTGCTGAAGCGCTCGTCGTCGGGAGGAACGACAGTAAGATCGCCGCTCCCGCCCGCGAAGAGCGCCGCCACCTCTGCGACACAGATGGCCGACGGCATCTCCTCGATATCCTTTGGCGTGAGCGGGCGGTTCGGCCGCTGCTTCCCCGTGACCTCAATGGCAATCCGCTTCCCGTCGGGTGACCAGGCGTAGTCCCTGCTCAAACCGGGCGCGCAGTCCACGCGGACGAAGTGGCCGTCCGACACGCACATGATGCCGAAATGAACCACCCACGCGTCTGCTTCTCTGCGCCTGAGCCAGAACGCGAGGTGCTTCGAGTCCGGCGACCACGTAAGCGGCATGAGCGGATACCCAAGCTTCTGCCAATCGGCATTCACCGCGGGACACAGATACTGAACCGGCAGCTCCTCCATTTCATCGCGGTGTCGAGTCGCATTGGGCGTGCGCGCCAGTAAGGTCGGCCTCGGCTCGCTCTGGAACTTCCCACGCCACGTCTCGTCCGACGCCCATCGGTGATAGATGCGTGCCTCGCCCCCGTCGGCTCTTATCATGACGATGTGGCCGCCCGGCTCGACGCCCGTCCGTCGCCGGTCCGCCTGCGGGCCGAGCATGACGACCCATTCTCCGTCCGGCGACCAGTACAGCCCCCACGCCCGGTAATTCGTGTTCGACAGATTGCCGGAGGAAGGGTTCTCGGGGATTTGGACAGCAATCCCGCTTGGCGGCAATTCCTCGTTTACCTTCTCAGTATCGAGGAGCCGGTAGCTGTGGACGTTATCCCCCTTTGCAGAGGCAAGCAGGAGGTAGTAACCCTTGCCTTCGTTGACGCGCCGCGTAGGATCTTCCGCCTCGGTATCGGCCCGCAGAATCTGGCGCCACAGTCGTGCGAAGCGTTGGGCATCGGGTGAGAGCGTGTAGTCCCGCAGATGCTCGATGCCCATCGTCTCGACGCGCAACGGCGCGAGCCTGCGGTTGGCCGTGCGGAATGCAAAGACGACGTCCCTGCGCTTGGTCAGGAATTCGTCCGTGGCCGACTCCTTCGGCCCGAGCGCGGGGAGCGACAGCGTGCTGGCGGCCGCCCGTTCGGCCCCGTTCGAGTTCATGGAGAAGAATTCGAAGTCGCGCTGCACATAGCCGAGGTAATAGTAGATCTTGCCGTCGTCCCGGCAGTACGTGAAGTCGAGCATGACCGGCGTCCGCCCACTGCGCCCGCCCGTCGCCTTGCGCCATTCGTTCTCTTCAGCGACGGCTTTCTCGTGCTTCGTCTTGTAGTCGTCGTCCTCAGCGAAGTTCGTCAGGTTGGTCGGCTTCGTTCCATCCTCGAGCCGCCCCCAGATATCGCCGTCGCGCCTGTAGAGAAACGCCGGCTGGAACTCCTCTTCATCTTCCGGCTTTGTCTTCTTTTCACCTTCCTTGCCCTCCTCGATGTCGGCAGGGATATCGAGCAGATACTCGGTCTCCCGCGTGAAGCCTGGCGGTGAAGGAACGTTCGGAACGCCGTCAACCGGGGTCCCCCCCTGGGTCCCTTCGGGCAGAACGAGCAGCAGAAGAGCCCCAAGCGCCAATGCCGGTTTCATAGTCTCCTTCCTCCGAATGGGTCGTTCTCCGCGCTGCCCGGGCGGCACTCAGTCCGCTCGGGACTTCGACCGGGGGCCAGCGTGGGAAGAGCAGCGTCTGCGGCCGGCGGCAACGAGCTGGAGAGACCGACGGCGAAAGGCCGCGCCACGTTCGACCGCTTCGTGAGGACACACACCCCAAGGCCCCTCCGGTCCACACGCGCCAGCCTACCACGGGCGCCTGGTGCCGGCAAGGCGACACCGGAGATCGAGTCAATCACAGGCTGTGCGGACCGACCCGACGCCGGCGACCAGACTGTTGTTCCGTCAGCGGGCTGTTCCCTGATGGGGACCGACCTCCAGGGCCCAGACATGCATAGCCCCGCCCCCGCAGCTTCATGGGAAGCACTGAAAGCCCCACCTGGAGACGAAGGGGGAACCGGAGCTCGAAAGTCGGCCCGGAATACACAGCCTACCTGGCGCCAACCTGGTGCCGAAAAAAGAATGCCCTGCCCGGTCCCCGCAAGGGACACCGGGCAGGGCTTGCGAAACGTCACTTCTGCGCGAGAAGCTCCAGGGGCGCCGTGGCGAGCCGGTTCACGACGACGACGACGTTCCCGTTGAGGGGTTGTCCGCCAATGAGGTCGGGCATCTCCGTGCGGAACGTCAGCCAGACCTCGCCGTCAAGGCGCCGGGCGGCCAGGGCCGCAAGCACGACGAGATCGTCGCCCGCGATCTTCTGCTCTGAGATCAGCGAAGCCAACTCTGCCGCTTGAGCGCCGGGCTTGCCGTCCACCTCGGGGAATGACTCCCACAAAGCCCTCGCAACTGTGACGGCGGCCGCGAGCGCGTCGCCCTTGTGCTCCCTCGTCAGCAGGCTGAGTATGTTGTCCAACGCCTTCGAGGACTCGGTCATCATCGTCACTTTGAGTGCCGCGGCGTGGCGCACCGCCAGCGTCGCATAGAGCGCCGCGAAATAGGTCGGCACGCTGTCCGGCTCCTTCTCCAACGCCTCCGCCAACGGCCCGTGCCGCTCCAGCACGGTTCTCAGCGCTTCCGCAGCCGTCGTGTCCAAAACCTTGTTGCCGGGCACGGCGCGTGCGGTCTCGCTGAGAATCCACGCCGCCCGCATCACGAGCCACTTGCTCTCCGAGGAGAGAATCTCTTTCAGTTCCGGGCTGTTCCAGGCGATGCGGAGTTCGGTCAGTGCCTCGTCATCCACCTCGCCGCGGCACGCGCCGGCGAGGAGCTGCCAGCCGAACTGATCGAGCGCGCGGAGCGTCTCGACCTTCGCCCGCCAGGCGATCCGCTTCTCGCGGAGCTCCGCACGGGCCGCCCAGCGCTTTGAGGTCGCAGCCTGGAGCGTCTTGAGGGCCGGGTACGGGTCCTCGCGGCGGTGGATGGGCGCGATGGTGATCTTAGCCTCGGGATCCGCCAACGCGCTGAGGAACGCGGCAACGAACTCGTGGACCTTGCCGTCGCCGTACACGAGGAGCTCGCCCGGGCCGATCATCACGGCCGATCCCGGCTCGAGGCCGGAATCGCCCTCCTGACCCAGCACCAGGCGCACGGCGCTGAGGAAGTCCGCCAGCGCCGCCTCGGCAACCTCCTGCGGTTCCTTCTCGAGTTCTTCCTTCGTCGGAATCGCCAGGTCGCCCACGGGATAGACCCACGGCACGACCCCGCCAAGGCGCCGCGAGGTGCCCACGACGATGCCATCATTGTCGTCGAGGCGCCAGGCGAGCTGCGCCGGCGTCAGCAGCCAGTCGAGCGCCTGCGCGGCGGTGGCCCCACGCAGGTCGAGGTACGTCACCCGCAGGTCACGCGTGCCGAGCATGTCGCGTGCGTCCTCGACGCTGCCCTCCACAACGGTCGTCGCGATCCCGGCGGCCTTGGCGATCTCGTCGAGAGCTTCGGCGACCGACTTGTCGCGGATAACGAGGTCGAGCCGCGTGTCGAGCGCTTCCAGCGCCTTCGCACGCGCCTTGTTGATCTCGCCCGTCAGCTCCGTGAGCGCGTCCGCCGCCTTGGCCGAGGTGCCGTCGTCGTTCCAGGGGTTCACCCGCAGCAGCGCCGTCTCGAGCAGCAGGGCCTGCTGGTAGCGGGCCATCGCAGCCTCGAGGTCACCTGCCTTCTTCAGCTCTTCGGCCTTCTTGATCGCCTCGAGAGCTTCCTTGTGGCGCTGGGCCGACCAACCCTGAAGGACGTTCCCCACGAGGCGCCCCCGCCCTTCATGCCAGGCAATGTCTGGCTTAAGCTCGTCCACGACTCCGTTGATTGATCTCTCGTGCAGGACCGGTAGGCCTGCCTTGACGTGGCCCCTTGGCTTGCCAGCGGGAATCGCGCCGTGCACGAAGGCAACTGTTTCGGCCTTCTTCCTCGGACGCCGGTTCCACGCCACGATGGAATCGCGGCGTGATGAATACAACCCGCGGCTGGCACCAGTGGGCCGCGTCATCCGGTCCTTTCCCATATGTAATGGGCTGGCGGCCTCGCTTATGTACAGCGAGGTCTCTTCGGCTCCTCCTCCATACTGCATCCCTCCCCCAAGCGGGCCGAAGACGCCCTCGTAACTGACACCCTCGGGCAGCGGAACCGGCACGACCATCCGGCGCGGCGGCCGGGCGGGTTCGGTGATTGTGCCGCGCTCGCTCTCGTCAACGGCGACGAAGCTCGTGTACTGGCTCATCAGGCTGTAGTCGAGGGCGACCTGGGTGATCTCCTCAACGACCTCGGGCACGTCGCCGTAGAACATCTGGGCCGAAAGGTCCTCGATCTTGCGGCGGGCCCAGACCTTGGCAAGCACGTCGTGATCGGGTTCCTCGTCGGGGAAGGTGACGCGCAGCTTGTAGGTGAGCGGCTCGCCCTCGACCGTGCCGTTGAGCTCGATCGTGGACTTGCCCCCCGCCTCGTAGCGGCCGAAGAGGATAACGGGCCGGCCGGCCCACAATTCCGGCACCTTGGCCGGATAGGTCTCGAAGACGGGAAGCAGGCTCCAATCAATCTTGATGTTCGCGAACTGTGCGCGGTGGATGCGCTCAACGATCCGACGCACCAGGAACTCCGGGTCGGTCTGAAGCTCGAGCACCTCCGACATCCCGCCGCCCGTCTTGGCGACCCCGTCAATGAGGAACCGGTTTGGCGACGAGCCGATCCCGATCGTCCAGAAGCGGACCTGGTCGCCCGCGCGCTTGCCGACCTCCGCGATGATCTCCGCCTCGTTGCCGATGTAGCCGTCGGTAAGCATCACCACGATGCGCACGCGCTTCGGGTCGAGCGGGTCGGCCAGCACCTTCTTGATCCCCTCGAGCATGCGCGTCCCGCCGCTGCCGCGGATGCCTTCAGTGAAGTTCAGCGCCGCGGCCACGTTTTTCTCGTCGGCGGGCACGTAGCCCCGGAACAAGCTCTGTGCGCCCCCGGAGAAGGTGACCACCTGGATCGTGTCCTCCGCCTTCGTGAGCTTGAAGAAATGGCGCATCGCGTCCTTGACCTTCTCGGTCGGCGCGCCGCTCATCGAGCCGGAGACGTCAATGAGGAAGCAGATCTCGCGCGGCGGGGCCTTGGCGAGCTTCTCCTCGATTTTGGGCTGGATCATCAGCATGAAATAGCCTTCGCCCTCAGCGGGCCGGTGTGACAGCACGGCCATCTCCGGCTTGTCGCCGATAACGGTGTACTTCAGAACGAAGTCCTTGTTGGGGATCGCGTCGGCGGGCGACAGGTTGATGAACGCCTTCGTCTTGCCCTCACGCTCCAACTCCGCCTCGTGCGCG
>CAZJXV010000263.1:0-5929 GCA_964550015.1 uncultured Verrucomicrobiota bacterium
AAGGACGTGCAGGAAGCGGCGAGGTTCCTTGCTGCGGACCTGCAGATACCGGGCAGCGATGATCACTAGGTGGATTCTTGGTGAGCCGAGCGCGGTCTTGCTGCTCGTCGAGTTCTGCGCGTGCGCGGTGCTGGTGATCCTGGCGGGGACGCGGCTTTCGCGTTACGGCAATTGGATCGGCGAGGTGACGGGGCTGAGCGGCGCGTGGATCGGTATGGTGTTTCTCGCGGCCGCCACGTCGCTGCCGGAACTGGCGACGGCCTTGGGCACGGTGCTTGCCGTGGCGGACAAACATGCCGCGGCGGACCTGGCCTTCGGCGATCTGTTCGGGAGTTGCGCATTCAACTTGCTCATCATCGTCTTGCTCGATGTGTTGTCGCGAAAGACGTCGGCGCTGGGCGTCGGCCGTCGCGGGCAGGTGCTGACGGCCGGCGGCGGCGCCGTCATGCTCGGCGTGGCCGCGGTCGGTTTCGTGATGACGCAGGTCGTGGGCGGCGTGCTGCACGACTTCGGATGGGTCTTCAGCCTGATTATTCTCGTCTCGTACTTGCTGATGGTGCGCATGAGCTTCAACTACGAGCGGGCACGTCCCGACGAGCGCGACGAGGTGAGCGAGGCGCCGTACCGCGGTTCGCGCGGCAGCCTGTACGCGCGGTTCGTCCTTGCCGCGGCCCTTATCGTTGTGAGCGGCCTGTGGCTGGCGAAGATCGGCGAGGCGCTGGCGATGGTCGAGTTCCGACTCGGCGCGGGGACGTTTACGCTGGGGGAGTCGTTCGTGGGCACGCTGTTCCTCGCCGTGGCGACCTCGATGCCGGAGGTGGTGGTCACCGTGGCGGCGTTCCGCGTCGGGGCTGTGAACATGGCGCTGGGCAATCTGTTTGGCAGCAACGTGTTCAACGTGGCGATCATCCCGGTGTGCGACGCCGCCGTCGGCGGGCGCCTCTTCGCGTACGGGTCGATGAGGAACCTGATCCCGCTCGGTCTTGCGGTGGTGATGACGGGCGTGGCGATCGTCAGCCTCATGCGCCCGGTGAAGAGGCGCGCCGGACGCCTGGGTTGGGACTCGGCGCTTCTGCTGATTCTGTATGTCGCTGGGATGATCGCGCTCCTCCGCTCGGGGGGACATTGATGTGTTGAGGGATGGACGTGAATCGAATTGACGCACAGCTCGAGACGGTCCGCGCCGAGGGGCGAAAAGCCTTTGTCGCGTACATCACCGCGGGCGACCCGACGCTGGAGACCACGGTCGAGCTGGCCCGGGCGTTCGACGGCGCGGGCGTGGACGTCGTGGAGCTGGGCGTGCCGTTCTCTGATCCGCTCGCGGACGGCGTGGTGAACCAGCGGGCGGCGGAGCGGGCGCTGCGAAACGGGGTGTCGCTGACCGACGTGCTCGAGGCGGTGCGAACGATTCGCACGTCGTGCGAGATGCCGATCGTGCTTTTTACCTACATCAATCCGGTGATGCGGTTCGGGCTCGAGACATTCCCCGCCGCGGCGCGCGAGGCGGGTGTGGACGGCATTCTGGCGCTCGATTACCCAGCGGAGGAGGCGGGGGCGTTCCGCGCTGCGCTCGACGAGCAGGGGCTGTGCATGGTGCAGCTCATCGCGCCGACGACGACCGACGAGCGGATGCGGATGCTTGCGGAGTCGTCGCGCGGGTTCATCTACTATGTGTCTCGCACGGGTGTGACCGGCGAGCGCAGCGCCGTCGAGGCCTCGGTGCGGCCGATGGTTGAGCGGATCAAGTCGTACTCGAAGACGCCGGTGGCCGTCGGGTTCGGCATCTCGACGCCCGAGCAGGTGGCCGAGGTGGCGCGGTACGCCGACGGCGTGGTCGTGGGCAGCGCGATCGTCCGGCAGATCGAAGGGAACATCGGGCGGGACGATCTCGTCGAGCGCGTGACCGGTTTCGTCCGGGAGCTGACGGCGCCGCTCAGGGGAGTTCAACCATGAACCGGTATGCGGTGATCCTCGCCGGGGGCGTGGGCGAGCGGCTGTGGCCGAAAAGCCGCGTCGGCGCGCCGAAGCACCTGCAGGCCATTGTGGGTGAGCGCACGATGATCCGGCAAACGGTGGACCGGCTCGAGGGGCTGGTGCCGGCTGAGCGCATATACGCGGTGACCGCCGAGGCGCAGCGCGCGCAGATCCTCGAGCAGCTCCCCGAGCTCGACCCGGCGAACGTGCTGGGCGAGCCGGTGGGGCGGAACACGGCGCCGGCCATCGCGCTGGCCGCCGCCGCGCTGGGCGCGCGGGACCCGGGGGCGACGATGATGTCGCTGCATGCGGACGCGGCAATCGGGGAAGCGGACCTCGACGTGTACCGGCGGACCCTGGCCGATTGCTGCACGACGGCCGAGGAGACGGGCGGCCTGGTGACAATCGGGATCGTGCCGAGGTCGCCGGCGACGGGTTACGGCTACATCCACCGCGGTGCGCGCGCGGGGGTCAAATGCGAGACGGCGGTGTATCACGTCGAGCGTTTCGTGGAGAAGCCCGATGAGGCGACGGCGAAGGCGTACGTTGGCGCGGGCGATTACTACTGGAACAGCGGTATGTTCATCTGGACCGTGGCGGCGATTACGGATGCGTTCGAGCGGTACATGCCGAGGCTGCATGCGGGCCTCGTCGCGATGCGTGAGGCGATGGACACGGCCGCGCAGGAGGAGACGGTGCGCCGGGTGTATGAGTCGCTCGAGTCCGAGCCGATCGACACCGCCGTGATGGAGCGGGCCGACAACGTGTACACGGCGGCGGGCGAGTTTCTGTGGGACGACGTGGGCTCGTGGGTGTCGCTCGCGAACCACATCGAGACGGACGAGCAGGGCAACGTGGTGGTCGGGCCGTTTGAGCAGATTGACGCGCGCGACTGCATTGTAGCGGGTGACGGGACGCTGATCGCGGCGATCGGCGTTAGCGACCTCGTCGTGGTCAAGACCAAGGACGCGCTGCTCGTGTGCGCGCGCGACCGGGCGCAGGAGGTTAAAGACCTGGTGGCGAAGCTCAAGGCGCGCGACGAGTTGAAGGGCTGTTTCTAGGCCATGGGCGGGCGAATCCTCGGCGTGGATTACGGGCAGCGGCGCATCGGGCTCGCGGTGAGCGACCCGCTGGGCATCACGGCGCAGCCGGCCGGCACAGTCGAGGTGTCGGGCCCGCGCGAGGCGCTCGCTGCCGTTGAAGCCGCGGCCGAAGCGCACGAAGCGGCGCACATCGTTATCGGCCTGCCGAAGAGTCTCAGCGGGGACATCGGGCCGAAGGCGCGCGAGACGATCCGATTCGCCGCCTACTACCAGCGGACGTCGGCGGCGCCGGTGAGCCTGTGGGACGAGCGGCTCACGACGGTGTCGGCCGAGCGGGTGCTGGATGAAGCGGGCGTGAGCGGCCGTCGCCGCCGCGGGCGGGTGGATACGTTGGCGGCGCAGGTGATGCTGCAGAGCTACCTGGACGCGCAGCGGCAGGCACCGGGAGGAGACAGCAGCGTATGATGCGGATGACGACGCTCGACGGCGGGCTGCGGGTGGTGACCGCCGAGATGCCCGAGCGCGACTCGGTGGCGGTCGGAGTGTGGGTGCGGTGCGGGTCGCGCGACGAGCCGGCCCGCCTCAACGGCGTTTCGCACTTCATCGAGCACCTCGCGTTCAAGGGGACGCGGCGGCGCACGGGCGAGCAGATCACGCGCGAGATCGAAGGGGCGGGCGGCACGTTCAACGCCTCGACGAACGAGGAGAGCACCTTCTACCATGCGCAGGTGTTGCCCGGGAACCTGGATCAGGCCGTTGACGTGCTCCTCGACATGGTCAGCCGCCCGGCGTTCCGGGCCGATCAGCTCGGCGTGCAGAAGGACATCGTGATCGAGGAGATACGCATGATCGAGGACCGGCCCTCGTGCGTGGTCGAGGACCTGTTCAGCGAGGCGCTCTGGGGCCATCACCCGCTCGGCCGTCGCATCCTGGGCACGGAGCGGTCGGTCCGCGGGATTGCGCGCGCCGATCTCGTCGCCTACCATCGGCGCATGTACGGGCGCGAGGCGTGCGTGGTGGCGCTGGCGGGGAAGGTCCGCCACGACGAGGCGGTGAAGCTGGTCCGGGCCTTGGCGCATCGGATGCCCGCAGGGCGGCGACGGAGCTTCCGGCGCGCCGGTATGCGGCAGCGGGCGCCGCGGATCGCTCAGCAGTCGCGCGAGACTGAGGAGTCGCACGTCGTGCTGGGCTTCAAGACGTTCCACCGCGACCACCCGTGGCGTTTCGGGCTGAAGATCGTCAGCACGCTGCTGGGCGAGAACATGAGCTCGCGGCTCTTCGAGAACGTGCGGGAGAAGCGCGGGCTGGCGTACTCGATCCACAGCGGGATTGATCGCTACGTGGACGCGGGGTGCTTCTATGTGGGGGGCGGGTTCGACACGGCGCGGCTGCCTGTGGCGCTGCGGGCGATCATGCGTGAGCTCGACCGGCTGCGCGCGAGGCGGGTGCCGCGCGCCGAGCTCGAGCGCGCCCGGCAGTACACGCTGGGCCAGTTCACGATGGCGCTGGAGAAAAGCATGAGCCGTATGGTATGGATGGGTGAGAACGTGCTCCTGAGCGGGCGGGTGCCCGATCCGGCCAGAACGGTCAAGCGCATCCAGGCGGTGAGCGCGGACGACGTGCAGCGCATCGCCCGGGCGATCTTTCGGCCGACGAGGATCACCCTGGCGACGGTCGGTCCGCGTCAGGACGAGCAGCGGCTGGCCCGCTGTCTCGAGATGAGGGAGATCTAGGCGGATGGGCGTCCCGTTCCCCGAGAAACCGGTCGTGATTGCGGCTTCGATCCTGGCGGCGGACTTTGCACGCATGGGCGAGGACGCGAAGCGGACCGAGGACGCGGGCGCCGACGTGCTGCATCTCGACGTGATGGACGGGCACTTCGTGCCGCCGATCACGTTCGGGGCGCAGGCGGTGTCGGCCATCCGGCGCTACACATCGCTGTTCCTCGACGCGCACCTGATGGTGGACAACCCGGAGCGGATCATTCCCCAGTTCTGCGACGCCGGGGCGGACAACGTCACATTCCACGTCGAGGCCTCGAAGGACGTGACGGCGGACATTGCGCGCGTGCGGGCGGCGGGCGTCCGCTGCGGGTTGACGCTGAATCCCGAGACGGCGGTCGAGAGCGTGCTCCCGTTCCTGGACAAAGTGGACATGGTGCTCGTGATGAGCGTGGCACCGGGCTACGGTGGACAGGCGTTCATGCCGGAGAGTCTCGATCGGATCCGCGCGCTGCGCGAGTGGGCACGCGAGTTGGGCACGCCGCTGGACATCGAAGTGGACGGCGGCATTGACGACGAGACGGCGCCGCTCGTCGTCGGGGCGGGGGCGAACGTGCTGGTGGCGGGCACGGCGCTGTTCGGCGCGGCGGATTTGGCGAAGGCAATTGAGCATTTGCGAAAGGGCGACTGATACGACGATGGGCAAACCGGAAATCAAGTTCGGCACAGACGGGTGGCGCGGCGTGATCGCCGACACGTTCACGTTCGAGAGCGTGCGCGCGGTCTCGCAGGCCACGGCGGATTACCTTCTTTCGATGGGCACAGGGGCGATGCGCGTCGGGATCGGGTACGACACGCGGTTTGAGTCGGAGACGTTTGCGCAACTGGCGGCCGAGGTGCTTGCGGCAAACGGCATCCGCGTCGTGCTGGGTGTGCGGCCGGTTCCGAGCCCGTGTCTGTCGTACGCGGTCAAGGAGCGCGGCCTCGATTCCGGGGTCATGTTTACGGCGAGCCACAATACGGCGCAGTTCAACGGCTTCAAGTTCAAGGCGGCGTACGCGGGGTCGGCGGACGAGAGTGTCACGTCCGCGATCGAGTCGCACGTGTATCGGCGCGAGCCGAAGCGCATGGATTTCGATGTCGCGGTGAGTCGGGGTCTTGTTGAAGAGGTTGACCTAGTGCCGGCGTATC
>CAZJXV010000264.1:0-5882 GCA_964550015.1 uncultured Verrucomicrobiota bacterium
GACCCACACGACCCCAAAGCCGCGTACTGTGCGGCGCACAATAGCCTCTGGCGCACGGCTGATGAGGGGAAGACCTGGTCGACGATGCTGGTTCACGAACGGATCAAAGCCATGACCTTCTCCCCCGACGGCAAACATCTGTTGCTGGCCGCCAGCGGCAATGGAGAACACATCCAGCGTGGAAGCAGCCAGGGCCAAAACTGGCAGAGGGTATGGGGAACCCGCAACAGCAAGGAAGGCGTGTTCGTCCTCTCCTCCTACGAGGCAACGAGTGAGACCGGCGCCGCGCAGCACGTCTGCGTCGCCGTCGGGATCGGCTTCCGTCTCGAATCAACCGACGAGGGCGCCTCCTGGCACAAGGCCGGCGAGACGAACTTCGGCCAACAAGGGTATGGTCCCATGAGGCCCTTCGCCCAACGCGTCGTGCGAGGCGTCGACTTGTGGCTTGCCGACAACGGCCGCAGGCGGATCCTCTCCAGCACGGATCAGGGCAAAGCCTGGGAATTGTACGCTCCGACGAAGGATTGGAAGCTCTATGATTGGGCATTCGCGGCCGACGGCGCGCTCTGGACGATCCACATTCCCATCGATCCCCATGCCCGTGAGAGGTGGCGAAAGATCTCGGTCATCTCGGGAACAGAAGACTCGACAAGGACGTTCGACCTGCCCAACGACATGAACGCCATGGCCTTAGCCTGTGACCCCAAGGACGCCGCGGTCGTCTACGTGGCCTTCGACGACGGGCGAATTCTCCGAACAACCGACAGCGGCAAGAGATTCACACTGCTCGAAGGCGGCCCGCGAGGTCTTCGCGTCCCCTGCCTGGCCGTTTCGCCCCACGACGGTGCGCTCTGGGTCGGCACCGACGGCAACGGTGTGTGGATCCTCGACAACCCCAAGCGGGCCGAGGCGGGCCCCGTCAAGCGCGAGCACTAGGATCGCGCCGCATTGTGGCAGACAGCGGCTAGAGTTGCTTGACCAGCACGTCTTCCGGGCCGCATGCGCATGATGTACTCTCGTGGAAGGGACATACTCCGCGTCGAACGTATCAGTTACAGGTGGACGTTGGGCACAGCCGGAGGGCCTGTCTCATGAGGGGAACACTTGTCGCCGTGCTCGTCGTGCTGACGTGCGCGCCCGCCCACGCCCAGTGGCAGCCGGCTACGGGGCCCGAAGGTGGGACGATCTATTCGGTCGCGATAGACCCGCTCGACGCTGACAGCATGTACGCCGGCGGCAAGGGGCTCTACCACTCGACCGACGGCGGCAAGACGTGGCGGCGGGTGGACGACCTCCCTGCGACGGCCCGCGCGCTCAACATCAGGTCAATGGCCATCTCGCGCAACGAGGATGGGCCGATCATCGTCGGGCTCTCTCCCTGCTTCGTCTCCCGGGACCGGGGCGAGACCTGGCAGGTGATAGGCCCCAGCCTCGCCAAGGGCATGTATGGCGACGTCCACGTCGGGCCCGCAGGCTCGCGGGTGATGTATGCCGCCGCTTACAAGCACATCTTCCGAAGCGACGACAGCGGGGAGACGTGGCGTGAGTTGAGTCGGCGCCCCAAGGAAGTGCCACACGTGCAGTACTTCCAGGCCGACCGTTTTGACCCGAACACGATCTCGTTCATGTGCCGGCAGAAGGAGGAGACCTCTCTTGTCATCTCGCGCGATGGTGGCGAGTCGTTCAAGACGATTCCCTTCCCCGAGGGCCAGGACCAGGCTGTCTCGATGTCCACCGACCCCAAGGACCGCGGGCTTCTCTACATCTGCACGCAGAAGCCCGCCTGGCAGCGCACCGGCCGGAGGCGGTACTACTACTCGTACGACAACGGCGCGAGCTGGGACTTGCTGTGGGACCCGGAGACCGAGGCTGAGCCGGACCCGGCCACCGCGCGCAAGGTGAACGAAGTCTTCCCCGGCATGCAGGCGGCACCGGCGCCTGCGTGGGGCGGCATGATGCTGTTCCGCACCGAGCTGTCGTGCTCCGAGAACGAGCCCGGACGGATCCTCGGCGTGCTGGTCGGACGGATGTTCCGCTCGGACGACTACGGCAAGAACTGGGAGCCCGCAACGACGGGCCTCGTGGCGACCGCCATCGAGCGTATCGTCTTCGACCCCCAGGACGCGAATGCCGCGTACTGCTCGGACACGCGGCACGTGTGGCGCACGGCCGACCGCGGCAAGACCTGGGAGCGGATGCCGCTGGAGGAGTACTGGTTCGTGCGCCAGATCACGTTTTCGCCCGATGGGAAGCACGTCTTTGTGGTCTTTAACGGCGTCTGGAGGGGAACGAGGGACGGGAAGGAGTGGCAACACGTCTGGAGACCGACGGATCAGAGTGCTCAGCCCATGGGTGTCTTCTTTTGCGGCAAGGCGGGGACGAACGGTGAGGCGCAGCAAGTCATAGTTCTCGTCGGGAATGGCTTTGTTCTTGAGTCGCCGGACAACGGAACGACCTGGGAAGAGGGGGGCAAGAGCAACCTTGAGTTCCGCCCGACCCAGTACGTGAAGCGTTTCTCGCAGAGGCCGGTCGGTGACCGGGAGATATGGTTCGCCCACGAGCTGCACGGCGCCGTTTTGTCGAGCACGGATCACGGCCGCACCTGGGAACGATACGGGCAGACCCGGCATTACAGGGTCAGCGCATCGTCATTTGCCGACGACGGGTCGATGTGGATTGTGTCCCGGGACAAGCTCCACTACCTGCCGCCGGTGGAGCAACGCCCGCCGCGGTTTCGCAGTTGGCGCCTTGCCGAGTTTACCGCGGTCGTGTGCGATCCTGCTGACGCACGCCTCGCTTACGTCGCTCGCCAGGACGGGACCATTCTGCGTACCGTTGATGGCGGAGAGACGTTCGAAGCTCTTGATGGCGGACCAACAGGCGTTGAGGTGATGCATCTGGCCCTCTCGCCGCACGACGGCTCGCTCTGGGTTGCCACGACTGGCAACGGGGTCTGGATCCTGGACAATGCGAAGACGCATCCAGGCAAGCGGCTGAATGTCGAGTGAGACGCTGAGTTCAGTGGTGGCGGGGGGCCCAGGCGAGGGCGTAGTGGAAGTGGCCGAACTGGAAGGCGCCGGGTGAGGTGCCGAGGAAGACGTCGGGGGTGAGGCCGGTTTCGATGCGGTAGGCGTCGGCGATCTCGGCGATGGCGTCTTCGAGGGTGTCGGGCCGGCCGAGGACGGCGACGGTGCCGCCGGAGCCGCCGCCGGTGATCTTGGCGCCGTAGAGGCCGCGGCGCGGGCCGAGTTTTTTTGCCTGGGCGACGATGAAGTCCACCTCGGGGCAACTCAGGTTGCAGTTTTTGGCGTAGCTGTCGTGGGCGGCGTACATGTGGCGGCCGGCCTCGACGAGGTGTTTGTCGTCGCCGGTGTAGTGGGCGGTTTTCAGGGCCTCGATGAAGCGCAGCACGCGGGCGTTCTCGTAGATGGGGTGGGCGGTGCGCGAGCGGACGAAGTAGGTTTTCTGGGGGACGACGTGGGTGGCGGGGTCGCCGGCGTCGCCGTAGTGTTCGAGGAACTGCTCGCCGGTGATCTTGTTGGGCAGCAGGCGCTTGTAGTGTTTCTCGAACTGCTGGGGGGTGACGCTGGTGAGGTAGAAGCGGGCGAGGGGTGTGCGGCGTTTCTTCTCGAGCGTTTTGGCGTGTTCGAAGATGATGCGGCGGCCCATGAAGGTGGCGACGCGGGTGTCGGTGTACTTGGGGCCGGCGACGGTGTGCTTGACCATGGAGTTGATGCCGGCGAAGGCGCAGTTGGCGGGGATGTCCACCATGCCGACGATGCGGTCGGGCCGGCACAGGATATGGATGAGCTCGTTGGCGCGGCCGCAGGCGGCGGCGATCTGGTCCATGCGGCCGCAGGGGGCGCCGACGACGCGGTTTTCGGTGATCTGGCCGAGGCGCGCGAGCTCGCGCGGGGCGAGGCCGAGGCCGAGCTGCTGGTCGAGTCCGTAGAGCATGGCGACCTCGACGGTGGCCGACGAGCCGATGCCGGCGCCCATGGGCACGTTGGAGATCAGCGCGATGTTGAAGCCGTGCTCGAGCCGGTCGATCTTCTTTTCTTTGAGCAGGGTGAAGACGGCGCCGATGAGGTAGGCGGCCCAGGTGACGATGGTGTTGCGCTGGAAGAAGGCGCAGAGCTCGCGGTAGGACTTGAGCCGGCCGCCGGAGTAGAAGTTGTTGAGCGAGAAGGCGAAGTCGAGCGCGAGGTTGTCGCGGCGGACGTCCTGGCTGCGGAGCTTGATCCACTCGTCGGCGCGGCGCTGGAGGCCGAGCACGACGCCGCGGCCGAGGGTGCCCTCGCAGACGTTCGAGCCGGAGTAGTCGGCGATGCCGCCCATGATGTCGAGGCGCGCGGGGACGCGCACGACGAGGATGTCGCCTTTGTCGAAGAAGGCGGCGAGGGTCTGCAGGTCGTCGCTCGAGCCGCGCAGCGATTCTTCGAAGCGGGCGACTTCGTCGAGGGGTTGCATGGTCGCCTCCTTTGAGCAGTCATCAGGCCGCGTGCCGGGGCCGTGACGCCGAGTCTAGCAGTCGGTGGTGGAAGTGCTAAGTGACAATGAGCGGAGTCCCTGCAGGGGACGCCATCTTGTAGCCACAGGCGTCAGCCTGTGGGACGTGATCGTGACGCGAACGAAGCCCCCGCAGGGGGCGGCATCCGGTTTTGTCTCGTCGAGAGTTTCAGCTGTCGCCCCCTGCGGGGGCTCTTTCCATCCACGTCTTCATGATCCACGGGCTCACGGGCCTGTTGAAAAACTCGGTTTATGTAAGCCCTTCAGGCTATGTTTTGGTTTGTTGCGGGCCCTGTACCCAGGGTGGCGCTTTGCCCCTCGCCGAGCCCTTCGACAAGCTCAGGGCAGGCTCGGGGCAAAGCTGACCCTGGGCTATTCTATGCAGCCCCTTTGGGGCAAAGCTGCGAAGACCAAGGGCGGACTTTTTCAACAGCCCCTCACGCCCGAGGCTACATCATGCTGCCCGCGGCTCGACTGAGCTCGCCGAAGTCTGCGCGGGCTCGGCTCCGGCTGTGCGCGACTTCCACCACGGGCTGCTAGACCTCCTTGACGAACAGCTTCTTGAGCCAGGGGGCGACGGAATCGCCGAGCAGACAGAGGATCGTGACGGCCGTCCCGGCAATCAGCACGCCGACGATGCTGGCGATGTAGTATTTCTTGCGGTCAAGGCCCATGGCGTAGCTGGCGATGGCGCCGGTGATGACGCCGGTGCCGGGCAGCGGCACGCCGATAAAGACCGCGACGCCCCACTCGCCGTAGCGGTCCACGCTTTTCTGGATCTTCCGCTGCGCGCGTTCGACGATGCGCTCGTAGATGCGCTGGAACCATGGCCAGTGGTGTCGGAGCCATTTGATGACCGTGTCCAGCAGCCAGTAGAAGACGAAAGCGAGCGCGACGTTGGCGGCCAGGCAGATGGCGACGATCGCCGTCCAGTGCATCGAGTCCTGGTAGTAGATGAAGCCGAACGGGATGCTGAAGCGGAGTTCGAGGGCGGGGACGAAGGTCCACAGGGTCAGGATGATTATTCGCTTCAGCATGGGCTTGGGCTCGGCGGTTCCGGGTATCCGTGAGGATTCAGGCCCCGCATTATATGGCGGTGGGCGCGGCGATCAAGGGTTTCGCTCGGGCCAGCCGTAGGCGCCCAGGAGCGGGACGAACTTGCAGGCGCACAGGCCGCGCTCGGTGAGCCGGTCGGGGTGCTTGACGTAGAGCGTGAGCATCTGGGTGTGGCGGTCGCCGACGGGGATGACGAGGCGGCCGCCTTCGGCGAGCTGGTGGACGAGGGGATCGGGCGGGCGGGGGGCGCCGGCGGTGACGATGATGCCGTCGTAGGGGGCGTGCTCGGGCCAGCCGAGGGTGCCGTCGCCGACGGT
>CAZJXV010000265.1:0-5879 GCA_964550015.1 uncultured Verrucomicrobiota bacterium
CTGCTACCTCAACGCCGACATCATGCTGATGGGCGATTTCCTCGACGCCGTGGCGCGCCTCGAGCCCGAGCGGCTCCTGATGATCAGCCGCAGGTGGAACGTGGACCTCGACGGGCCGTGGGACTTCGACGACCCGAACTGGCAGGCAAACCTGCGCGAGTTGACCGTGACGCGCGGCCACCAGAAAACGGCCTCGGGCGGGCCCGACTTCTTCGTCTTCCGCCGCGGCCAGTGGCCGGCCGTGCCGCCGTTCGCCCTCGGCCGCACGCGCTGGGACAACTGGCTCATCTACGCGGCCCGCACACTCGGCATCCCCGTCATAGACGCAAGCCCCTGCGTCATGGCCGTCCACCAGAACCACGACTGCGGCCATGCCGACGGCGGCTGGGCCGGCGCGTGGCACGGCGCCGAGGCGCAGCACAACGGCTCTCTCATGCCCGACGGGGCCGACACCTACAACTTCCTCGACGCCACGCACCTCATGACGGCCGACGGACCCCGGCCCGCCATGTCGCCCGAGCACCTCGCGCGCCGCCTCGAGCGGCGCCTGGCCGCCTGGTTCGACCAGCGCCTCTTCCTCGCCAACGCGCTGCACGAGCTCGGCCGCCACGAGGACGAGTTCGCCGCCGTCACGCACGCGGGCCCGGCGTGCACCACGCCGGAACGTACCCTCCGGTATGCGCGTGCTGGGCTGCGCGCGCTGTTCGCGATCAATCGGCGGAAGCAGGCCGAGGACTTCATCGCCGGGCTCCTCGGCGACGCGCCGTCGCCGCTCATGGGCTACCGCCTCGCCTCGATCTGCGAAGGGCTCCGTGCGTTCGAGACGGCCACGGCCCTGTTCCGGGCCGTGCTCACCCAGGAAAGCCACGACGCGACGGTCCTCAAGGCGGGTGCGCACTACCACCTGGCGCGAATCGCCGTCGAAACCGGAGACCCGGAGGCCGCCCGACGGCACGCGGAGGCATGCGTGGCCGACAACCCGAAGCACAAGGCGGCACGCGAGCTGCTCGGGCACTGGGGCGGTAACGGCGGACCGGACAAGCGGTCGCCGACGGACGGAATCACGGTTCCTGCGGAAGCTCGTCAGCCAGTTGTTCCAGCACCTCCGCAGCCCGCCGGTGCGCGGGATTGAGCCGCAGGCATTCATCGAGGCACGCCCGCGCCCGCGCCCCGTCGCCGGCCGCAGCATAGAGCGACCCAAGATGATAGTGCGCCCCGGCCGCGAGGCCCGCCGGCCCGGCACACGGCGAGGCCGCCACTCGCTCGAACCCCTCGATCGCCTCCTCGCCGTAGCCGGCCGCTTCGAGCTGTGACGCCAGGTTGTAGGCAGCTCTCAAGGCCGTCGCCTCGTCGGCCTCAACCTCCGCCTCGATCAGCGCCGCCGCCCTCTCCGTGTCGCCCGACGCCGTCCACAGGAAGGCCAGGCCCGCGAGCGCTCGCGGCCGGACGTCGGGTGCCTCGGCCTCGTCGAGCACCTCGCTAAAGATCGCCGCGGCGCCCGCGACGTCCCCCGCACGCGCGAGCACGTCGGCGAGGTCCAGCCGGTGCCGCTGACGCTCGACCTCATCGAGCTCGAGCCCGATCGCGCGCCGCAGCAGGTCGAGCGCTTCGTTCGCCTCGCCCGCCGCGCCGCGCACGCGGCCGAGCGCAGCCACGACGCACGCGCAATCGGGGAAGTGCGCGTGCACCGCCTCCGCCTCGGCCGTCGCCGCGTCCGTCGCCGCGTCCGTCGCGCCTTGGGCCAGCAGAAGCCGGACGCGCAGCAACCGGCCCGCAGGATGACGCGGCGAGGCGGCAAAGAGCCGCTCGAGCCGTGCCTCGGCCTCATCGAGACGCCCCGCCTGCTCGAGCAGCACGGCAAGCCAGTACTGGAGGTACGTGTCCGCCAGCGCCGCGTACGTGTCGCGGTCGGCCGCGGCCACCGCCTCGGCCCGGAGCAGCCGCTCGATGTGCGTGCCGACGTCGGTGTTCGAGATGCCTCCGCCGTGCAGCCGGTAGAGCACGTGGCGCTCGGGCGAAACCTCCACCGGCGCGCACGCCACGAGCCGGAACGCAAACTCCACGTCCTGCACGATCGGGAACGCCTCGTTGAAACCGCCGAGCGCCTCGAAGACCGCGCGCCGCACCAGCGTCGTCGAGGTATCGAACGGGTTGTCAATCTCCATCGCCCGCGCCAGCGGCAGCTCGCGCGCCCAGCAGCGGTCGGCCGCGTAGCGCCGCGCCGAGTCCCCATACCGGTAGAACCGCTGGCAGCACGCCGCCGCCAGCGACGGCTCCTGCCCGAGCACGTTCACCAGGTGCAGGTAGAAATCGGGCAGCAGCGCATTGTCGGCGTCGAGAAAGTGCAGGATGTCGCCCGCGGCTCGCGCCGCGCCCGCGTTGCGCGCCGCCGGGGCGCCGCGCTGCTCCTGTTTCATATACACAAGGCCCGGGAGCGATTCGCTGCGCGCCTGGACGACCTGCGCCGTGTCGTCCGTCGAGCCGTCGTCAACGACGATGACCTCGGCGGGCTTCAGCCTCTGCGCGGCGATCGAATCAAGCGCCTCCCCGAGGTAGTGCCCGTAGTTGTGCGTGGGGATAATGGTCGAGACCGCGCTCATGCCCCGACCGCCTGCAGGAGGTCCGACTGCTCGAGCTGCGCCGTCCAGCGCGAGCGAAACGCCTCGGCGTGCGCGGCGTGCTCGTCGAGCGTGCGTTCCGTCAGCGGAATCATGTTGCCGTAGAAGTCCATGTAGAGCGTCTCGGGCGCGCCGAGAGACAGCGCCGCCTCCACCGCGTTCGGAAACAGCGCGTCCTTGCCCAGCAGCACGACACGCTCCTGCCCGCCTGCATAGCCCTGCATCGCGGGTGACTCGGCGCTGAAATCCCCGTCGGGATAGCCGAACAGGTTCGAACGCTCCATCATGTCGAGATCCATCACGTGCCGGCTGTCCACGACGTAGCCGACCCGCTCGGCGCCGAACGCGCGCTCGACCGCGGGCCGGCACTGGTAGAAGATGTGGGGCCGCTGCGCCACCAGCACCAGCGTGTCCACTGCCTCGAACCGCTCAGCACTCTCGACGCTCAGCGCGACCGGCGCCAGGTCCTCCACACGGCCGCGCACGACGGCGAGCGCGTCGCGGACCGCGCGCTCCATCGCCTCGACGAGCTCCTCGCGCCCAAGCGTGCGGAACAGGGCTGCCCGTTCCGCCGCGCCCTCGACGCGCCGGCGGGCGCAGCGCTCGAAGGCCGCCCGGTCCGTCTGATGCTGCGTCATGAAATACAGGCTGTTCCGGAGCGAGTAGTAGATTGTGAGGGACGTGCCCGCACGCTCGCCCGACGAGAAGTGGTTGACCACCGACTCGCCGCACGCCAGCACCTGCCACCCGGCCCGGACAAGGCGATGACAGAAATCAATATCGTCCCAGTAGAGGAAATAAGATGGATCAAAGAGCGCCTGGCCCTCGAGGGCGGCCGCGCCCACGAGGGCGTTCGCCCGCACCAGCATCGAGCACGCCGGCACGTAATCCACCTCGACGGTCTCGGCGATCCGGCCGTGGTCGAACGTGCCGTTGCAGTTGAGCCGGATCCCCGCCGTCTCCCAGTCAATAAACGAGCCCAGCTCCTGGATAAACGGCAGCCCCGTACCCGCCGCGTAGATCTTCGAGCCCACGACGCCGCACCCGGGCCGCTCGGCCATCACCCCGCGCAGCGCCCCGAGCGCCCCCGGCTCGGCCGTGACATCGTCGTCGAGCAGCCAGACAAACCCGTACCCGCGATCGAGCACGTGGCGCATCCCGACGTTGAACCCGCCGGCGCCTCCAAGGTTCTCCTCGTTGACGAGCAGCTCGACCCGGGGGAAGTCGCGGCGGACCATCTCCACCGTCCCGTCGCTCGAGGCGTTGTCGACAACGAAGACGTCGAAGTCCTGCTCGGGCAGGGCCTCGAGCGACCGCAGGCAGTCGCGCACCCGCGCCGCCTTGTTCCAGGTGACCACAACCGCCGCTGTCCGGCCCGCCAGGGACATCGCGCCTCCGTTCGCGTCGCCGCCCACACTCTACGCCCCGCAGCGCCGCCGCGCAAGCCGCCGCTTCAGGCGATCATCGCACCGCCGCCATCCCGCGTCCCACCACCGAACTCGCACTCAGCCGTGACGCCCGTTCTGCCGATGATACGAGCGTCCACCCCCCTTGACGCACAAGGGGGGATGTGATAGATGATAGGCCCAAGACAAGGAGCCCGGCTTGGCGAAGTCCGGGCTCCGGGCCTTTGGGGAGATACCCGAGTGGCCAAAGGGGGCAGACTGTAAATCTGCTGGCATTGCCTACGAAGGTTCGAATCCTTCTCTCCCCACCAGCCCTTCCTCACTCGCCCCCACTTCTCCGACACCCCCCTTGCACTGCATCGCCGCTGGCCAGAGCACGTCGCTGCCGCTCGGCAATAGGAGATGAAGAAATTCTTGACGGAAGCGGACGTATGTGGTAAAGATTGTTTTTGTGAACGGTGGGCCCTGTGATTTCCCTGGTGAATGATTTCCCCTGGTAACACCATCGCAAGGGAGAATCTCAGTGAAGGCGACCGCGCTTCTCTTACTCGCATGTTGTGCTCTGACCCTGGCCACACACGCTTCGGAGCCCGTGTTGTGGGCTTTCGACATGGGCCCCGGTGGCGGCTTGGGCGTGACCGAGACAATCTGTCTCGACCCGCTCGCCTCGTTTTCTGCTGAGTTCCCCCCCGGACGCGATGTCATGCAGGACGCCAGCTACGACGTCACGAGTTCACTTCTCTACGTAACCGGGGGAAACGAGGGCGAGCTCTGGTACTACCAGAACACCGTATTCGTCTACTCCGGTGGCCCGGAAGGGCTCACCTTCGTCTCTTCCTCCAACGCGGGGATGGACGACTACCACTGGCCTGGGGGGATCACGCTTCTGGGCGACAGCCTCTACGCGGTGGCGTTTACCGGCTATTTCGAGGACAACGTCCTCATTCGCATCGACAACCCGGGCACGGCGGCGCAAACGGTCACACAGATCGGACCCGCACTGGGCGCGACCGAGGATATGGGCGTGCCGTACAACCTGTGCCCGGACGGACAAGGCGCCCTTCTCTCGATGTTCCGCCCCGCGCCCACCGAGAGAACACTCTACCGCCTTGATCCTGCAACGGGGGTTGCGACACCCCTGCACACGTATTCCCTCGAGATCGGTGAGGGGACCATCGAGGCGCTCGCCCTCCTAGACGATGACCTCTACGGAATCAACATGGACGGTGACCTGTGGCGATTGGACCTGGACACGTATGACCCCACGTTCCTGGGTACCATCGGCTTCGGCGTCTGGATCGGACTTGTGCCCCTCCACGCCCCGCCCTGTCCGGGGGATGTGGACGGCAACGGCATCGTCGACGGCCTCGACCTCACAGCCGTGCTCACCGCGTGGGAGACCGTCCCGGGCGACCCGCTCTGGAACGAGAATGCCGATCTCGACGACAACAACATCGTGGACGGCCTGGATCTCACGGAGGTGATCTCCAACTGGACCACGGCGCCGCCGCCCATCCCGGAACCGTCCACCTGAGCGGCGCTTGCGATGTCCGCTGCCTGCCTGCGCAACCACCGCTCCTGATCTCAATTAAGAAGCATCCGCACTTGGCCCAAAGGCAAAACTCCTGTGTTTTGATCGGGTACCCGCATGCGCAAAGGTGGACGTCCTAAGGTGGACGCCCTGCAGGAGAATAACAAGACCTGCCTCCGCAAGGCCGAGACACCTTTGCACCGTACCCGGCAAGCACCCGTCGCATGCTTCGAAAGCTCGAGCCCTTCTCTCCCCACCAGCCTTTTCCTGCGGTGGTGTCCATAGTTTTGTGTAATTTCGCTTGGGGCTGGGTTGTGGTTGGGT
>CAZJXV010000266.1:0-5841 GCA_964550015.1 uncultured Verrucomicrobiota bacterium
TCCTTCCTGTCGATATCTGACCGATTAGGCTCATGCGGTTTTTGCCGTGCTTCTTGAACATGGTGCTCCTTCCTGGCTTGGGCTTCTTTTGCATCTGTGTTCCCTTTCTGGATGTTTTTCCGGTAGTAGCTCTCCAGGGCTGCGACCGCTACGGCGGCTACCTGGATGAGCTCGTCTGGATAGTGATCATCGCTGCGGCCGGTCCCGAAGGTCTTGTCGAGATGGCCGCGACATGCTTCGCCGTATTCTTCGCCCAGGATGGTGAGCCACCATTCCGGGGGGTGGTTCTGCTGGCCCCAGATGCGATCCTGGCGCTGCCGCTCGGCGCGGATCTGCGCGAAGATCTTCGTCTGGAGATCGGCCGGGAATATCGGTGGATATGCTGCGAGGGGACCGGGATCCGTGCGCGGTACGTCTCGCGGAGGTACGTCTCTAAGCATTGTTGTCTCCTTATATGTTGCAGTCTCTATGATGTCATGCCTGCCACGCCCAGCCTCGCCCTGCCCGGCCCAGCCAGGCCTTGCCGTGCCTGCCTAGCCATGCCGACCCCGCCTAGCCCAGCCAGGCCTTGCCGTGCCTGCCTAGCCGTGCCTGCCACGCCCAGCCTCGCCCTGCCCGGCCCAGCCAGGCCCAGCCGTGCCAAGCCTGCCCTGCCACGCCCAGCCTTGCATTATGCCGCATCACGCGACGTGTTCCTCTTTCGCCTTCTCCAGCGCCTTCCATGCGGCGTTGATAGCCGTCAGCGCCGCACGCCCAAACGGTAGTCCCTGTAGCGCAACGAACTTATGTTGAAACGCCTGTAGTTCCGCCTGTGCGTCTGTCAGCATTTGCGCGTATCGTTCTTTTGACTTCTGCACCGTTGAAAGCATCCGATAGCCTGGGCTATCGCTGGTGCGCTCGTTCCCCAGATTGACAAAAACCCGGACCTTCGCCATACCTCCGGTGCGCTTAGGGATTGTTACCTTTACATGACGAATAATGTCCTGCGCCTGTATCAGCCTGTACGCCCTGGCCGCTTCGGTGTCGTCCCACTCGAAGCGCGTATGTAACGCGGTCGTCGGATCGCGCGCGAACTCTACAACGTCGGCGGGCCGCAGCAGCCCGCCGTTCGTTGCACATATCTTTTGAAGCTCTCTTCGTAGTTGTCCCTTGCGGTTTCGCATCTTATTCGCCGCCTAACCGGAATGTGCCCCATCCCTGGCCATGAGACTTCTTGCTATACGGCCGGCCCTCGCCGACGCCGACTTGCATCCCGGCACGCATCAGTAGATTTGAAACGTCCGCCGTTGTGAACTGGTCGCCGTCGAATTGGATCTTCAGTTTACATTCCCACTCGCGCCACATAGGTCTGACTCTCACGTCGGCGACGCCGGTCTCCAGGCGTACCGTCGCTTCGTGCTGCTTTGGCTTGCCCTTTGTGATCTTTACCAGGGGAGTGCCGTCGTCCTTGTCGATGCTGTCGTGCAAGACAAATACGGAGATTTTCGCTACCGTCATTTTGAAGCCGACCAGGCGGCACGCGTCTATCATCGCGCTACGAAACGCCGATGCCGGTATTCCTACCCAACCCGCCTCGCTGATATGCTGGGCTCCTTTGTAAAGCGCGGCAAAATCCTTCGCCTCGCGGTTTCTTTTGTTCTTGGCTTTCGGACCGGCCGCCTGGTTCCCTTTCATTGTTTCCCGCGCCTTCTGACTAAACTTGTGCTGCACATAGGGCGCTGTTCCAATTATGTGGAACTCAACCACTTGTAGATTCGGCGGGGGTATCACAACTCGTTCTTCTTTTGTCGTTGTCTTCGGCATAATGTTCTCCTGTTAGAGTGAATGAGTAGGGGTGTTCAACTTATAGGCTTCCTCCTTGGCTGTTTTTGATCTTGTCGTAGTCGTCGGGCGGGGGGCTGAAGTCGTCGCCTTCCAGCGGTGGCAGCTCGCCGTCGAATCCGAAGGCTTCGGTGCGGTCGCTGAACAGTGTGAGCTCTTCGTCGAAGTTCATGCGAATCCGGTCGTCTGTGGGCCCGTTGCGGTTTTTGGCGAGATCGATGATAGCGAGGCGGGTATCGTCGGTTTCTTTGTCTTTGGGGAGCTTGCAGGGCCGCCGGATGAGGAATACCTGGTCGGCGTCTTGCTCGATGGATCCGGAGTCGCGCAAGTCGGAGAGTCTGGGGATTCCGTCGTTGCGGCCTTCTGGAGCGCGGCTCAGCTGGCTGAGTACGATAACAGGGATATGTAGCTCTTTGGCTAGCGCCTTTAGACCGGCGGAGATCGCGCCGGTCTCGAGTTGGCGACCTTGTTTGGATGCCTGTTTGCAGTGTAGCAGCTGTAGGTAGTCTATGATGAGGAGCGCGATGTTGTGCCTGGATTTCATGCGCCTGGCGCGAGCCCGGACCTCAGTAATGTCGAGGCTGGGCGAGTCGTCAACGTGGATGGGGGCTTTCTGGAGGATCTGGGCGGCTTCTTCCAGGCGCCGGGCTTCGTCGCCGCCCATAATGTAGCCCTGCCGGATCCGGTGCATGCTGACTTTTGCGTGGGTTGAGATCATGCGAGCGGCGAGGTCGTCTGTGGACATCTCCAGGCTGAAGACCCCGACGGGCAATTCTGTCTTGTTGGGGGTGTGTCCCTTGGCGACGTTCTCGGCGATGTTCATAGCCAGGGACGTCTTGCCCATTGATGGCCGGCCGGCAAGGATGATCATGTTCCCTGGTCGGAGCCCGGCCGTGATGGAGTCGATCTTGCTGAATCCGACTTTGAGCGCATCCGGATCCCCGGTGCCTTGTTTGGTTTTGTGCATGCGCTCGATCACGGCAGCGACGGCTTGGCCCCATTCGACGAGTTTGCTGGCTCCGCCGTGCACGATGCTGAAGAAGCGCTGTTCGATCTCTGCGAGTAGTGCGTAGTCGTCTTCGTCGGAGGAGAAACAGTCGGCTTCGGCCTGGCGCGCTGTCTCGATGGTGGTGCGCCGGATCTCCTTGCGGCGCACTATGTCGATATAGTACGAGACGTGTGCGGTTGTTGGGGTGTCGTCGATCAGGTGCCCCAGGAAGGTTTCTCCGCCGATCTTGTCGAGTCCGGTAGTGGCGTCGATACGCTCGGCGATGGTGATCTGGTCGATGGCCTTGCCCTGGGCGGAGAGTTCGAGAGATGCCTCGAAGACTAGCCGGTGGGCCGGCACATAGAACGAGGCTGGGGTGATCCCTTGCTCTACGCAAAGATCAATGATGTCGCCCTTCTGGATGATGGAGCCCAGGATGCCGCGTTCTGCTCGCTCGTCGTGTGGGGGGATCCGGTCCATGTTATTCTCCTGGTTGTGTTCTTTGGTATGCCTGTAGGTCGCCGTCGCCTTCGATGCACCCGATCAGGCGATCCGCATAGTCGCGCTCGCGTAGGCAAGTGGGGCAGAGGTCGCCGAACTGGTTTGCTTGTTGACACTCGGGGCAGTATTGGACAGTATCGTCGATCGATGGCTCCTGGTCCTGCTCACGTCGGATCCTGGCCCTGGCGAGTTGGAGCGCACGATAGCGCTCCAGGAGCGCCTGGTGGTCCTTCTTCATCATCTCGCCTAGACGCTCCCATTCCTGGATGGTGGTTGTGTAGTCGTCGATGATTGCCTGTCGGATCTTGCTGTCGCGTTCGAGGCGACCGATCTCGCGTCTCGCGCGGTCTGTTAGGATCCCGGTGCGGATCAGTGATGCGACGAGGCCTAGGAATAGGGCAGCGATGATTATGTGCTGTGTCATTGTCTCTTCCTCTACATGCGCGCCAGGCGGCGCTCTTGGGCTTTGCGCTCGCGTTCGGCCTGGGCGGCTTTCTTCGCGGCGAGATGATAGGCGGACGCGATATCAAGCTCGTAGGTGGTGCGCCGGCGCTCTTCACGGAACGTGATGATATCGCCGGGGCCCAGCTCGATGATGAGATGCCGTCCGGTGGACCGTTCGGGCTCAACTGTCTTGCGGCGTACTCTCTTTGCTGTCGTCAGCATTGGGATCCTCCTGGGTTGATTCGTTGGCTGCTATGATTGCTTCCATTGCTTCGCGCGGGATTCGCCCGATGTCGTAGTCGTACCTAACTGCAAACAGGTGCTCTTCCTGGAGCTCGGCCCGGCGCTCGGCGGTGAGCTCTCTCCATGCCGCATCGGCTTCCTGGGCGAGTACGGAACACTCCTGGCACAGGATCTTGGCGGGTTGCCCGTCTTTTGCCTTGGCTCCGTGGCGATCCATGCCAGTGATCTCTATGGTGTCGCCGCATGCGTTGCATGACCCGTTCACGGACGGCGGCCGCTCTTCGCACTTGAGGATCCGGACGATCCGCTGGCACATTTCCAGGGTGTCCCGGGCCCCGGGCATGAGGATCGTTGCGCTGCTGAGCGCATGGATCTTTTCGTAGAGGAGCTCAAGCACCCCGAGCTGGATCTCGTCCTGGGCCATTAGTGTCTTTGCGAATCTGTCGCACTGGTGTTCAAGCGCTGCCATTCTCAGATTGCGCTGCTTGTTCGTTAGCCGCTTGTCTTTCCCGGTCATGGTCTCTTCCTTTCCCGCCGCTCTTGGCGTTTATGTCGTATAGCTCGCATTATGTGACTCAGCTCGATCCTTTCGTCGGTTGGTAGGTAGTTCTGTAGGTCTCGCTTGATGTAGAACGGTTTGTTCAGTTGCAGGAGTAGGGCGATAGCGTCTCGTGCAAACTGCTGCCAATCGATGGTTGATACCGGGTGCCGGCCCTGGTTGAACGTGCCGATTCTATATTCGTCGACGAACCCTCGCGTGAGGCGGATTAGCTCTAGGGCGGTGGCGGGATCGAGTACGGGCTCCAGGCTCGCCCAGGTTTGGATCCCGTGCTCGTGCGCTATGCGCAATGCTTTGATCCGCTGGATTGGAGAGTCGGCGCCGGGCTCGACCAGGCGTTGCTGTTCTGCTGATAGGTGTGTGAGTGTGACGGCGAAGAGGTCCCCGGACCTATAGAGAGGGAAGTCGCGGCGGCAAAGGACCCCGCTCTTTGTGAGGACCTGGAACCGTAGTCCGTGGCCTTTGATCGTCTGGATGGCTTCCCGCGTAAGCTCGGCGTCGCGCTCGATGGGCTGATAAGGATCGGTAGTGAAGCACAGTAGGATAGGGGGGGTATGATCGGCATCTTTCTCCAGGAGCTCGCAGTCGCGGTGCAGCTTGCGAATGATATCGTCCCGGGGCGCGACGTTGGTAGTAAAGTCCTCATACGTCCGTCGCATAATGCCTCGGGCATAGCAGTATCGACAGCCGTGCGCGCATCCGTTATAGAGATTGAGCGCCAGGCTCGCATACTCGCGCGCTCTTCCTCGTGGCATATAGATGGCTTTAAGCATGGTTGTCTCCCCTGGTGGCCGCAACGGCCTCTTGCCATACCGTCTTCCCATTGCGCTTTGGATAGTCGGCGAAGGAGCTTTCTACATGCTGTTGCAGCCTGGCCATTGCCGCGTCGGAGTTGGGCTGCTGCAGGATGCGGTGTATGTTGTCGCAGATCTCACTAAGATGCTTCTCGCGCATAGCATTGGTGCGCTCTGCTTTAGTGGGGCGCTTGCTGCGTTTCCTCGTGCTGGCGGACCTTTCGGGCTGGAGCTCGAAAGGAACGTCTTCCGTTTTGTAGCTCTTCCAGTTTTGTTCATCGTCATAATCGACGACGGTGATGAGTGAGTAGGTGAGTTCCCCGGTGACGCGTCGCCTAGTGATGATCCCGCGCTGCTCCAGGTACCCGACTGTACGCTTCCATTGATCGGCGGAAACGCCGTGGAGCTCATTGCTTACGCTCGGCCAGTGGAAATAGCCGGTGCCGCGGTTATAGATCCTGCTGCAGGGTGGGAGCGCCGGATTCTTCTGG
>CAZJXV010000267.1:0-5821 GCA_964550015.1 uncultured Verrucomicrobiota bacterium
CGGCCGGTTCATGGTCGTCGCCAACTCCAACGGCCGGCGCAGCACGCCCTCGGCCGAGCAGCGCGTCCTCAACCTGGCGAACCCGATGGGCATCACGCTCGACCCCGACGGCCGACGCATCGTGCGCGATTCGCGCCACTCGATGCCGCTCATGTTCCGGCCCGACAACTCCACCATCGGCATCTTCGGCACGTTCCACATGGGCCTCGGCGGCCCCGGCGACGTCGCCCGGACCAAGGACGGCAACCTGCTCGTCACGACGAGCAACCGGGCCCCCATCCGCATCTTCGACAGCAAAGGCTTCTTCTTCGGCAAGCGGACCGTCGGCACCTTCGGCGACGGTCAGGAAAACGAGATGGAATTCAACGGCCCCACCGGCATCACCGTGGACTCCAAGGGCCGCGTCTGGGTCTGCGACACCGGCAACGGCCGGATCCAGATCCTCGACGAGAAGATGGACACGGTCCTCGCCGTGGCCGGCGCCGACATCGGCCTCAAGGCCCCCACCAAGGTCGCCGAGATCGCCGGCGGCACGACGTACGCCGTCGCCGACCCCGAGGCCGGCCGGGTCGCGATCGTCAAGTTCGACGGCACCTCGTTCACGGCCGGCACGCCGCTCGAAGTCCCACGGCCCGTCTACGTGATCGCCACGGACGAGTACCTCTACGTCTCCGACGAGGGCACCGGGGGTGCTGAGGGCGCCGGGGGCGCTGAGGGCGCCGACGCCCAGGCCCCCGGCCGGGTCCTCTCGTATCGCATTGTGGGCGAGACCCTCAAGCCGGCGGGATCGTACAGCAAAGACCTCGGCAAGCCCTACGGCCTCGCGTTCGACGAAAAACGCAACACGCTCGTCGTCGTCGACCGGACCGGGAAACGACTCGTGAACGTGCCGGTCAAATAGGACCCCGTCGGAGCGGCACCGACAGAGGAATGCCACCGATGAACATCGTCTGCTTCGGAGACTCCATCACGCATGCCGGCGGCTACGCCGAAGGCGACCGCTGGCCGACCATCCTGCACGCAAAACTCAACGAGTGGAAACCGGGCGCCTTCGGCGTCCATAACCGCGGCATCGGCGGCAATACGACCGCGCAGGCCCTCGACCGCTTCGCCGACGACGTTGTGCCCCTTCTGCCGGCCGTCGTGCTCCTCGAGTTCGGCCTCAACGACGGCAACGTGTTCAACTGGTCGAAGAAATCGCGCGTCGGCCTCGACGAGTTCAAAGCCAACCTGCGCGAGCTCCACCGCGCCGTTCGCGCACGCAAAGGCACGTGCGTGTTCATCGTCAACCACACGATCGGCACAATGAACATGAAAGGCGGCAACGGCAAGTCGTACAACACCAACTTCGCGCCCTACAATCCCGCCATCCGCCGGGTGGCCGCCGAACTCGACGCGCCCATGATTGACCTGCCCGCCATGATGCGAAAGCGCAAGGTTGACCTCGACGCGTTCCTCGCCGAACACCCCGACGACAACCTGCACCTGAGCCCCCGGGGCAATCACACCTACGCGGACATGGTATTCGAGGCACTCAAGACACTACTCAAATGAGATGGGGCAACGCTCAACGGCTTCTTCCGACCGTCGTGCTGATTGCGCTGCTCCTCGGCGGCCTCGCGCTCCGGCTCGACTTCGCGCGCCGCGCCGTCACGCTCGTGGGCGACCAGAACACCCCGCCGCTCATGGCCCTGCACATCTCGCAGGCCCGGGACTTCCCCCTCTACTTCTACGGCCAGCACTACATGGGCGGAATCGACCCCTACGTCTGCGCCGGCTTCTTCGCACTCCTCGGCCCGTCGGATTTCGCCTACTCGCTCGGCATGGCGCTGCTCTCGTTGCTCTGGCCGTTCGCCCTGTACCTGCTGTTCCGCCGCCTTGTGGGACAATGGGCGGGGCTGGCCGCCGCCGCGATCGTCGCATTCGCCGTGCCGTCGCTCATACGAACGTCCGTCATGCGTACCGGCTACGTCTGCACCTTCGCCTACGGCACGCTGATCCTCTACCTCGGCGTCCGGCTCAACGACCCAAACACCTCACCGCGGGCCGAGCGGGGCTGTCTGCTCGGCATGGGCGCCCTCGCCGGCCTCTCGATCTGGACAAACCCGCTGTGCGTGCCGTACCTCATCGTCGGATTCGGCCTGCTCGCAGCGCACGTGATCCGGTCGCGGTTCAGGCGCCCGCGCGTTGTTGCGCTCGCGGGGGGATTCCTGCTTTTTCTTGTCACCCTCAGCCCGGTCATCATCACCGCGTGCCGGTACGGCCTCAGAGCGATGTTCGGCTTCCGCCCGTCGAGGCTCTCGTACGTGCCGCAGGTCACGGACCTCGTCTTCAGCCGCTACGTCCCGGACCTCTTTCAGGTGAACACCGCGCTGCCGCGCCCACTCCAGTGGCTCCTTGCCGCGCCGTACATCCTCCTGCTCATCGTCCTGCTCGCCGGCCTTGTCGTCGGCCTGGCGAGGCGAAAACCGCATCTCGTCCGCGCTGCGCTTGTGCCGGTCGCCTTAGCCCTCATCTACCTGCCGTTCTTCCTGACGCACCCGCTCGCCGCCGCGTACGGCCCACGATACTTCCTCATGTTCTACCTGTTGATCGCCGGGTCGTTCGCGTTCCCCCTCGCGCTCCGGCGCCCATGGATCTCATGGACGGTAGCAGCGCTCGCGGCCATCGTCGCCGCCAACAACATCGTCGCCTGCCTCGCGGCGGGCCGCGGCGAGGCGGGGCGCACCGTCGCCCGGCACCGCGCAGCGCGCACCGCGCTCGTCGAAGGCGCCGAGGCGGCCGGCCTCCGCCACGTCATGTACGATACCTCCGACGCGCACGCCTTCACGTGGATAGCCCGCGAGTGCGTCGTGTTTGCCTCGCCGTGGGGCGAGCGCTACTACCCCTACGTCGCCGCCGCCATCGCCGACGACGACGCCGGTTTCTGCAGGCCGCAGCCGATCGCCACGATCTTCGAGGACACGCTGGCAACCCTTGGCGTCACCCGCTTCGAGACGTTCTCGACCGGGCAGTGGCGCGTGTTCCACCACCTCGAGCTGCCCACCGAACACCTCCGCCTCGTCGAGCCCGTCTCCGCAACGCTCGTCAATGCGGACGGGAACCAGACGGCCGCACAGGCGCTCATAGATCAGGACGACGACACGCTCGTGGGGGCGCCCTACGACGCAGACGCCGCGCTCGTGCTCGATTTCGGCGGGCCCATTCGCCTGGCCGGCGCGCGCTTCCTGGCGCCGCAGGAATGGGACTACCCCGCCGGCACCACGATCTCCGGCTCGCTCGACGGCTCGACGTGGGACGAAGTCCAGAGCATCGCCCGACGCGAGGCCGCCACCTGCATCTACGGCAATCGCCTCTTCCATCGCGGCCGATATACCGCCATGGAGTGCCGCTTCTCCTCCGAGCCCGTCCGCTACCTCAGGCTCGAGGACCTCGGCCGTCCGGCGGCGCACATAGACACCTGGCGCATCCGCGAGGCGTACTTCTACCAGGCCGCCGGCCAACGGCCTCGCCCCGACGAGGAAGAAGCCGCCGAGATCACGCACACCCTTCAGGCATCCGGCGTCGAGTTCGCCCTGTGCGACCCGTGGCTCAGCGCCAGGATCGGGGCCGCACCGCGCGCGCGCCCGGCCGTCCTGCCCTATTACTCATACCGTCACCGGGCCTCGCACGTCTCCCGCGTCGTGCCGGTACGACGGGGCGTGGCCATCGTCGTCGAGAACGCCCATGCCGGGCAGGCGCACAAGCTCCTGCTGGACGCCACCCTCGGCGACGTGAAAACGAAAACCCACACCTCGGCGAACTACACCGCCACCATCATCACGGAGGCGCCGAAAGAATACGAGTCGTTTCCGGGCCTGAGGTGGAACGGCTTCACCCTCGCGCGCACCGCCCGCATCGTCACCGCCGCCTGGTATCACGAGCAGGGCATGCGGCTCGAAGCCACCGGCAGGCCCAACGAGGCGAGGGCGCGCTTTACGCAGTCATTCGAGACCTACGAGGGCATCCGTGCCAACCTCGAAAAACTCGCGCCCCACGATGAGGCGGCAGCTCAAGTGCTCGAGACGCTCACGCCCGCAATCCCGGCGCGCTGCCGTTTCCCGTACGGGATCTCCCTCGTCGGATACACGCTGGACCCCGGGCCGCTCGTGCCCGGACGGACGGCCACGCTCCGCCTCGTCTGGCAGCTCGAGGGCGAGATTCCATACGATTACCTGCCGGTGTTCGTCCACTTCGTCAGCGGCGACGTGGTCCGCTTCCAGGCCGACCACAACGCCACGTTCCCCCTTGCGCCCCGCGCGACCGTCCCCCGTTGCCTCGTCCTCGATGAGCACACCTTCACCGTGCCGGCCGACTGCCCTCCCGGCCAGGTGACGCTCCGGCTCGGGGCCGTCGCGTGGTGGAACGCCGACACGCGCCTCAAGCCACAAACGAAGCTGCCTCACCGCGACAGGGCCGTCGAAATCGGCGCCGCCACCGTCGGCAAGCCCTAGCCCGGCCCTTCCTCGCTGCTGCGTAAGATAGGGCAGGCACCTATTTTTCTGCGCCAGGGTGGGTCAAACGTGTTCACTACCCACAGAAGAAATAGGTACCTGTCCCGATTCTTTCCGCGCCCTGCGCGCCGTGAGAAATGCGGGCTAGCGCAGCCCTTCCTCCTTGCTGCGTGGGACCTCTCGGGCGCCGCGCCACCGCGTGCAGGCCTTCGAAAGCCAACACCACCCGACCCCGCTACGAGCCGGGGCAACGTTGATGACTCCCAAGCACGATAGCGGCACGATACGCACACCTGGCGCCTTCGCTACAGCCCTGGTTGAAGTCCCCACCCCACAAGCGCCCCAAAGCGGCCCCAAGCAGACCGGAGAACGCCCATTTGGCTGACCGGACGCAAGAAAGCAGCTTGACAATCGCCGGTTCTGCTGCTATATTCGGGACGGTATCGGTGTTCCCGGGGTCACGTTTCGCGGGCAGATTCTACTTCTTCTCCGCTCGCCGGAACTGTCCTGCCCACACGCTCGCGGGTGGCTGGCCGTGGGCCACGTGATGCCGAGCATGGGATTCAGTAGGGGGTATTGGCATGGCGGCACACAACAAGATGAGCCGGCGCGACTTCTTGCGCTCTACGGCGGCCACTGCGGCCCTCGCGGCGCTCGCGCCGGGGCTGTTCATCTCGGGTCGGGCCCGGGGCAATTCGTCGAGCACGCCGAACATCCTCCTGATCATGACCGACGAGCACAACGCCGGCGTCCTCGGCGCCGCCGGCAACGCCATCGCCCAGACCCCCAACCTCGACGCGCTGGCCCAACACGGCGTTATCTTCGACAACTGCTACTGCAACTCGCCGCTGTGCGTGCCCTCCCGGCTCTCGCTCACCGCCGGCAAGTACCCCTCGCGCGTGGGCGCCTGGGGCAACCAGTCCTGGCTGCCGAGCGCCGACTACCCGTCGCTGCCGCGCATCCTGAACGCGGCCGGTTACGAGTCCTTCCTCTGCGGCAAGATGCACTACGACTACACCCGCCGCTACGGCTTCACCGAGATCGGCGGCAACCTGAACACCTCGGTCAAGTACGGCAGGGAGCGACGGCGACTGCCCGACGAGCTTGAGCCCCAGCCGGGCATCAGCGACCGGCTCACCGACATCGGCATCGGCCAGACGAGCATCCACGTGCACGACCAGCTCGTGGCCGCCGGCGCCGTGGAGTTCCTCAACCAACGCCAGGCCGCCGACGGGCCGTTCTTCCTGGCACTCGGTTTCGTCGCCCCGCACTTCCCGCTGAAAGTGCCCGAAGGGTACTGGACGCCGTACATCGGCCAGGTCCCGCTG
>CAZJXV010000268.1:0-3235 GCA_964550015.1 uncultured Verrucomicrobiota bacterium
GGCGGCAGTTCTGGACCATCACCCTGCCCCTGATGCGCGACGTGATCGCCATAGCGACTCTCTTCATGGTCATCGGGGGCATGAAGGCCTTCGAGGTCATCTGGCTGCTCACCAACCAGTCGCCCGCCACCCGCACCCACGTCATCGGCACACGCATGGTCCAATCCATGTTCACCGAGTTCAAGGTGGGCGAAGCGACCGCGATCGCCGTCCTCCTCTTCCTCATGGTGTTCTACGGCACCGCCGCCACGCTGCGCCTGATCAGACGAGAAAAGGTGGAGTTCTGAGCCATGGCACCGGCGACCACGAGCAGCCCCTCCACGACAGGCCGGCTCCTCCGCATCGCCCTAAAGGTGCTCGTCTACATCATCCTGCTGGCCTGCCTGATCGCCGTGATCTACCCGATGTTCTGGCTCCTCTACACCTCGCTCAAGACCGACCGCGAGATCTTCCTCGAGCCCTTCCGCCTGCCGCGGCTCGACGACCTGCAGTGGCGCAATTTCTCCAAGGCGTGGACCGACGCCCACTTCGGCGACTACTTCCTCAACAGCGTGCTCGTCACCGTCTCGACCGTCGTCCTCACCGTCTTCACCGCCGCCATGGCCGCCTACGCCCTCGCGCGCTTCCACTTCTGGGGGGCACGGCCGCTGTTCTTCTATTTCCTCGCCGGCCTCATGGTCCCGCTGCAGCTCGCCATCGTCCCCCTGTTCTTCCAGATGAAGGACTTCGGCCTGCTCAACTCGCGCCTCGGGCTCCTGGTGGTCTACGTCGCCTTCGGCATGCCGTTCGCCATCTTCGTGCTCACCGGCTTCTTCCGCTCGCTCCCATCGGGCCTGCGCGAGTCCGCCCTCGTGGACGGCGCCGGCGAGTTCCGCGTCTTCTGGTCCATCATGCTGCCGCTGGCCCGGCCCGGCCTCATCACCGTGGCGATCTTCTCCTTCCTCGGCACCTGGAACGAGTTCTTCATGGCCTTCATGTTCCTCTCGGGCGAGGGCTCCGAGCGCCTCCGCACCCTGCCGCTCGGCATGGCCAACGTCACCATCGTCAGCCAGTACCGCTCCGACTGGGGCGTCGCCTTCGCCGGCCTCGTCCTCATGATGATCCCCATCCTGATCGCCTACATCTTCCTCCAGAAACACCTCACCAAGGGCATCACCATGGGCGCGTTGAAGGGATAGGCGCAGGAGACCGGTTCTCGCAGGCTGCTGAGCAAACGGGCCTCGCTCGGATCGTGCCGCCATTAACCCGCATTTCTCACAGCGCGCAGGGGGCGGGAAAAATGGGGACTGGCACCTATTTTTCTGAAGATGCCGCACACGTTTGACACACCGTGGCGCAGAAAAATGGGTGCCTGTCCCTATTTTCCGGCGGGCGGTTCACCGCGCCGTTGAGAGAGCGGCCGGATTCAAAAGGAGTGTGTGCCTACTCGGTCTTCTCGACGCGCGCCTTCTTCCCCTCAACCTCGACCGCGTAGCGCGCGCCCTTCCACGCCACCGTGAACCGCATCGCCTCCCACGCCTCCGGCAAGTTCGGCGTGCACGCCGGCTCGTCGGCCAGGTACGCCGGCCGCAACCCGGCAAACCCGAACACCGCCGCCTGCCACGTCCCGCCCAGCGCCGACTCGTGCAGCCCCTCCGGCGTGCTGTGCGATTTCAGATCCAGGTCGAGGAACGCCGCCCGCTGCCAGTAGTCCCACGCCTTCTCGTCCAGAGAAAGCCACGCCGCCACCGCCGCATGCACCGGCGCCGACAACGATGAGTCATGACACGTGATCGGCTCGTACGTCTCGAACGCCACCCGCATCTGCTCGCGCGAAAACGCCGTCGGAAAAAGAAACATCAGCATCAGCACGTCGGCCTGCTTGAGGCACCGCACGCGGTACACATGCTCCTGCGACACGTGCATGCCGAACGGCTTCGTGCGGTCGGTCCAGACCGCATCGAGATCAATCGGCGCCAGCCGCTCGAAGTCCTCCGACTGCAGCACCAGGTCGCGCGCCGCGTCCATCGGCACCTCGAGCCCCGCCGCCACGTCGCGAAATCCCTCGACCTCCTCGGCCGTCAGTCCGATCCGCTCGGCGATCTCACCGCGCACCTCCGGCGCCGTCGTCCCCAGGTGCGCGTAGACCCACGCCGCCCGCTCGAGCGCAAACCGCGCCAGGAAGTTGGTATACGCGTTGTTGTGCGCAAAGTGGCAGTACTCGTCGGGCCCCATCACGCCGAGGATGTCATAGCCGCCGCCGGGCCGCCTGTCGGCCCGCCCCGTCCAGAAGCGCGCCACCTCCCAAAAAACTTCGGCCGCCTCCTTGGCCAGAAAACCCTCGTCGCCCGTGGCCGCATACACGTGCCACATCCCCAGCACCACGTCGGCCGAGACGTGCACCTGGTGGTCGGCGTACTGCCAGCCGACGCAGTTCTCCTCGCCCTCGAGCGCCGACTGCCACGCGTACATCGCGCCCGGGTAGCCGTACCGCCGCGCCTTGCGCCGCGCGCCGTCGAGCGTCGTCCGCCGGTACGCCGCCAGCGCCCGCGCCGCCTCCGGTCGCGTGTAGAGATAAAACGGCAGCAGAAACGTCTCGTTGTCCCAGAACACGTGGCCCGAGTACAGGTCGCCCGTCGCCAGCCGGCTGCTCGCCCCGATCCGCCGGTCCCCCTCCGCGATGCCGCGCATCAAGTGATACGCCGCGAACCGCACCGCAAGCTGGCTCCGCGCGTCCCCCTCGATCACCACGTCCGCCGCCCGCCACCGCTCGGCCCACGCCGCCTCGTGCTCGGCACCCAGCCCGTCACGCGCTCGCACCGCCGCGGCAACGGCCTCGACCGCCCGCTCGAGCGGATCGCCGCCCGCCGCGTCGCCCGACGTGCACAGCGCCGACACCCTGAAAAGCCGCAGCGGCTCCCCCGCGCTCACCTCGAACTCCCCAAAAGACATCGCGCGCTTCCCGTCGAAACGCACCGCCCACGCCCGCTCGCCCGGCAACACCCGCGAGCACACGGCCGCCGTCTCGCCGTCCGCCGTCTCGACCCGCACCCACGCCCCACCCTCGCGGCCGTCCCCGTCGCGGGACGAAAAATGGTCATGGCCATTCGTGCGCACGTCGGTATCAATGAAGCTCTCGACCGCGAGCGCCGCCTCGCCCGAAACCGCCACGACGCGCACCGTCTGCACCAGCAGCGTTTTGCGGGCCATGTGCACGTACCGCTCCATCTCGACGCGCAAAGTTGCGCCCGACCGC
>CAZJXV010000268.1:3245-5811 GCA_964550015.1 uncultured Verrucomicrobiota bacterium
CAGCCGCCGCCGCAGCGTCCCCGTGCGCAGGTCGAGCCACCGCTCGTGCTCGGCGAGCTCGCTCCGCTCCATGTCGAGCCGTTCGCCGTCGGCCCGCAGCACCAGCCCCGCGAAGTAGGGCAGATTGACCATCTCCTCGCCCAGCGCCGGGTGCCGCGCCATGAAGCCCGGGATATACGTCCCCCACTTGCTCTTGCCCGGCCGGACCGCCTCGAGCGAGATGTTGCCCACCTCGCGCCGGAACGACGCGTTCTGCGCATCGTCCTCGAACCCCTCCTCCGGGCACCCGCGCACCGAGAAATGCCCGTTGCCCGTCGCGAACAGGCTCTCGTACGAGCGGTTGGACCCCACCTCGAACGACCCCTGCCGCACACACCAGAGCGGATCAAACTCCATCGCGCACACCCCTCCTGCAAAGCACAGCTAACTTACCCGGCATCGCAAGGAGGGTAAAGCAGGAAGCGGCGGCCCGGTGCCGGGCCGCCGCCTGTGACAGACAAGAACGCTTTCAGTCTTTCTTCCGGAGCCGCCTCAGCAAGGGAAGCAACCCCAACGCCACCAGCCCCAGCGCCGCCGGCTCCGGAATCACCTCGTAGGCGCCCATGTCGAACTCCGGAAGCGGCCCGTTGTTGTCCACGCCGGGGTAGTCGAAGGGCCGGACCCAGCCTCGGATGTCGGTGTAGACACCCGCGTCCGTGCCCGCGTCTATGCACGGTGACCCGACGCCGAGCGAGTAATTGCCCGTCAACAGCGGATCGGCATCAATGTTGCCGACACCCGTCCAACCGCCCTCGACGTCGCTGTACGTGACGTCGTAGGGGCAGCACGGGTCCGCATAGATCTGGTCCGGCGTGTTTCCCCAAAGAACGCTGTTGATGATCGTGACGTATTCGCCGCCGTGGATTGCGCCGGCGGTCGTGGAGCAGACATTCCCGGTCAGTGTGCAGTGCTTGAGTGTCATGGTGCCGCCGCCCACGTCTATGCCGCCCGCGACGCTCTCCGGTGTACCCGTTGCGCTATTGTCCACGATCAGGCAGTTGACAAGGGTCGAAACGGACTCATCGATGCGCATGGCGCCGCCGCTGCCGGGCGAGTAGTTGCCGACAAACGTGCAGCCCATCATGGTGACCGTGCTTGTATGACCCCAGAAGCCGCCGCCGCCATAACCCGAGTCGTTCTCGATGAACGTACAACCGACGACCGCGAGATCGCTGTTGCTCTGGCAGTTGATGCCGCCGCCGTGTCGGCCGTAGTTCCCCGAGAAAACGCAATCGGCGACGGTGGCTCCGCTCCCCACAACCAGCATCCCACCGCCCCCACCGGTTCCCAGCGCCTCGAGCGCGTCGAGCGCCCCGAGCGTGTCCGAGGTATAGCCGTTCTGCACGGTGAACCCCTGGATCACTGACGCCGTAGTCTCGCCCGAATGAAGGTAGAAACCGCGGGCGGAGCTCTCGCAGTCAATGATCGTGCTCGCCGCCCCGTTGGCCGACTTCAGCGTGATGGCCATGCCGAGCAGATCGATGTCGCGGTTCCCCACGCCCGTGTACACGCCGTCGTGCACGACCACCGTGTCGCCGTTGACTGCCGCGTCGATCCCGGCCTGGATCGTGTTGTAGATGTACCCGCCGCCGAGACCTACATCGATGGTCCCCGCGTGCACGGAGACAGCGATCGCCACGACCGCGAACACACCCGTGATAAAGAAGAGAGTCCGGCTCATTGTGAGAATCCCCCTGTACAGAGTTCCGGCAAATACAGACCAACGAATACTATACGACACCTGGACCAAGGATGTCAAGAACAATATTCCAGTTGAACCCCATGCACCGCGCCCGACCTCACGATCGCTGCCCCCCGCCAAACCCCCAACATCCGCATTGATGCAAGCGCCGCCCCCAAGGCTTCTTGCTGGCGGTCGTAGCGTGAGACGGCACGACCCCCTGGAAGTCAAATCTCGAACAAGAAAACCTTGACTTACACCACTGATTGTGCTACGTTTTTCCGAAAGGTGTTATCGGGACGCCCAATACCACACAGAAGTCCGGTTCACTGTGTCGTCGCCCTTGCAAGAGGATTCAAAAAATAATTGAAGTGAAACAAGCATGCTCCAAGTAAGATGACACTTGCGGCAAGAACTCCGGCTCCGAACGATACCGGGCTCTGGAAGCCGAACCCGCGTCCGAACGGCAGGCCGCGCCCTGGCGCTCACGCGAGAGCAGCGAGCGCTTGCCGAACTGATCTTGCCTGGCATCGCCAAGGGGCCCGAAGCCGGTCCGGCTTCACCCTGGTCGAGCTCCTTGCCGTCATTGCCATCATCGCGCTCCTGGTCGCACTGCTCTTTCCGGCTCTTGGCAGGGCGCGCGAAGCGGCAAAGCGGGCTGCGTGCGTGTCCAATCTGCGCCAATCGGCTCTTGCCCTGACGATGTACGCCGACGTGAACGGCGGCCAGTATCCCGTCGAGGAAATGTGCGGCAATCCACAGCAACACCTGGTGGAGGCGCTCATCCCCTCCTACGCGGATGACATGGCCGTTCTCTACTGCCCCAGCGCCAGTGCCATGGAGCCC
>CAZJXV010000269.1:0-2063 GCA_964550015.1 uncultured Verrucomicrobiota bacterium
GGCCGTAAAGCATTGAACCGTATGCACTAATTGGGGGTCTGTCGCTGGTCAAATGGCTGATGGATCGGCTTTGATGGCGCCTGCTCCGGCCGCTTCGTGCCGCCGGCTGGCGAGGGCGATTGCCTTCACGAGCGGCAAAGGTGGCGTGGGCAAGAGCAATATTGCCGCTACGATGGCCATTCTTCTGGCCCAGTGCGGCAAGCGGGTGCTTTTGGTGGACGGCGACCTGGGGCTGGCCAACATTGACGTGCTCTTCGGCGTCACGCCGCGGCTGACGCTGCAGCACGTGCTGCGCGGGGACCGGGGTGTCGAGGACGTGCTGATCGAAGGGCCGGCGGGGATCTCGATCCTGCCGGCGGGGTCGGGCTTGCAGGAGCTTGCCACGCTGGGGGAGGCGCGGCTCGAGGAGCTTCTGGCGGGGTTCCGGGGGCTCGACTCGACGATGGACTACATCCTGTTCGACACGCCGGCGGGCATCTCGTTGACGGTGACGGCGTTTTTGGAGCCGAGCGACCGGGTGGTGCTGGTGACGATGCCGGAACCGACGGCGCTGACCGATGCGTACGCGCTGGTCAAGGTGCTCTGGCGCCGGGGCCGCCGGGACGGGATCGGGGTGCTGGTGAACCAGGCGGGCGAGGCGCGGGCGCGGGCGATCTTTCACGGGCTGCGGCGGGTGGCCGAGCAGTTCCTCGACCAGGAGCTGGACTACCTTGGGCACGTCCCGCACGACCCGCTGGTCGGGGAGGCGGTGCGGCGGCAGCGGCCGGTGGCGCTGGCGTACCCGGACTCGCCGTTGGTGTCGGCGTTGCGCGCGATCGCGTTGAACTGGGTCAACAACCAGGCGGCCGTGTCGCCGGGCGGCATCGAAGCGTTCGCCCGGGAGGCGGCCGCGTTGATTACCGATGACGGCGATCCTCTATAAGCTGGCGATCGGCCTGGCCCTGGTGGCGTTCGCGGTGGTGGCGATCTCGTCGTCGCTGGCGGGGGCGTCGCTGATGAGCGTGATCACGCGCGGGGTCGTGGCGTTCGTCGTGTTCGGGGTGTTCGGGATCGTGGGACTGCGCGGCCTGGTGTCCCGGGTGATCGGCGACCTGGCCCGGCATGCCGAGGAGAAAGGGCGCCAGGACGAAGCGGCCGCGCGGGCGGCGCACGAAGGGGAGGAGAACTCCCCGCGAACGGAACAGGGGGGTGAGCAAGGGGCGGCGACTTGATGAGCAACGGCATTGAGACAGTCTGGCAGCAGTTTCTTGCGGACCGCAGCAATGCGGCGGCCAAGGACGAACTGATTCTGAACTACCTGCCGTTGGTGAAGTACGTGGCCGGGCGGCTTGCGATCACGCTGCCCTCGCACGTGGACACCAACGACCTGATCAGCTCGGGCGTGATCGGGCTCATCAGCGCGGTGGACAACTTCGAGCCGAAGTTCAAGACCAAGTTCGAGACGTACGCGATTATCCGGATCCGGGGCGCGATGCTCGATGAGCTCCGGGCGCTCGACTGGGTGCCGCGCTCGATGCGCGAGAAGTTCTGCGCGCTGCAGCGGGCGTATGCGGACCTCGAGCAGGAGTTCGGCCGGCCCGCACGCGACGATGAGGTGGCGGCCAAGCTCGGGATCAACGTGGACGAGCTGGGCGCACTGATGAACGAGGAGCGCTCGGTGGCGTTCCTGTCGTTGAACGAGCTGCTCAACCCGAATGACGACGACCGCAAGGCGGTGAGCATGATTGACTCGATCCACGACGAGAGCCAGCCGTCGCCGCTGGCCGCGGTGGACACGAAGGAGAAGCGGGGGGTGCTGGCGCAAGCGATCCAGGACCTGCCGGAGCAGGAACGGATCGTGATTGCGCTGTACTACTACGAGCAGCTCATGCTCAAGGAGATCGGCGAGGTGCTCGGCATTTCCGAGTCGCGTGTCTCGCAGATACACACGAAGGCGCTGACGCGGCTTGGTGGGAAGCTGCGGCGCTCCGAGTCGCCGGTGCGGGCGCTGGCGCGTGCCGGCCAGGTGGGCAAGGAGTAGTCGCGCGGCCGGGGCCGCAGGCCGGCAGGGGCCGCAGGGCGGC
>CAZJXV010000269.1:2163-5802 GCA_964550015.1 uncultured Verrucomicrobiota bacterium
AAGGGGCCGCAGGGCGGCAAGGGGCCGCAGGGCGGCAAGGGGCCGCAGGGCGGCAAGGGGCCGCAGGGCGGCATGGTGCCGACATGGTTGAACCGGTCAATTACCAGCATACGCTCGCCCGCACGCAGATCGCCGAGCAGATGCAGGAGACGGCGAAGGAGCAGCACATCGGCGACAAGCAGGCGTTTGCCGCCGAGCTCGACAAGCTCGAGAAGGTCCGCGAGAAGCAGGTCCAGCACGCCGAGCAGGACCAACAGGGGGTCAAGGTGCGCGACGGGGAGGGCAAGAAGCACGCACGCGAGGGCCAGGAACGTGAGGCCCCGGACGAGGACACAAAGGAACGGGGCGAGGAGTCGGCCCCTTCGCCCGAGCGGGTCACGGACGATCCCGACCATCACATAGACATCACCGCGTAATGACCGGCCGGGAGGAAGTCGCATGAGATTCCGAGCATTCTGGGTCGTTCTGACCGCGGCGGCGTGCCTGCAGACCGCGTGCTTCGAGACCACGCGGCGGCGGGCGCGGCTGACCTTCTCGCCGCAGCACGCAGTCACGAACTGGTCGCGCGACGCACGCTTCGACGCGCTCGGCATCCGGCGCGTGGCCGTGTTGCCGTTTGTTGACCGGAGCCGCTACGCGGAGGCGTCGGAGCGGCTGACGGAGGCGTTCGCGCTCGAGCTGAGGAAGACGAGGCGGTTCGACGTGACGGCGCCCCGGGTTGACATGCCGATCGCGCGGCTGGCGGCGGCGCGGTCGAAGTTCGACGCGGTCGAGGCGCGGTTGCTCGGCGAGACGCTCAACGTGGATGCGGTGGTCGTGGGCGAGATCGTCGAGTACGAGCCGTACAGGCCGGTGGCCATCGGCCTGCGGGTGTTCATGATTGACGCGCGCACCGGGCGCGTGGTGTGGACCGTTGACGAGACGCTCGACACGAGCGAGCTGGCGGTCGCGAACCTGGCGCGGCAGTACTACTACGACGTGGTGGATCCGGGGGCGTCGGAGCTGCTCGAGGACCGGGTGCTGCTGTCCATGCGGACGTACGCGCGGTGTGTCTGCTACCACTTCGTGCGGACGCTCGACCGGCCGCTGTCGGCTAGTTCGCAGCCGGCGGGAGCTTCTTCAGGCGGTCCTTGACCTCGTCGGCATGGGGCCCGTCGGGGGCCATGCGGAGATAGAGCGTATAGTCCGCCGAGGCCTTGTCGGAGATGGCGGCCCGCTCGTAGGCGAGGCCGCGGCGGTAGAAGTTTTCTGCATTGTCGGGCTCGTGCTCGACGGCTTCTGTATAGGCCTCGATGGCGCGGCGGTAGTCGTCCTTCGCCATGCAGGCGGCGCCGAGGTTTTTGCAGGCCGGCAGGTAGCGGGCATCGAGCTCGAGGGCTCTTTGATACGACGTGATGGCCGCGTCCGTGCGGCCGGCCATGAACAGGGCGTTGGCGAGGCTGTTGCGCGCCGGGGCGGTCTCGGAGAGGGCGACCGCCTCGACGAGCTGGACGGCCGCGTCGTCGTAGCGCTGCTGGCTGTAGCGGAGCAGGCCGAGGTTGTAGCGGGCGTCGAAGAGCGCAGGCTCGAGGGCGATGGCTTTCTCGAAGGCCTGGGCCGCGGCGTCGAGCTTGTTCGCGTGATAGAGCGCGGTGCCGAGGTTCGAGCGGAACAGCGCCTCGTCGGGCGCGTGTTTGACGGCCAGGGCGTAGGCGTCAACGGCCTCGCTGAGCCGGCCCTGCATGAAGTGGACGTTGCCGAGGTTGTTGTAGGCGCGGGCGTCGTCGGACTTGAGGCGGACGGCCGTGTTGAGCTGTTCGAGCGCCTCGTCGTAGCGTGCGGCTTCGAGCAGGGCCGTGCCGAGGTTGTAGTAGGCGCCCGCGTAGGCGGGGTTGACCTCGATGGCGCGCTCGTAGGTTTCGATGGCGCGGGCCGTGTCGCCGCGTCGCAGGTAGACGTTGCCGAGGTTGGTGTAGGCGGTGGCCGAGGCGGGCCGCATGACGAGCACCTGCTTGTAGGCCGCTTCGGCCTCGGCGAGCCGCCCGAGCTGCTCGTCGAGGTAGCCGATGCGGAACCGGACGTCGGCCGCCTCGGGCCGGAGCGAGGCGAGACGCTCGAGCGCGCGCACGGCCTGGTCGTAGTCGCCGGCGAGCTCGCAGGCGTGTCCGAGGCGCGCGTAGCCGAAGGTGGCGCCGGGCCGGAGCTCGGCGACCTTGGCGAAAGCGGCGATGGCCTCGGGGTAGTTGCCCTGGCTTTCGCGGACGCAGCCGAGGTTGTGCCAGCCGAGCGGCGAGTCGGGCCGCAGCGTGGTCACCTTGGTGAAGGCGCGCGCGGCGTCGTCGAGCTTGCCCTGCCGGAAGGCGAGGCAGCCGAGGTTGTTGTGGGGCGAGGCGAACCACGGCCGCTCGTCCACGGCCTGGCGGTAGCGCAGCGCGGCCTTCTCGGTGTCGCCCTCGAGGGCGAGCAGGCAGCCGAGGTTGTAGAGGGCGACGGCGTCGTGCGGGTGGCGGGTGACGAACTCGTCGAGCAGGACGAGGGCGTCGGCCCGTTTGTCCTGCGCGTTGAGCACGATGGCGAGGCTGTTGGCCGAGAGCGAGTGGTCGGGATCGGTTTCGAGCCCGGCGCGGTAGCGGGTCTCGGCCGTCTTGGTGTCGCCGGTGGCGAAGGCGATCTTGCCCTCGAGGTAGGCAAGGTCGGCGGTGCCCTTGATGAGGTCGCCGAGCGTCGCAGCGAGCCGCTTGGCTTCGGCGAGGTCGGACGCCTTCTGCTCGGCGAGGTAGTGCTCGAGGTGCGATCGCGCGAGCAGCAGCGTGGCGCGGGCGTTGCCGGGATCGGCCTTGAGGAGCGCGGTGAGCTCGGTGATCGCCTCGGCGTAGCGGTCGAGCTTGAAGTGCTCGAGCGCCTGCTCGTAAGCGTCCGCGCCGTCGGCGGCGTCGACGGCCGTGGCGGCGTGGACGCCCGTGGCCGGGAGCAGCGCGAGGAGAAACGCAACAAGAAGGTTTTCGGACTTCACCGGTCTGGCCCTCATTGAACGATTGCGGACCGATGTGCGGCCGCCGGCGTTGCTCGACGAGGAATGCGGCGCCGCACGGCGCACTGCTAGCACAGGCGGAGCGCGGAGTCAAACCGAATGTGGGCCGAGCGCAGGAGCGTGGCAGTGAAACAGGAGGCCGGCAGTGAAATCGTTTGACATCGTCTGTATCGCACAACACTCGTGGCACGGCGTGTGGGCGCGGCCGCAGCAGCTCATGAGCCGGTTTGCGCGCACGCACCGGGTGCTGTTTGTGCGGCCGATCTCGGTCGCGCACCTCCTGAGCAAGCCGAGCGAGCGCAACTGGAAGCCGTTTCGGTGGGTCGAGAGCAACCTGTGGGTGTATTCGCCGCTGATGCTTCCGTTCGGGCGGGCGATCCCGCTGGTGCGTCTGATCAACGAGGCGCGGATTCTGCGGCTTGTGCGGCGCCGGATCCGGCAGCTCGCGTTTCAAGACTTCGTGCTGTGGTTTTACGCGCCGATGTCGGAATACCTCGTCGGGCGGCTGGGCGAGGCGGCGGTGGTGTACGACTGCACCGATGCGTGGGAGCAGTTCGAGCGGACGCAGGCGTTTTGCGCCACGCGCGACCGGGTGCTCTCGGGCAAGGCCGACGTGCTGTTTGCGGGCA
>CAZJXV010000270.1:0-5792 GCA_964550015.1 uncultured Verrucomicrobiota bacterium
GGAACGGACGCCTCGGCCCGCATCGATCCCCACGGCAAAGGAATCTGGGTCCGCAGCGGCAGCGACGCCACCCCCCGTTTGTCCAGCCCGGCAGAAGTGATGGAATGTCTGCTTCAAGCCCTGGAAACGGCCGAGCAAAACCTGGATCTGTTTGCCGGAATCTGCACCAAGGTGTTCCGGTGCCGGGCCTACCCCGGTGAACAGGGGACCGAACGGGGCATCTGGATGGAAACCGGCATGGAAGACTTTTCCTGGAACTCAGCCCATCACCGAGAAGGGCCAGAGCCACGAGGAGAACCACGTGTCGAGGACGTCGGGATCTTGGCGCACGGGCGCGCCGCCGGCCTTTTCGCGCGCCTCGGCCTCGGTGCGGGCGGCGATGGGCTCGTCGGAGTCGTTGGCGTAGAAGATGGGGATGCGGTGGCCCCACCATATCTGGCGTGAGATGCACCAGTCGCGGATGTTGTTCATCCACTCGAGGTAGACCTTTGTCCAGCGCTTTGGGTGGAATCGGATGGTGGCGTCCTCGACGGGCTTGATCGCGGGCGCGGCGAGCGGCTTCATCTTGACGAACCACTGCTTGGAGAGCCTCGGCTCGACGATGGTGTGGCAGCGGTAACACTCGCCGATGCTCAGGGTGTGTGGCTCGGTCTTTTCGATGAGGCCCTGGGCGTCGAGGTCGTCGAGGAGCTGGGAGCGGCAGACGAAGCGGTCCATGCCGGCATACGGCCCGGCGTTCTCGTTCATTTCGCCGGTTTCGGTCATGACGTTGACGGGTTCGAGGCCGTGGCGCTGGCCCATCATGAAGTCGTTGGGGTCGTGGGCCGGGGTGACCTTGACGATGCCGGTGCCGAACTTGGGGTCAACGAACTCGTCGGCGATGACCTGAAGTTTCCGGTTGAGGATCGGCAGGACGACGGTTTTTGACTGCAGGTCGCTGAGCCGCTTGTCGGCCGGGTTGAGCGCCACGGCGACGTCGCCGAGCATGGTCTCGGGCCGGGTGGTGGCGACGACGATGGGATCTTTGCTGCCTTCAACGGGGTAGCGGATGTACCAGAGCTTGCCGTCGTGCTCGAGGTGCTCGGCCTCCTCGTCGGAGAGGGCGGTGCAGCATCGCGGGCACCAGTTGACGATGTAGTTGCCGCGGTAGATAAGGTTTTTGGCGAAGAGCCGCATGAAGACCTCCTGCACGGCGTTGGAGAGGCCTTCGTCCATGGTGAAGCGCTCGCGGGCGAAGTCGAGTGAGCAGCCAAGCCGCTTGAGCTGCTCGGTGATGGCGCCGCCCTTTTCGTTGCACCACTGCCAGACGCGTTCGAGGAAGCCGTCTCGGCCCAGGTCGTCGCGACCGAGGTCCTCGTCGGCGAGGGCGCGCTCGACGACGTTCTGGGTGGCGATGCCGGCGTGGTCGGTGCCGTAGACCCAGCGCGTGTTGCGGCCGCGCATGCGCTGCCAGCGCACAAGGACGTCCTGGAGCGTGTTGTTGAGTGCCTGGCCCATGTGCAGCACGTTGGTGACGTTGGGCGGCGGGATGACGATGCAGTAGCTCTCGCCGCCGCGCGCGGGGTCGGCGGCGAAGGCGTCGTGCTCGTCCCAGAACCGGGCGATCCGGTGCTCGACGTCGGCGGGTGCGTATTGTTTCGGAATATCCATGGGCGCTGTGTCGTGCGTCGTGCGGCGTCGGGCCTAGGTCACCTCTTCGGTCGCGACCTGGGGTTCGCCGAGTTTGAAGCGGTCGTGAATGACGCGCATGGCGTGATCGGCGTCCTTGCTGCTGATGAGGCATGAGATCTTGATCTCGGAGGTGCTGATCATTTCGATGTTGATGCCGTTCGAGCCGAGCGCGTCGAAGACGTCGGCGGCCACGCCGGGTTGGCTCTGCATGCCGATGCCGACGACGGAGATCTTGGCGACATCCTCCTCGACGGTGACGCCCTTGGCTGAGACGTCGCTGCAGATGCGCTGGGTGGTTTCGTGGGCGGCCTTGAGGTCGCCGATGCCAAGGGTGAACGAGATGTCCGTGCCGCCGTAGTTGTTCTCGGTCAAGACGATCATGTCGACGTTGACGTGCTCGTCGGCGATGGCCTTGAAGATTTTCGCGGCGATGCCGGGGACGTTGGGCAGGTCGAGCACGTTGACCCGCGCCTGGTCGCGCAGGAGGGTGACACCCTTGATGGTAGTTTGTTCCATGTGGCCGGTCTCCTCGGCAATGAGCGTTCCTGGGTCGTTGGTGAATGTTGAGCGCACCTTGAGGGGTACGTCATATTTCTTGGCGAACTCGACGGAGCGGCTCTGGAGCACCTTGGCTCCGAGCGTGGCCATTTCGAGCATCTCGTCGTGCGAGATCGTATCCAGCTTGCGGGCGGTGGGTACGATGCGGGGATCGGCGGTGTAGACGCCGTCCACGTCGGTGTAGATTTCGCACAGGTCGGCCTTGAGCACGGCGGCGATGGCGACGGCGGAGGTATCGGAGCCGCCGCGGCCAAGGGTAGTGATGTTGCCGTGGATGTCCACGCCCTGGAAGCCGGTGATGATGACGATCATGCCGTCGCGCAGCTTCTCGAAGACGCGCTCGGCGCTGATTTCGCGGATCTTCGCCTTGCGGTGGACGCCGATGGTGAGCATGCCGACCTGGCCGCCGGTGAAGGAGATCGCCGGGTAGCCCATCGCGTTGAGGGCCATGGCGAGCAAGGCGGCGGAAACCTGCTCGCCGGTGCTGGCGAGCATGTCCACCTCGCGCGGCGGGGGATCGGGATTGATCTCGTAGGCAAGCCGGATCAAGCGGTCGGTCTCGCCGGCCATGGCCGAGACGACGACGGCGACGTCATCGCCCTGGTCCTTGGCCGCGGCGACGCGCTGTGCCACGTGGCGGATCTTGTTGAGATCGCCGAGCGACGTCCCGCCGTATTTGTGTACGATCAGAGCCATATCATGACCCTCGAGTTGCTGCCTGCCCCATTCGTTCGAGGCTCGCATGTTACCAAGACGCGGCCCCAAGTCAAGAGTGAGGTCGGGACGGGATTTCGGACAGGATAACGGGATGAACTGGGTTCTTCTCGTTCTGCCCAGCCCGTTATCCTGTTTCGGACCCTGCAGGGCAGGCGCTGTGCCGGCTTTACACCAGCTCCGCGTTGCCCTAGAATAAGGTCGTTTGGGGGTACGGGACCTGAGGATATGACGACCGGCGGGACAATTCTGGACGAGATCGTCGCCCACAAGCGCGAGGAGCTGGCGGGCGTGCGCCGGGCCGTGCCCGAAGAGCGCCTGCGAGAGATGATCGGCGAGCGGGCGGTGTACGCCGATTTCGAGGCGGCGGTCGGCAAGGCGAACCCGCTGGGGGTCAACCTGATCGCCGAGGTGAAGAAGGCGTCGCCGTCGAAGGGGGTGTTTCGGGCGGACTTCGACCCGGCGGCAATTGCCCGGGCCTACGAGGAGGGGGGCGCCGACGCTATCAGCGTGCTGACGGACGAGAGGTACTTCCAGGGCAGCCTGGCGGACCTGGCGCAGGTCCGGCGGAGCGGGGTGAGGGCGCCGCTGCTCAGGAAGGACTTCACGACGAGCACGTACCACGTGCTGGAGGCGGCGGCCCACGGCGCGGACGCGGTGCTGTTGATTGCGGCCGTGCTCGGGCGCGAGGAGATCGAGGAGTTTGCGGGCACGGCACGGGCGCTGAGGCTGGCGGCGGTCATCGAGGTGTACAGCGAGGCAGAGCTGGCGGTTGCGCTCGAGACGCCTTGCCGGATCATCCAGATCAACAATCGGGACCTGCGGACCTTCGAGGTGGACCTGGGGGTGACGCGGCGACTGGCGCCGAAGATCCCAGGCGACCGGGTGATTATCAGCGCGTCCGGGTTCGACTCGGCCGAGACGGTCAGGGCGGCACGGGACGCGGGCGCGCATGCGGTGCTGGTGGGCGAGTCGCTCGTGCGCGCGGCGGACGCCGGGGCAAAGCTGAGATCGCTGCGGGCTGAAGGATGAGCGATCTGTTTGTGAAAGTCTGTGGAATTACGAACGCCGAGGACGCGCGCGTAGCCGTCGAGGCGGGCGCCGATGCCATCGGCTTGATCTTCGTGCCGGGGACGCCGCGGTACGTCGAGGTTGCCGCCGCGCGGGCGATCGCGGCGCAGGTTCCGGAACCGGTCAGAACGGTGGGCGTGTTTGTCAATGAGGCGGCTGAGACGGTCAACCGGCTTGCGCGCGAGGTGCCGCTTGATGTGGTGCAGCTGCACGGCGCGGAGGGGCCGGGGTTCTTGGAGCTCGTCGAGGTGCCGTGTTTCAAGGCCGTGCGAGTGCGCGGCGAGATTGACGTCGGGGCGCTCCGGGCGTATAAGGCGAGCGCGTATGTGCTGGACACGTACGTCGAAGGCGCGCACGGGGGCACGGGGCGGACGTTCGACTGGGACCTGGCGCTGCCGGTGGTGGCCGCCGGGTTGCCGGTGCTGCTGTCAGGCGGGCTGACGCCGGACACCGTGGCCGAGGCGGTGGGCCGCATCCGGCCGTACGGCGTGGACGTGTCGAGCGGCGTCGAGGCGTCCCCCGGCCGGAAGGACCACGAGAAGGTGCGCGCATTCATCGCACGTGCAAAGGGAGCGCTGAGTGACTGAAGGGGCTTCATATGCGGGCGCAGTCCCCGATGGGCGCGGGCGGTTCGGCCCGTACGGGGGGCGGTTTGTGCCCGAGACGCTGGTGTCGCCGCTCGAGGAGCTCGAGCGCGTGTACGTCGAGTGCCGCGACGATCCCGCGTTCCAGAAGGAGCTCGACGCCATCTTGCGGCAGTATGCCGGGCGCCCGACGCCGCTCTACTTCGCAGAACGGCTGACGAAACAGCTTGGCGGCGCGAAGGTGTATTTCAAGCGCGAGGACCTGGCGCATACGGGTGCGCACAAGATCAACAACACGGTGGGCCAGGGGCTGCTCGCCCGACGGATGGGCAAGCCGCGCGTGATCGCCGAGACGGGCGCGGGCCAGCACGGTGTGGCGACGGCGGCCGCCGCCGCGCTGCTGGGCCTGGAGTGCGAAGTGTACATGGGCACGGAGGACATGCGCCGCCAGGCGCTCAACGTGTTCCGCATGCGCCTGCACGGGGCGAAGGTGACGCCCGTGGACGCCGGGAGCCGCACGCTCAAGGACGCGATCAACGAGGCGATGCGCGACTGGGTGACCAACGTGCGCACGACCCACTACGTGCTCGGCAGCGTGCTCGGGCCGCACCCGTTCCCGATGATCGTGCGCGATTTCCAGCGCGTCATCGGCCGGGAGACGCGCGCGCAGATCCTCGAGCAGGAAAGGCGGTTGCCGGACGTGCTGCTGGCGTGCGTGGGCGGCGGGAGCAACTCGATCGGCCTTTTCTACGATTTTCTCGGTGACGAAGGCGTGCGGATGATCGGCGTCGAGGCGGGCGGCTGCGGGCCCGAGATCGGGCAGCACGCGGCGCGGTTCGCGGGCGGCACGCTCGGCGTGCTGCAGGGGACGTACAGTTTCGTGCTGCAGGACGAGGCGGGCCAGATCAGCCGGACGCACTCGGTTTCGGCCGGGCTCGATTACGCGAGCGTCGGCCCGGAGCACGCGTACCTGCGCGACGCGGGGCGTATCGAGTACACGTCGGTGACGGATGAGGAGGCGCTCGAGGGGTTCAAGCGGTGCAGCGAGCTCGAAGGCATCATGCCGGCGCTGGAGAGCGCGCACGCGGTTGCGCACGCGTTCAAGGTGGTGCCGGGGATGCGGCCGGAACAGATCGTCGTGATCAACATGTCGGGCCGCGGGGACAAGGACGTGCAGGAAGCGGCGAGGTTCCT
>CAZJXV010000271.1:0-5734 GCA_964550015.1 uncultured Verrucomicrobiota bacterium
GAGGCGGTACTCTATGGCAGCAGGAGTTCCTGGACCCAAGCGCATCTTTTCCTGGCAAGACACATGCCGTTCATCGTCATCGGCTTTGTCGGCCTTGTGGCCTTGCTGGTCGTGGTCTGGCTTGCCTTACGCGTCACGCAGAAGGGGCAAGCGGTCCTTGACAGAATCAAGCTGACGATCCCCGTCTACGGCAAGTGTTACAGGCTGTCGCTCCTGACCCGCTTCTGTGAGACGCTCGGTCTCCTTATCCGGTCGGACATCCCTGTCGGTGACGCGCTGTATCTCACGGGTCAATGCTCGCCCAGCGCGACAATGGGAAAGAGCTGCGCCAGGATGCAGCGCGCCGTCGAAGCGGGCCGGAAAATGAGCGACGCCATGTCATCGGAGCGCATCCTGGGGCCGATGCTCACCTTCATGGTGTCCGTCGGCGAGAAGCGAGAAGCGCCCCACGAGGAGCTCCATAGCGCAGCAGAGATCTTCGCCGCAAACCTGCACAACCGCGCCCGGCGTGCCGCGTACTGGATCGACGCCGTTGTGCTGGTTCTTGTGGCTCTCCTTGTCATTCTTTGTTCACGCCTGCTGTTTCAACCCCTGATCTTCCTGATCCGCATGATGTCCGGCGTCGAATAGGAGGCTGCATCCATGTTCAAGCTTGTCCTGGCAGCGTTGTTCGGCGACCGAAGGCGCGGCCGAAAAGTGCGGGAGTTCACGCGCCAGTTCTCGATGCTGCTCAAGGCCGGCCTGCGCGAGGCCGAGGCGCTTTCCGCAATTGTGTCTGAAATGCCCTACGGCTTCTTCAAGAAGGTCCTTCTCGACATCCTGAAGCGCATGGAGCAGGGCGCCGCGTTCTCAAGCGCACTGTACGCGCATCCCATGTACTTTCACGGCAGTTACGTCAGCATGGTCAGCGCGGGCGAGAAGAGCGGCTCCCTTGCCGAAACCATGACGTCTCTCGTCGACTTCGCCCGCCGACCCGGTCTGGCAGGTGATAAGGTCTTCCTGGCCATTCTCGTTCCGGCGCGGCTGCTTGTGTACCTGGTGCCGGTTGTGGCTTTCCTGACGTACTATGTGGTGCCAAAAATGTCCGTGGTGCTTGGCAACTTCTCTGACGAGTCTTTCCGCACTGCGTCGTCCGCCTCTCCCTCCGCACCCTGGCTCTGGAGCAACCTGCGATTCCTGCCGCTCGTGGCCGTGCTCGGCACGCTGGGCATTCTCCTCGTGTTTGACATCACCTACCACCGACCGGCCCAGAAGAGCCTCCTGCTCGCTCGCTTCGCCACGTCGCTGCGAGTTATGATCAAGGCGAACCTTCCGCTCGAAGAAATCGAAAACGCCACCGGTGACCTCTCGTGGTCGCTTCGCTACAGGGCCGCGATGAGAAGACTGTTTCCGGCCCTTCAGGCCGGCACGTCGTTTACGGACGCGTTTCGCGCCGTGCGCTACTTCCCGGACACGTTCCAGTGGCTCATGGCGACCGGCGAGGCCCAGGGCAATCTCCAGGACCCGCTCAGAGACCTGGCCGGCATATATTCGCTGCGCGGCGACGCGAAACTCTCGGTCATCGTCAACGTCATGCCACCGCTGATTATGATCTGGCTCGGTATCGTCATAGGCGTACTGGGCTATTCGTTCTTCGCCCTGGTGACCGGCCTGATTCAAAGTCTTCTGTGAGGATACGGGACGCAGCCTGAACCGTAGGAGCGGCAATGAGACCCATGAAGGCGGACGAACAGGACGTAACGCAGCTCGTCGGGCGCTTGATTGAGGACGGCGTCGCCGCCGGCGCGAGCGACATTCACTTCGATCCCGTCGAGCACGGCATGATCGTCCGCCACAGGCGCGACGGCCTTCTCTACGAAGTCGGCCGGCTCGACGGGACGATCAAGGACAACCTCGTGGCCCGCTTGAAGGTGCTCGCCAACCTCGTCGTATACCGCCGCAACACGCCCCAGGAAGGACGCATCGTCAAGGACGTCCCCGCGGCGAGGAACGATATCGAATACCGCGTCGCCACCTTCCCGACGATCCACGGCGAGAAGGTGGTCATCCGCATCTTCGACTCCTCGAAGGTCCTGCTCGACGTCCATTCGCTCGGCTTCGACGCCGACGTCACGGCCAACATCCTGCGCCTCCTCGAAAACCCCCAGGGCATGCTTCTCCTGACAGGGCCGAGCTCCAGCGGCAAGACGACGACGATCTACTCCGCGCTCAACTGGATCACGCAGCATCGCCGGAACATTGCCAACATCATCACCATCGAGGACCCCGTCGAGTTCGACCTCAAGACCATCAGCCAGACCCAAATTGACCCGCACGGCGGACTGACCTTCGCCTCGGCACTCCGCTCGGCGCTGCGGCTCGATCCCGAAGTCCTCATGATCGGCGAGATCCGCGACCCTGACACGGCGCAGATCGCCACGCAGGCCGGGCTCACCGGCCACCTCGTGATCAGCACCATCCACTGCGGCACCGCCGCCGGCGTGTTCACCCGGCTCATCGAGATGGGCATTGAACCGTTTCTCATCGCGTCCTCCATCACCGGCGTCCTCTCGCAGAGGCTCGTCCGAGTGCTCTGCAACTCCTGTAAGGCACCGTCCCGCGCGGAGCCGCGCGTGCTCGACGAGTTCCGCCTCACCGGCGATGAAGCGCGAGCGTATTTCTCGCCCGTCGGCTGTGCCCGCTGCAACAACACCGGCTATGCGGGCCGCACCGCCATCGCCGAACTGCTCCTCGTGTCGGAACGCATCAGGCAGCTTCTCCTCGCGCGGGCCACGACGAATGCGATCCACGACCAGGCCGTGAGCGAGAAGATGGTCCCCCTCAAGACGGACGGCATGCGCAAGGCCGCCCGGGGCGTCACCTCGCTCGAAGAACTCTATCGGATCATGATGCACAAGGTGTTCAAGAAGAATGACACGAAGTAAAAACGGCTTCCTCCTGGCAGAACTGGCCACCGCCGTCTTCCTGATCGCGGTCCTCATGGCGGTGACCACTTCAATTATCTTCGCGTGCTCGGACCACGTCCGCGCGGCCCACAACGCCTTTCTTGCGAGGCAAATCACGTCGAATCATCTCGAGACATTGAAGCACCTCCCCTTCGATGACCTTCACGTCACGTCCGGCGACGGCGACGACTTCACATCACCGCTCGGTACGCAACTGAAAGACTTCGCCGGCACGGTGCGCGTCGAACAGTTCAACGAAAACGAGGCCCTGAAACAGATCACCGTGACCGTGCGATGGAACGAGAAACGGCGCACCCGAGAGCTCTCGCTCTCGGTGCTCAAGGCAAAGAGGACGCCATGAGACGGACGAGCACCCCGACCGGAGCGACGCTTATTGAGATGCTCACCTATATGGCCATCTTCGGCGTGATTGCCGCAGCCGTCTATACCGCCTACTACCCCTTGCTCGGCTACCTGAGGAAAGAGAACCGGCAGGTCCAGCTCCTTCTCGGCGTCGAGCGAGCACAGCGGCGCATTGTGCAGGACGTCCGGCGCGCCATCGCCCTGCCCGACGAGCACGCGTCGTACACGGCGGACGAGTCAACCTTGATATGCAGGATCCCGCTGGCACACACGATCGAAGACCGGACGACCGACTCGTACGTCGTCATCTATACACTCGTCGGCCGGGACGCAAAAAGCCTTGTGCGCAAGACCGTTCTTGATGACGGTGACCCTGGCCCCGATCCCGAGAGGGTCCTGCTCAAGGACATGGAGTCCGTGGTCTTCGACCGCTTCGACCGCTCGCCCACCGGCCGGAACGGCACGGTCCGTTGCACGATCACCGCGCCCAAAAACCGCATGTACAAGAGTAAACCGACCGTCTACTCGTTTGTGGCTGCGAGGAAACATGAATAGTCAACCCCGAAAAGGCGAACGTGGGAGCGTGCTGGTGCTCGCTGTCGTGATCCTGGCCGTCGCCTCTTCCGTCAGCGGTGCCGCCGTCCTCACCGCGGCCCTGGGCCAGAAAATCGTGCGCAACGACGTGGTTCGCGAAAAGGCGTACCGCATCGCTGAATCCGGCGTCGAAAAAGCGATTGTCGAGCTCGCCGCGGACGCCGAATTCGCAGGGGAGAGCGATGTGGCCTTTGACACTGGATCGTTTTCGACAAACGTCCTCTCGATCGGGGAGAACGAAAGGCAGATCACATCGACAGGCCAAGCACGCAAGGGCGCATCCATCCTCTTCAGGCACCGCATCGTCGCCCGTGTCAGTCTCGGACCGGACCAAGTGCGCATTGTCCGGTGGAGCGAGTCATCCCTACCGATCCAACAGACGACAACTAGAGAATAGCCTTCGGCCGTGCCATCGCGCTCGCGTCGTCCTGAACCTGCACTCGGCCGCCACGCCGGCAACTCGCAGCACGGCCAACAACCGGCCGCCTACTCCTCTTTGTTGACGTAGCCCCTGTGCACGACGGCGGGCTCGCCGTCGGTGGACTCCGTCTCGAAAAGGATCATCTCGGCCGTCTCCCTCGTCCTCATTCTGATGTGCGGCGCGATGTCCTCCTCGACGGCCCGGGCCTTGTCCGCATCCAGCAGGCAGGCCTTCACGTCCTCGGCCGTCGCGGCCTCGAACGCCTTGCCCTTCTCATACGCGGCAATGGCCTCGATCGCGCTCGCCTCGATCAGCTTCGGCCACAGCTTCCTGAACAGCGCGCCCGACGCGTAGACGTCGGCGCTGTTCACCTCGCCGTTGATGGCGAACGCGAAGCCGACCACGTCCTCTTTGCCCTCGACGATCGGCGCCAGCTGCTTGACGTACGCCGCCGCCGCCGCCTGCACTTTCTTGTTTTCCAGCGTGAGCTGCAGGCTGCTCGGCGATTCCCCGCCTTTCACCGAGCCGCCGACGTTCCGGGCAAGGTCGTTCTGGACCTTGGCGACGCCCGACCAGACCTTCTGCTGAGAGCCACTTTTCTTTGTCGCGAGCTTTAGCTCCTTTGTCGCCAGAGCGGAGCCGGAGGACTCGAAGTTTGTCACCGCTTCGTTGCCGCGACCGGTCCAGCGGCCGTGCTCCACGCAGAACGAAGCGAGCGGCACCTTGCCGGACTTGGGCTTGAGCACGAGATCGTAACGGATCACGCGGTCCTGCTTGCCGCCTTTGACGATCTCGCCCCACTGAACGTACACGTACTCGCCCGCCGACTTGTTCTCGATCGTGAGCTTCTGCACGTCGCCCGTCTCGTACACGATCACGACGCCCTTCTTCAGGGCCTCCTGGAGGGTGAGGAACTTCTTACCCTTGATCGTGTCCGCTCCGTGGACGAGAAACACCGTGATGTTCTTGTGCGTGTAGGGCCCCGACAGCGTGTAGTCGCCCGCCTTCACGTGCGCCTTTTCGCCCGGCCCACCACCGGCCGGGGCGCCTCCGGCCAAGCACAGCGCCAGCACCGCCACGCCCACACACAGCAACGTCACCATCGTTTTCATGATCACGCCTCCTTGATTGGGTCCGTAACACGAAACGGCCCGTGTGCCGCCACGAACCTTGCCTCATTCTTCAAAGGAAAGTGGAACGTACGGGAAGGAAAGACGCTGCGCATCCCCGGCCACCTCTCGATCGGTTGCGGTTGGGTCCGGCTGCCCGACCTTATTTGACGCAGCCAACGGCGCCCATGTTCCACCGGACACACCGCCGCGAGGCGCACCCGCGCTAGTATCGCGTCCCGGAAATAACTGACATAAGTGCAGCTTCCCATCACCTGTGTTGAGGAAGCCCTTTGAACGTG
>CAZJXV010000272.1:0-5660 GCA_964550015.1 uncultured Verrucomicrobiota bacterium
ACGGGCGGATCACCGAGCGGCTGCGGCAGGCGGGCATAGACGTTTTCATTCTGGACAGTGACGGGAACGTCGAGGAGCTTATCCCGTGCTGGCTCGACGTCGGCATCAACTTCATCTATCCGATGGAAGTCGCGGCGGGCATGGACGTGGTCGCACTCCGAAAGAAGTTCGGCCGGGACTTGCTGATCGGCGGCGGAATGGACAAGCGCGTTCTTGCGAGCGACAAGCGCGCCATCAAGCAGATGGTTGACGAGAAAATCCCGTTGATGCAAGAGGGCGGGTATGTCCCGGGCTGCGATCACGCCTTCCCTCCCGATGTCTCGTGGGAGAACTATCTCTATTACAGGCAGTTGTTGCTGGACGTTGAAGTCTGATAACTGTGGCGGGATCCGGGGAAGACAAGCGAGCATCCCAATGAGATTTGGCGCACAAAGCGAAGTACGACCACTCCGTACACTCCTTCTCCATCGGCCGGACCCCGGTGACCTCCGCTGGGTCCGCCGGGACAGTCAGTCCTACTTCAATATCGAAGCCACGATTGAGCCGGAAAAGTTCCTTGCCGACTACGACCAGATGGTGAGCGCGTTCGCCTCGCAGGGGGTGGAGATCGTGTTCCTGACGGACGTATTGAAGGGCCACGACGAGGCGCTGCGCTATATTTCTCGCAGGCCGAACCTGACGTACATGCGCGACATGGCGACGGTGTACCGCGATGGGGCCGTCGTCATGAATCCGCACCTCAAGGGCAGGCAGTGGGACGGCTGGGTTGTTGCGGCGTGCTTCAGGAGGCTCGGCATTCCGATACTCGGCGAAATCAAGTATCCGGGTTACCTTGAAGGCGGCGGAAACGGGTTTCTGAATGATGCCATCGGCTACGTGAGCTTGTGCGACCGCGCGAACGAGGACGCGATCGGCCAGCTTGCCTCCTGCGCGCTTGAGCGTTCAATCGAACAACTTGTCGTCGTGAACCTCCCGAACGGGCACATCCATATTGACGGGCTGTTCATGGTGGTGGGCGAGACAACCGCGTTCGTCCACCGGCCGGTGCTTGAGATCTCGCCGACGCGCGTCATGCGCCGCGGCGGAAGCATCGAACACGTCTGGTTTCTCGATTATCTTTCGGAACTCAAGTTCGAGCTGATTGACGGTCCGGCCCACATGGACATGAACTATGTGGCAGTCGCGCCGTGGCGCGTCATCGGCTACGATCTTGTTACGACGAACGCGAAGGTCATCAAGGCGCGCGGGGGCGAGGTGATCACGATCCCCGGTCGGGAACTCGTCAAGGGCAGGGGCGGCGTGCATTGCATGACGTGCCCGGTGCTTCGCGAGTAGCCGGAGTCGGACGGCGCCATGGCTGTTTCGGATGGCCGCGCGCTCGAGGAGGGCGCTCTTAGCCCAGCGCGACGTCGAGGACCATCATGACGGTGAAGCCGATCATGGCGCCGGCGGTGGCGATGTCGGTGTTGCCGCTGCGCTCGGCCTCGGGGATGATCTCCTCGACGACGACGAAGATCATGGCGCCGGCGGCGAAGGCGAGCGCATAGGGCAACACGGGCCGGGCAATGAGCACGACGGCTGCGCCGACGACGCCGGCGACCGGCTCGACGATGCCGGAGAGCTGGCCGTACCAGAAGCTCTTGAGCCGCGATATCCCTTCGCGGCGAAGCGGCATGGAGACCGCCATCCCCTCCGGGAAGTTTTGAATCCCAATGCCGAGGGCGAGGGCGACAGCCGCTGGCAGGGTCGCCTCCGGCAGGCCGGAGGCAACGGCGCCGAACGCGACGCCGACGGCGAGCCCCTCGGGGATATTGTGCAGCGTGATCGCGAGGACGAGCAGGGTGGTGCGCCGCCAGGCCGTGGGGATGCCCTCGGCCTCCTCGTCGGGCGCGTTGAGGTGCAGGTGCGGCAGGATCTTGTCAATGACACGCAAGAAGACCCCGCCGATGAGAAAACCGATGGCGGCCGGCAGCCAGGCCGGGATGCGCTTCCCTACGGACATCTCGATGGACGGGATCAAGAGCGACCAGCAACTGGCTGCGATCATGACGCCGGCGGCGAATGCGAGCATGGCGTCGAGCAATTTCCGGCTCATGCTTTTAGTGAGAAATACAACCGCAGCGCCGAGGGCGGTCAGCACCCAGGTAAAGCACGTGGCCAACAGGGCCTGTATGACGGGCGAAAGTGACTTGAACCAATCCCACATGGCCGGTCCTCCACATGCTTGTCGAAGGTAGGGGTCTGTTCACCGCTCCTGTTCGTGAAGTACCTGTTCAATGACCCGGGCATGGTTTCTGAACGCGATGGGCGGGAGCTCGTCCGGACCGAAGTAGGCGACCTCGGCTGCGTCGTCGCCGGCTACGAGTTCGCCGCCGAGCACGTGGCCGGAAAAGACGATGAGCAGGCACACGTACCGGGGATCGTCGAAGACGCTGGTCGCGTCAATAAGGCCGTCGAGCTCGACGTCGAGGCCGGTCTCTTCCTTGAGCTCGCGGACGGCGCAGGCGCGGACCGTCTCGTCGATCTCGACGAAGCCGGCGGGCAAGGACCAGAGCCCTTTCTTCGGCTCGATGGCCCGCTTGACGAGAAGGATCTTGCCGTCCTGTACGATGACGACGGCGGCCGCAGGCACCGGGTTGGCGTAGCTGATGGCGCCGCACGCGGCGCAGATGGCGCGCGGCCGCCCATCAATGTCGCGCGTTCCGAGCTTGCCGCCGCATCGGCTGCAGTACTCCGGCCCGGTCATGGTTGCTCCTTCTCGGCCAGTGCCTCGATGACGTTGCGCGACGCGCCCGCGATCGCGAACGTCTTGACGCGAGAGGCAGCTCCGGCGACGAGCGTGACGTTCGATTTCGGCACGCGGAGCGTTTTTGCCAGAAGCTCCGCGACGGCCTTGTTCGCCTTGCCCTTTTCCGGCGCGGCGGTCACCGCCACCTTGAGCGCGCCGTCATGCTCGCCGAGGATGGCGTCGCGCGACGCCTTCGGCTGAACGCGCACTTTCAGGTGCATGGCCTGCTTCTGCACCTTGAGATCCAACATTCTGCCGCCCGTTAATCACTGACTAAACACAGCCGTGCCGATGCGGACCATGGTGGCGCCTTCCTCGACGGCGACCTCGTAGTCCTGCGTCATACCCATCGAGAGGTTGGGCAGATCGATGCCGTGCTCGCCGCGGATGCGGTCGCGCAGCTCGCGCAGCGCGCGGAACACGGGCCTGACCTGCTCGGCGTCGTCCACGAACGGGGCCATCGTCATCAGGCCGCCGAGGTCCACGTTGGGCATCTTGTCCATGATTGTCGCGAGTTCGGGCGCCTCGTCGGGTGTGACGCCGAACTTGGATTCTTCGCCCGCGACGTTGACCTCGATGAGGACCGGGACGATCTCCTGCGCGGCGGCGGCGCGTTTCTCGATCTCCTCAGCGAGGCGGAGGCTGTCAACCGCGTGAATCATGTCGAAGAGCTCGATGGCCTGTTTGACCTTGTTGCGCTGCAGGTGGCCGATGAGGTGCCAGATGACCGTGTGGGGCAGTGCCGGGACCTTCCGGGCGGCCTCTTGCACACGGTTTTCCGCGACGATGGGGACGCCGCAATCGAGCGCGGCCCGGATTTCATCGAGCGAACGGCCCTTGGTGACGCAGACGAGGGTGACGTCGTCCGCCGGGCGGCCGGAGCGTTCCGCGGCCGCGGCGATGCGTCGGCCTATCTCATCGAGATTGCGTGCGATGTGCTCGTACATGTGTGTGCCTCTTCGTGTCGGCGGACGCGCCGGGCCTACGCGTCGGTGAGGATGATAGCCGAGAGCATCCGGCCCGTGAAGCCCTTTTCGGCGCGGTAGGAATAGAACTCGCTGAGGTTGCATCGCGTGCAGAGGCCGGGCTCGACGATGCGCCCGATGCCGGCGGCCTCAAGTTGCGCCACGTTCTCTTCCCATAGCCGCTGTGGGTAGCAGCCGTCGCCGATCGACGGGCCGATGAGGGCCACCGTGTGCTCGGGCCGTGCGCCCAGGTGTGCGAAGAACGCGCGGGCGACTCGCGAGGCGATCTGCTTTCTCGTCCCGACCTTGCCGGCGTGCATCAGGCCGACGGCGCGAGCGGCAGGATCGGCAAGAAAAATGGGAAGACAATCGGCTGTAAGCACAATCAGAGCGACGCCGGGCTGCGCGGTCATGAGGGCGTCGGTGTCGTCGAAGCGGCGGAGCGTCCCGGGCCGGGGCATGTTATCAGCGGTGATGATGACGTGGCGGTCGCCGTGGACCTGGCGGCCGGCGATGAAACACGCCTCCGGCGCGCCGACGGCCCGGGCGAGCCATGGGGCGACGCGGGTGAGGAAGTCGTCGGGAGACTCGTTGGCCCTGCCGGATTCGCGCAGCGTGGTCAGCGCGGTGACGCCGGGCAGCTCGTCGAGCGCGGGGTAGGTGAGGTAGCGGATGTCGTCGAGCTCGCGCAGGGCCGCGACTCGGTTTTCAATGACGGAGGCGAGCGCCTCGTGAGTCATGGTGCGATGTCCCGCGCGACGTCCGAGGCGATCTCGAGGGTCCTGTCGATTATCGGCTCTGTGTGGGCGAGGGAAACGAACGCCGCCTCGTAGGGCGATGGCGCGACGTACACGCCGCGGTCCAAGAGGCCGTGGAACCACTTCGCGTAGCGCTCGGCGTCGGTGGTCATGGCGCTCCGGGCGTCGAGCACCTCTTCGCCGGTGAAGAAGCAGGACATCATCGAGCCGACGCGGAGGCACCGCGCCGGAATCGCGTGCCGCTCGAAGATGGCGGTGAGTCCCTCGCCCAGCCGGCCGCCGAGCTGCTCGAGCCGCTCGTAGGTCCCCCGTTCCTGCAGGATCGTGAGGGTTTCCATCCCGGCGGTGACGGCGAGCGGATTGCCCGAGAGGGTGCCAGCCTGGTAGACTTTGCCGGTCGGGGCCAGCGCGTCCATGATCTCCGCCTTGCCGCCGAACGCGCCGATGGGCAAGCCGCCGCCGATGACCTTGCCGAGGCACGTGATGTCGGGCGTAACGCCGTAGCGCTGCTGGGCTCCGCCGTAGGCGACGCGGAAGCCCGTGATTACTTCGTCGAAGATGAGCAGCGCGCCATGCCTCGTGCAGGCCTCACGCGCGGCTTCGAGAAACCCGGGCGCGGGCGGGATGACGCCGATGTTGCCGCAGACGGGCTCGAGGATGACGCACGCGATCCCGCGGCCCCGGCGGTCCAGCGTCCGGGCGAGCGCGCCTGCATCGTTGAACGGGAGCGTGATGGTGTGCCGGGCGAAGTCGGCCGGCACGCCCGCGCTGTCGGGCACGTCGAAGGTGGCGCCGCCGCTGCCGGCTTTGACGAGCAGGCAGTCGCTATGGCCGTGGTAGCAGCCGTCGAACTTGACGATCGCGTCGCGGCCGGTCACACCTCGGGCGAGGCGGATGGCGCTCATGGCGGCCTCGGTGCCGGAGCTGACGAGGCGCACTTTCTCGACGGAGGGGACCGCCTCGATGATCATCTCGGCGAAACGCACTTCCTTTTCGGTTGGCGCGCCGAAGCTTGTGCCCGCCGTGCACGCGCGGCGAAGCGCTTCGATGACGCGGGGGTGAGCGTGGCCGAGGATCACCGGGCCCCACGAGGCGAGGTAGTCAATGTACGTGCGGCCGTCGGAATCGGTGACGATGGCGCCAGCGCCG
>CAZJXV010000273.1:0-5556 GCA_964550015.1 uncultured Verrucomicrobiota bacterium
GGACGAGGAGGATGCCGCGCTGGAGAGCGGCGTCGTCGAGGTCGTCCAGGTGGGCGATGAGCTTGACGACGTCGTCGAAGCGCTCGTCGCCGACGAAGTAGCCGAGCTCTTCGTCGGTCTGGTCCGGCTGCCACTTGTCGCGGATCTCGATCATGTCTTTGTCGAGGAAGCGGACGGGGAAGTGCCTGGTCTTGTCCTGCTCGAAGAAGTTCTCGCCCCGGCCGGGGCGGGCTGTGTCCTGTGCCTTTGCCAGACCGGAGTCCGGGACGGTCTTGCCGTTCTCGGGCGCGGGTGCGCTCTTGAAGCACCCGGCCGTGAGGGTCGCGAGGCCGAGGCACAACGCAGAGGCAATGAGCGTCGGGGGCATTCTCGTCATCGTGCGGCCTCCTCTCTGTTGTTTGGGTTTTGGAGACGGCGTTGACGGCCTCTACTTGGGCGGGACGACGAACTCGGTGATTTTCCAGCGGCCGGCGTAGAGCTTGCACAGCTCTTCGAAGCCCGTGCGTTTTTCGTCGAGGGCGCCCGGGCCGACCCATTGCACGTGGGCGACCGAGACGATGGCGATGTCTTTGTCGATGACCTCGTCGAGAATGACCCATGTGGAGTCGCGGTACCTGTCGGGCCAGGCGGCGGCGTCTTGCTTCCATTCCTGGCGGATCTTCTTGGCCTCGTCGGCGCCGAGGCGCTCGGCGAAGTCGCAACAGCCGAAGGCCTTGCGCCAGTCGCCGCGCTTCTTGGCATCGAAGAAGCCCTCGACGACGGAGCCGGGACTGCTCCATTGTATCTCGACGGGCCCGAGAGGCTTGGGCGGGGGCGTCTCGCGCTGACGCGGGAGACCCGCCCGGCCGCGGCAGCCGCTGAGCGCGGCCAAGGAGCCGGTGAGGGCTGCGAAGACGAGGATGACGAGGGCGCCGCGGAGGACCGTGGCGTGTGCGTGGCACGGTTGCTTCATTGCCGGTTTCCTTTACTGCTTCAGACCCATGCGGGGTCCCCGCCGTTCCTACTACAACTACAACCGTTGGCTCGCGCACACAAGGGAGAAGGTGAGGTTGCGGTTGGGGTCAGTCTGCGAGGTGCGCTTTTCCGATGAACTCCATGAACATATTCGCATTAGGATGTGCTGATTTGTTCTGCTGGTGGGTGGGCGGTTCGGGCGGAAAGACACCACAAGTAGCTGCACGAGAGAAAAAAAGGAAGAAGGCAGAAGCTGCGGTGACGTGTGAAGTCACCTGGAGATAAGGGGGATTCTAATTTTGGGAGGTACAACCTCTGCCTTCCCGGGGGGAATAATACGATATCGCTACCCCTGGGTCAAGCTTTTTTTTCAAAAATTTTTTCTTCCCTGTTCCGGGGTTTCGCCTGCTGGGCCGCCGGGCTTGACAGGGGCGGTGGGGTTGAATACCCTGCAAGGAACTCGTTGACCCTGAAGGAGTTTCCGCGATGGCAGTCAGCGTCGGCCTCGTGGGTCTCGGCCAGTTCGGTACGAACTTCGTGCAGCCGTTCCGCGACCATCCCGAAGTTGGGCGTCTTGCGCTGTGCGATGCCGTGCCTGATCGCGTCAAGGCGTGCGCGGAGGAATTCGGCATTTCGGAAACGTACGGGAGTCTCGATGAGGTCTGCCGCTCCGACGTGAACGCGCTCGCGATCATCACGCAGCCCTGGCTTCACTTCGAGCACGTCCTCCAGGCGCTGGAGGCGGGCAAGCACGTGTACAGCGCGGTGCCGCCCGCGTTCGGCGTGAGCGTCGAGGAGATCGTGGAGGAGTGCGGGGGGCTGGTCGAGGCGGTCGAGCGCACGGGCTTGACCTACATGCTTGGAGAGACGACGTACTTCCGGCCTGAGACGATGTACTGCCACCGGCGCGCGGCGGCCGGCGACTTCGGTCGTTTCGTCTACAGCGAGGGAGAGTATTTCCACGACTGGTCGCACGGGTTGCTCGAGGTGGCGAGGAACCGTTGGGGCAAAGAGTTCGGGCCCGACAAGCTGGGGGGGCCGCCGATGTTCTATCCGACCCACTCGACGTCCGGCATCATCGAGATCACCGGCGCACGCATGACGCACGTGTCGGCCTTCGGTGTGACGGTGCCCGACGACGAGATCTGGCGGCCGGAGACGATATTCGGCAACACGATGAGCAGCCAGGTGGCCCTGTACCGGATGAGCGACGGCTCGACGGCGCGCATCGCCGAGTGCCGGCGCATCGGCCATGTCCCACGCGAGGGGTTCCGCATTTTCGGCAGCGAAGGCTCGTTCGTGTCGGGCGTCTCGGGCGCGAAGTGGGTGACGAAGGACGGGTGGGAGAACGTGGACGTGGAGGCGGCGCGCGAGCCGCTGCCCGAGGCGCTGGCCGCGGACCTCGGCGGCCATGGCGGCTCGCACTCATATCTGGTGCACGAGTTCGTGGACTCCGTGGCGCGGGGGCGGCTGCCCCGGACGAATGTGTGGCAGGCGGTGCGCTATGCGCTGCCGGGCGCGATGGCCCACGCGTCGGCGCTCAGGGGCGGCGAGTTGCTCGAGGTGCCCGACTTCGGCGACCCGCCCAGGTGAGGCTGCCGGCCTGCACAGTTTGGGCGCATCGAAGCGCGGGCCCGTACCGCACGCGTAATCTTGTTGATGGAATCCGTCCAGCGTGGCATACTGCGTCCCGTCGTTGGGGTGCGTGACCCGTGCGTTGCGGATCGCGCAAGAGATTATCGAAGATGAGAGAAGGAGAACCGAGATGAGCAAGAAGGTGATAGAGCTGTTGAACAAGGCGCGGGCGAGCGAGCTCACGGCGATCCTGCAGTACATGGCGCATCACTATGAGCTCGAGGACGGCGACTTCGGCAAGCTGGCCAAGGTGCTCAAGACGGTGGCCATTGAGGAGATGAAGCACGCGGAGAAGCTGGCCGAACGTATCCTGTTCCTCAGCGGCACGCCGACGACGAAGCCCGACGGCGAGGTGGAGAAGGGGCAGGAGATCGCGCAGATGCTGGCCACCGACATCGGCCTGGAAAAGGGCGCGGTGGAGATGTACAACGAGGCGGCCAACGCCTGCGCCGCCGAAAAAGACCAGGTGTCGAAGCAAGTCTTCGAGGAGCTTCTCGCCGACGAGGAGGAGCACCTCGACACCTTCCAGAACATCAAGCAGCACGTGGACAAGCTCGGCGCCGCGTATCTGGCCACGCTCACCGGCGGCGAAAGCGACTGACGACGCAGGCCGAAACTCGGTCGTCCGGCCGTCCGGTTCGCGCCGGGCGGCCCGTTCGTGTGCGCAGCGCGCGAACCGGGCCGTGCGCGGCCCGGACGCGAAGCGCGTTCACGACGAGAAATGGTAAGGGGGACCCAATGCACGGAAGCCTGCTGCTGCTGTTGCTGACGGCAGCCGCTGGAATGGCGCTGTCACTGTCGTCGTCTTCGGACGCGCAGCCGTCCGGTGGAGCGGCCTCGCCGCGTCCGAGGGCGCTGCGCGACCTCGAGTACGACCGCGCCGGTGAGAGAAAGCTGCTCCTCGACCTGTACCTGCCGGCGGAAGAGCCCAACGAGCCCCTCCCCGTCATCGTCTGGTTCCACGGCGGCGGTTGGCGCAACGGCGACAAAGGCTTGTGCCGCCTCGCTGGGTACGCGTCGAGGGGCTACGCCGTCGCCAGCGTCGGCTACCGGCTCAGCCAGGAGGCCGTGTTCCCGGCGCAGATCCACGACTGCAAGTCGGCCGTCCGCTGGCTGCGGGCCAACGCGGAGAAGTATCGTCTCGATCCCGAGAGGATCGGTGTGGCGGGCAGCTCCGCGGGCGGGCATCTCGCTGCGCTGCTCGGCACGAGCGGCGGCGTGAAAGAGCTCGAAGGGGAGGGCGCCAACCTCGAGCAGTCGAGCCGCGTCCAGGCCGTGTGCAACTACTGGGGCCCGACCGATCTTCTCAGCGTTGGGAAGGACTCCGGTGAGGGCCCTCGCGGTAAGCTCGAGGAGGTGGTTGTGGCGCTGCTCGGCGGGCCGATCGAGGAGAACAGGGAGAAAGCCGCGCAGGCGAGCCCGGTGACCCACGTGAGCAAGGACGATCCCCCCTTCCTCACCGTGCAGGGCGGGAGCGACCCGATCGTGCCCGTCAGCCAGGTGGAAGTCCTGCACGAGGCGCTGACGAAGGCGGGCGTCGAGTCCACGCTCGAGGTGGTCAAAGGCGCCGGTCACAGCTTCGACCACCCCGAGATCGAGAAGAAGGTCGAGGCGTTCTTCGACAGGCACCTCAAGAAACCCGTGGAAGAAGAGATCTCACCACGGAGATCACGGAGAACACGGAGGAGGACTGAGGCAGGCGCTTGAGGCTTAAGATTCCTTCTCTGCGCCCTCTGCGCGCTCTGCGGTGAAATCTTCCGGGGATCAGGTCAGGGGTTTGGTGAAGGCTTGGTGAAGGGGCGGAGGTATTCCTCGGGGACGAGCTTGGCCAGGAGCTCGACGAGGACTTCGGCGAGGGCGCCCGCGTAGAGGTCGAGGAGCTTCTGGCCCATCTCGGCGGTGGCGCGGGTGGCGGGGCCCTCGACGCCGTCGGGCAGGGCCTCGATGGTCGGCACGCAACATGCCCCGGGGCGGCCTTTGATTGACGGGAAAGGGAAATCCTCACCCCACAGGTCGGGCGGGCCGTCAACGATGCGGTCCGTGTGCACCAGATCCGGGCGGAGGGCCAGCATCATGGCGGTTTCAGCGATACCCGCGTGGCCCAACACGGTCCTGCCGGTCAGCTTGGCCACTTCGTCGGCGGCCATGAGGTACGGCTGCGTGTCCACGTAGAGGGCGTACCGCCCTTCGTAACGGAGCTGCCAGAACGCCATCGGGACGACGGGCAGGTTGGCGTGGCCCTGCGTGCACACGATCTTGCGGAAGCCCAGCTCGTGCGCGGCGCGGAATATCTCGACGAGCTTGTCCATGAGCGTCCGGGGTGAGAGGCTCGCGGAGGCGTATGGCGCGGCCCAGTCGGTCAGCGTGTACTCGATGGTAGGATAGACCACCACGCGCTCGGCATGGCCGGTCTTCTCGACGGCGCGGCGAACGATCTCGCTGATCTGGAAGCTGTCTGTCCCACAGGGCAGATGGGGGCCGTGGGCCTCGAGCGAGCCCATGGGAATCAGGGCCACGCCGTCGGATTCGGCGGCCCGGCGGACGTTTTTCCAGTCGGATTCTCTAAACTTCATCGGCATCTCCTGCGGCGGCCGGGCGTCTGCCGAGAATAAGCGCCATAATCCAAAGCCGTGTTTCGCGTGCTCGAAACGGCGCGTTGCCGTTTGGGTCCTGCAGCTCGCCCTGAAAGGGCCCAATAACATAGCCCAGGGTCAGCGAAGCGCCACCCTGGGGAAGCAAGCACCCAAGACGTCGCCCGTACCCTGAAGGGGTTTGATAAACGGCGGGCGCAGTTGCGATTCGTGGGTCGTCGGTCGTCCGAGTTGTCCATGTAACCCTTTCAGGGTAATTGACTATGTGGCACGGCCCCTTTACCCAGGGCGGCACTCCGCTTGCCCTGGGCTGATATATGCTGCCCTTTCAGGGCGAATGCAGGGGGGCGGTTCAGTCACATGCGAACTCCTGTCG
>CAZJXV010000274.1:0-5461 GCA_964550015.1 uncultured Verrucomicrobiota bacterium
CAGGGTACCTCGTGGGTGTTGCCCTTCGACCCAGGGTGGCGCTTCGCCCCTCGACGAGGTCGCTTGCGCTAACAAGCTCGGGGCCAAGCTGACCCTGGGCTGTTCTATGCAGTCCCTTCGGGACACAGCTCCGAAGAACAAGGGCGGACTTTTTCAACAGGCCCGTGAGCCTCAGGTCCTCGATGAGGGAACAAGCCTGCTGAGCCCCAGAAGAATCGCGCGGCAGATGGCACCTCCCTCGCGTCAGCGGCAGTCTGCACCAGGCTGCTCCAGGACGATACGTCCCTCCTGAAGAGCCGAGAGAATCTTCTCAAACCCCACCCGGTGGCGAACCGCACGCTCCACCGTCTGGTACCTATCGAAACGACTGCGGACGCGTGCGCCGGTCTTCACGTCCGGATCGGCAACTGTGACACGCTTGTGCGCCGGTGCCCCCTCTCGTTTGGACATGCCTTCAGCGAACAGGTAGTCCAGGTGCATGTCAGTCGTGGGGAATGAATGGCCGATTACCAGAACAGCGTCAGCCGCAGAGATCAGCTCGATCGCATCTCGCCACACAGCAGTGATTGGCTCGTTTGGAATAAGGGCCTTATTCCACGTGGGTGGGATCACCAGTGGCCGCTCGACAGGCTCAGCGTCCATGCCGATCGTTCCCAACTCACGCTTTGAGTTCTGGGGCCAATTCACCGAGCCATGCAGTTTCAGTATCGGTATGGCATCCTTGGACCCGCAGCCGGCTTGACTACCACAGTACGTGCCGGCCCGCTCGACGCGTCCCAGAGCAGTTTCGACAACAAGATCGTAATTGGTCGTGACAACCCCCACACGGAAACGCGCCAAGAGATAGTCAAAGAACTCAGAGTAGTCGCCCACCCACCGGTTCTTGTCCTCAAGCACGGCTCCGCCGTACACACAGGCGATCCCGCGCTCAAAGCCGTCGACGACTTCCCCGATCTTGGGCCCTTCGCGGCTAGGGGTGAAAGTAGACACCCTGGTCGCCACCCGGAAATGCGGGCCATGAACAACCTGCCTGAACACCATTGCGCCGTAAGCCGTTTCAAGGTCGGCTCTTTCGCCCATGGCGTACTCAGCGAAATAGAAGCCAGCACCGATGCATCTCAGAATCTCATCAGGAAGTCGCTTCCTAGCCCGATCCCAGAAATCCTTCATCACCGGCGCTCCGGCGTGAGCCGCGAAGCCGGCGCCTGCGAACAGGAGCAGAAGTGGTTTCGCATGGTTCATTCCTGGTCGTCCTCCCCTTGCTCCCCGCCGATCCGCAGCGCGTCGAAGCCGAACCGGTCGCGCACCTTGTCGATCGCCCGGTACAGCTTCTTGAGCTTGCCGGTGTCCAGATCGCCCACGAAGCTCTGCTGCCACGCGCTCGACGTGAAGTGCGACGCCCCGACGCCCAGCAGCCGCACCCGCGCGCGCCGCGTATACGCCCGCGTGAACAGCTCCTTGACGTGGCCGTAGATCACTGCGTCGAGGTCCGTCCCTTCCTTGAGCGTCACCGACCGCGTCACCGTCGAAAAGTCGCTGTACCGCAGCTTCAGCGTGATGCACTTCGCCTGCAGCCCCTCCTTGCGCAGGCCACGCCCGACCCGCTCGACGAGCCGGAACAGCGTCCGGTCCATCTGCTCGAGGTCCGCCGTGTCCTCCTGATACGTGGTCTCACGGCTCACCGACTTCGGCAGCGAACGCGCCTCGACCGGACTGGCATCCACCCCGTTCGCCTTCTGATGCAGCAGCACGCCCATCCGCCCGAACGTGCGCTCGAGCAGGCCCTTGTCGATCCCCGCCAACTGGCCGATCCGCCGCACCCCGAGCGCCACGAGCCGCTCCTTGGTCGCCTCGCCCACCCCCGGCAGCCGCCCGATGGCGAGCGGCGCAAGAAAGCTCGCCTCGAAGCCCGGCAGCACCACACACAGCCCGTTCGGCTTCGCCAGCTCCGAGGCCACCTTCGCCACCAGCTTGTTCGTCCCCAGCCCCACCGAGGCAGGAAGCTTCGTCTTCGCCTTGATCTCGAGCTTGACCTGCTCGGCCGCCGCGATCCCCGGCCCGTACAACCGCTCCGTACCCGTCAGATCCAGATACGCCTCGTCAATCGAAACCGCCTGCACGTCAGGCGTGTACCGCTCGAAGACCCGGTACACACGCCGTGACCAGCTCGCATAGTTTTGCAGGTCCGTATGCAGAAAGATCGCGTGCGGGCACAGCCCCTTCGCCGTCCGCAGCGGCATCGCCGAGTGGATCCCGTACTTGCGCGCCTCGTAGGATGCCGCCGCCACCACCCCCCGGCCATCGGGGTCGCCGCCCACCACCACCGCCTTGCCGGCAAGCGACGGGTTCGCCAGCTCCTCGACCGACACGAAGAACGCGTCCATGTCCACGTGCACGATCTGCCTCGGCCGCTTCATACCCCCATTGTAGGCCCTCCCCGCGGCCCCCGTAAACATTCCCCTTCACACCCACCACCCCCGCGTGGTAGTGTCCCGCGTCATTCATAGGAAAAACACCAAAGGAGACAACGCCAATGGCCGAGATAGGTTACGAGGACATCGCATTCGAGGCCCGCAAGGCGCTCGAAGAAGTGTACTCTGAACTGGGACCGGGCTTCGACGAAACACCCTACAAGCGCGCGTTCGCCCAGGAGCTCACCCGGCGCGACATCCCCTACGAACGTGACAAGCGAATCCCCATCACCTACAAAGACGCCACGGTCGGCGAATACACCCTCGACTTCGTTATCCGCGACAAGGTGTTCGTCCGCATTGCCGCCGAAGGCGGCCAGCCGGGACTGCTCAAGACACAGGTCGTCGCCTCCATCAAGGCCGCCAAGCTCAAGATCGGCGTCCTCGTTGACATGAACGTGCAATCATTCAAAATGCACCAGATCGTCAACCCCGACTTCGTTCTCGGCTCCGGCGTATCCACATCGAAGGTCACCGAAGACGACCTGCCCGAACGCCTCCCGCGCCAGAAACGCAAGGGCAAAGGGGCCAAAGGGGCGGAGAGCTTCGACAAGCTCTTCGATAAGTAACCAGCGCACGAATCCTGACCGACGCCCGCACCGGCGCCGACGGCGTGGGGGCCCGCCTATTCCTCGACGTCTCCCAAGGCGTCCTCCCACTTCTTTTCGTCAGGGAGCCAGCGCTGCTTCACGGTCTCCACCCTGGGCGCCTCCTCGCCTGCTTCCCAGAACTCTTCCCGGGTCCGCGTGCGCTCCTTGCCGTCCTCGCTGTAGGCGCAGCGTACCCTCACCCGCACCGCGCCCTCATGATCGTACTGCGTATGCTCCACCTCTCGCCCCTCGGCGTCATAACGGTAGGCATGGCGCCAACTGAGCTCGCCCCCGTAGTACTCCTTCTTCTCGACCAGCCGTTTCGCCTCGTCGTAGCCGAAGGTCTGACGCGAAAGGACCCGCCCGTCCTCATCGTACCAGATGCCCTCGACCGCCTCGCCGTGGGCTGCGTACTTCCACTCCCTGCGTACGCCCCATTTCCCGATCCACGCGGATTCCTCGTCCCCGTACAGACCCTCGATCTTGACCAACTTCGGGCCGTAGTACGTGCACTTGAAGTAATCCACTTCCTCTTCCGGCGGCGTCTCCGACTGCTCGCCCACGGGGAATGGCTCCGCGTCTTCCCAATCCAACTCGCTCGCATACACCACGCGTTCCGCGCCCCAGTGCGACGCCTCCATCGCGGCGTTGGGGTCGCCGCCGTTCCCCGCCCCCTCTCCGGAATCCTTCACACCGCACCCGGCCGCCGCCACAAGCGCGACCGCCGCCGGCATCACCAGCCACATCCTCGCCATCTCTCCTGCTCCTTGCTCCGTGGTCCGAACTGCCTGCCACAGAATGCCACTCGAACGCCGAACGATCAAGCCCCGAGCCGACGCGTACCAGAGTTCCAGCCGGGCCGATCCAAAAGCGAAGCTAGCAATGCACCTTTTATTGCATACAAATCACCAAAAAAATCCCTTGCAGCCCGCCTTGCCCAACCGTATAGTACGGTCTCTTTGATAAGCCTGAGAGTCGCACGGGAGGCGGATGGCCGCGCGCGGGCTCACGTACAAGAACGCCGGTGTGGACATCGAGGCGACGGACTCAATCAAGCGGTCCATCGCCCGAACGGCTCGCTCGACCTTCTCGAAACGCGTGCTGGCCGACATCGGCCTCTTCGGCGGGCTCTTCGACGCACAGTCACTCGGCATCAAGCGGCCGGTGCTGGTCGCGAGCGTCGACAGCGTGGGCACCAAAGTCAAGCTCGCTTGTCAGATGGGTGTCCACTCAACAGTGGGCCGAGACCTGGTGGCCCACTGCGCGAACGACATCGCGGCACAAGGCGCCCGGCCGCTTTTTTTTCTCGACTACATCGGCTTCTCCAAGCTCGACCCTCGCGCCATCCGCCAGATCATCGCCGGCCTCGCCGCCGGCTGCCGCAAGGCGGGGTGTGCGCTGCTGGGCGGCGAGACGGCCCAGCTCCCCGACTTCTACCACCCGGGCGACTACGATCTGGTCGGCACAATCGTCGGCGTCGTGGAGAGGTCGAAGATCATTGACGGCTCGCGAATAGCGCCCGGAAACGCCCTTGTCGGCCTGCGCTCTTCCGGCCTCCATACAAACGGCTATTCCCTTGCGCGCAAGGTGCTTCTGGGGCGAGCCGGGCTCGGCCTTGACGACCCGTTCCCAGGGCGGCGGACCTCCATCGGCAAGGAACTGCTCAAGGTCCACCGCGACTACTCGCAAGTTGTCCACAATCTCTCGACGCGCGGCCTTCTCAACGGGGTGGCCCACATTACGGGCGGCGGCTTCGAGGGAAACATCCCAAGGGTACTCCCAAGTTCGCTTGACGCCGTCATTCACCTCAACGCCTGGAAACCCCCGCAGATATTCGACCTCATTCAACGCCTTGGCGACGTGCCGGACGCGGAAATGCTCCGCACCTTCAACATGGGCATCGGTCTCGTTCTCGTTGTCGCGCCGAAAAAACTCGACGAAGTGCGCGCCACGCTCCGATCCACAACGACACCTCATCTCATCATCGGCGAAATACGACCGGGCCGCGGCAAAGTCGTTTTCGCCTGAGTTATCCACACACAAACCACAAGCCGCGCCGCCAAACCTACGCTCTCTCGGCAAAACCCACGTCGGCGGACGATCGAGCTTATTCCCCGCCGGCAAGCATCTTATATCACACATGACGCTCAGCGTTACTCCTGGTAAAGAGCCATCACACACCGGCCTCTCTGTTCCAGCCGGGCACGGAAATGTACACGCATTGGCCATTCCAGCACACACCTCCAGACGTGTGAATCGGTTGTGGATAAATAGCGCCCGCCGCACGCCTGCTAGCCAGCATTTCCCATGGACAGATACCGTCGGCCTGCCCGCAGGGGGCGATGGGGACAGGCACCTATTTCCCACTCTCTTGCCGCGGTGAATGCCCCCAGCGTCTAC
>CAZJXV010000275.1:0-5429 GCA_964550015.1 uncultured Verrucomicrobiota bacterium
GACGCCTTCCTGTACCTGGCGCTCAAGGCGCCGAGCAGCACGACGAGCGTGCACCTGGACGGCAGCGCGGACAACTGGTTCATGAACCCGGACAGCTACTTCCTGACGCTGCGCAACGACACCTCCTCTCGCAGCGTCAAGATCAACGTGGGCGTGCCCGACGTGTTCCGGCAGATTGACAACGACGGCCAGTACAGCGAGTTCTACGACACGGACGCCAAGTTCACACAGCCCTACAACGGCCGTGCCGTGTATAACCAGTCCGGCGAGGGCCTGGGCTTTCCGGGGCGGCTTGTGACCGAGAGCGATCTGATCTACGCGCGGGGCGGGAGCGGGAGCGAGAAGGTGTGGGAGCTCGCCATCCCGTGGTCGAGCTCGACACTGCTCGAGGGGTATTCAGGCAAAGAGCTGGCGATCGAGTTCAGCGTCTCGGGCGACGCGCTCTTTGAATCGGACCACGCCGCGCGGCTTAGACTCGTTGACTACCAGCCGCCTGACATTATTGCCATCGCGTACGACGCCGGGCAGGTCACGATCACGTTCGCCAGCGACGCGGGCGAGCAGTACGACGTGTTGTATACGGGCAACGCGATCACGGGCCCGTGGACGTTTATCGAGAGCGTCACGGGCCAGGCCGGTACGACCGACTACACCGACGACGGCAGCAAGACAAACCCGGACCCGGCCGACGCGCCGAAGCGCTTCTACAAGGTCAGGAATTAGGCAACCTCGCGCGCGGGTGAGGTTGGCGGCAAGTCGCTGGGGCCGGACGAGAGCCGTGGGAGGAGCGGCGCTTCGATCACTGGTTGGTCCAGTTGGATAGGACTATCGAGAGGTCTAAGCCGTCCACGACGCCGCTCCGGTTGATGTCGGAATCGGGGTTCCAGAGCGGGTCGTCGGGTGTGGTCATCCAGGCGGCGATCACGGCGGCGAGATCCATGCCGTCTACAACCCTGTTGCCGTCCACGTCGCCCCACACGGTCCAGTGGGAGAGCACCAACGACAGGTCCAGGCCATCCACGATGTTGGTCCTATCCAGGTCGGCGTTTCGGTTCCAGAGGGGGTGGCCCGGCGTGGTCATCCAGGCGCCGATGACGGCGCTGTAGTCGAGGCCGTCCACGATCTTGTTGCCGTCCACGTCGCCCGGCACGGCGGGCGGGCTATGGAAGCCCATGTCGGCGATGCCGCTGTCGGGCAAGCCGTCGGTCCGGGTGGTCAGGGCGTCGAGGCCGAGGTTGGGGGCCGTGTCGCTGCCTGCGTCCATGCACGGGCTGTTGCCTACCTGTCCGGCCCCGAGCCGGCTCAGGTAGCTGTCGTGCAGCGGCCCCGGAACCAACAGGGGATCGTCGTCAATGTTGCCTGTGCCGGGGTGGACGTGCGCATCGTCGGGATCACTGTCCTGGATGCAGGAGTAGGCCACCACGGGCCAAGGTGGATCGTCAACGAAGATGGGTTGCCCGGAGTTGCCCCAGACGATGCAGTCGAGCAGTGTCGGCGTGCTGGCCTGGAGGCAGGCCATGCCGCCGCCGTTGCCTGTGGCCGTGTTGCCGCTGACGGTGCAATGCGCCATTGTCGCGCCGGTGGCGTCCAAGGTGATGCCGCCGCCGTCGGCGCCGGCGGTGTTCCCGTTGACGGTGCAGTTCACGATCGTCGGGCTGCCGAGGGTGGAGTAGATGCCGCCGCCGTGCGCGAGCGCCGTGCTGCGGGTGATGATGCAGTTCGTGATCAGCGCGGTGCTGTCTTCGCAGTAGATGCCGCCGGCGACGTCGGCGGCGTTGCGGGTGAGGGTGCAGTTGGTGATCGTGGGACTGGCGCCGACGCAGGAGATGGCGCCGCCGAAGTCGGCGAGCCCGTTGGTGATGGTGAAGCCGTCAATGACGGTGTCCGGCCCCTGGCCCGAATGCAGGTGGAAGCCGCGGCCGGCGTTCTCGCAATCGATGATCGTGTCGCGCGCGCCGCCGGTGGATTCGACGAGAAGCGTCTTGCCGGCGAAGTCGAGGTCCCGGTTGCCCTCGCCCGTGTAGGTACCGGCGAGGACGATGACCTTGCAGCGGTCGAGCGCCATGTCCATGGCTTCCTGGATCGTGTCGTACGGGTGGGCCGGCGTGCCGTCCTCGAGCGGGTCGCTCACGGTGGGGTCGCCCGGTCCGGGGTCGTCGGGGGCGTCGTCGTCAACGTACATGATCTGGCCGAAGTTGGCCTGGATCGTGTAGTCGGCGTCCATGGTGATCGTCGTGCTCGCCGAGGTCGGATCGTAAACCTTGCCGGCGTCGACGGCCGTGCCGGTCCACTTGAGGAACCAGTACCCCGGCTCGGCCGCGGCCTCGAGCGGAACCGCCGTGCCGTGGTAGTAGTCATGTGAGCCCGCCCCAGGCGCCGTGATCGTGCCGCCGGTGGTGGCCGTCGCGGTCAGCGTGCACCACAGGATCGTCCACGTCTCAGTGGCATCGGCAAGCAGCGCGTTGCCTGCCCGGTCCTGGACGTCCGAGACGTTGAGCGTCAGTTCGTAGAGGCCGGGCTCGTAGGTCAGGCCTGAGAGCCCGTCGAGCGTCCAGGAGATATCGTCGGCGCTGGTGAGGGTCTCCGTGCCCGTGAGCAGATTCGTGCCGCCGTCGAGCGTCAGGGTGATGTCGCCGACATCGAAGTTGCGTATCGGCTCGCTGAAGACGAGTTCGACGGCTGCGACGGGCGCGTAGCGCGGGTCGGGGGTCACTTCGGTCACGGTCGCCGTGGGTGCCACCAGGTCAACGGTGACGGGTCCACTCGTGCCGGGTGAGGTCAGGCCCGCGGCGTTGACGGCGCGGACGGTGCACAGGTAGGTGGCTTCGGGGAAGACGCCGCCGGGGAAGTGGGCGGGGAAATCGCCGGGCAGGAACGTGTGCGAGGTGGCCGTGCCGACGGGCGTGAAGGGCTGATAGGCCTCCGGGTCGCTCTCGTTGCCGAACGCCATCTCGTAGTGGTCAATGCCGCTCTCGGGATCGTCGAACCACCGCCACGAAAACACAAGCTGCGACGTGTCGTTCGTGAACGGGCCGGTGTCGGCAGTGACCGCGCCGTCCACGGGCGCGGTGGTGTCGGTGAGGGCGTCGGGCACGGCGAGGAAGATCTCGAGTTCGCTGCCTCCGGCCGCGTGGCCGTGCCACACCACGCGGGAGGCCGATACCTGCGGGCCGCCGTCGTGGGCCGCGTCGTCGGTGAACCGGGTTGGCGTGCCGGCAGCGATATCGTAGAGGAAGATCTCGGCGTCGCCGCCGCCGGCGCCATCGTAGGCGTGCCACGCCACGTCCAGGCCCGCTATCTGCGGGTCGTAGTCGTCGTCGCTGTTGTCGGTCAGGTTCGTTGTCGTGCCGGTGGCGGTGTCGTAGATGAAGAGCTCGGCGTCGCCGCCGCTCGCGTCGTCGTAGCCGTACCAGACGACGAGGGAGCCGGACACCCGGGGAGCGTAGTCGGCATAGGCGTTGTCGGTGAGCTGGGTGGTGGTACGGGTCGTGATGTCGTAGAGGAAGATCTCCCAGTCGGCGCCGTCGTAGCCGCGCCAGACGACGTGGGGGCCCGATATCTGCTGGCCGGAGTCGTCCTCGCTGTTGTCGGTGAGTTGTGTCGTGGTGCCGGTGGCGATGTCATAGAGAACGATCTCCCAGTCCTGGCCGTCGTAGCGCTGCCAGACGACGTTGCCGCCCGAGAGTTGCGGGCTGTAATTCAGTGTGCCGTCGTCGGTCGCCTGGGTCGTCGTGCCGGTGGCGATGTCGTACACGAAAATCGCGTCGTAGGGCTCATCGGGGCCGCCGGAACGGCGCCAGACCACGTGTGAACTTGACACGTGCGGGTCATAGTCGCCGTCGGCGTTGTCGGTGACCTGGGTCGTCGTGCCGCTGGTGATGTCGTAGAGGAACACCTCGGCGTCGGACTCGTCGTAGCCGCACCAGACGACGTGCGAGCCCCAGATCCGGGGCTGGCAGTCGCGCTCACTGTTGTCGGTCAACTGCGTTGTGGTACCGCCCGCGATGTCGTAGAGGAAGATCTCGTCGTCGCTCCCGTCGGAGCCGCACCAGACCACGTGGGAGACCGATACGTGGGCGTCGGAGTCGCGGTCGCTGTTGTCCGTAAGCTGCGTGATCGTCCAGCCGGGCGGGTCGGCGGCACACGGGTGCGGCGCGCCGGCTACGGCCAGCGCAATGCCGATGATCAGAGCAACCTGACTCGCCTTCATCCTATTGGCTTCTCCCCCAGGACGAGACAGAACACGGGTACCGGGCGCCTCACGGCTCGCGCGATCATGGGCCAGCGGAGTCTTATTTGCTCCATCCCGCCTGCGCGCGTCTCTTCCTTCCAGGCAAACGTTTCCAGGCGCACGCTTCCAGGTGAACGCTTCCAGGTGAACGAGCGCCGTCTTCTCGCCGTTCTCCCGGACTCCGGGAGAGCACCGACACGCGGCGGCCGCGGGGTTCGCTCACGGCGATATCAGACCTGGTCTGGTGTCCTGCGCGCTTCTCCTCCCATTCAGTCAGGGTCCTATGGTCCAGGTATCTTCATCTACCAGAGCTCGCGCCCCGGGTAGAAGTCGTAGCAGTCGGCGCGGAAGCGCAGTTCGTTTTCGTTGACGTCCTTGCCGATCTCGTCGACGAGGGCGTCGTGCATCGCGCGGATGCGGTTCTGGTGCTCGGGCAGGGCGGCGAGGTTGGTGAACTCGCCGGGGTCGGCCTGCAGGTCGTAGAGCTCGCGCTCGGCGGGGTGCTCATCATCGGCGCGGGCGTGGCAGACGTACTTGTAGTTGCCGGTGCGAACCATGGCGGAGCCCGAGGCGATGTTGTGGCCGTAGTATTCGCTCACGGCGAAGTCCTTCCACGGGGCATTCGGGTCGTCGAGCCAGCCGAGCATGGAGTCGCCGTTCCAGTCGCCGGGGACGTCGGCGCCGCCAAGCTCGGCGATCGTGCGGTTCAGGTCGAGCAGCGAGCAGACGCCGGCGCGCCGCTGGTTGCCGGCCCATCGCGCGGGCCAGTTGATGATGAGGGGCACGCGTGCGGCGTGCTCGTACATGGTGCTCTTCCACCACAGGCCGTGCTCGCCCATGTTCTCGCCGTGGTCGGTGGTGTAGATGACGATGGTGTTGTCGGCGAGTTCGCTGGCGGCGAGCGCGTCGAGCACCTGGCCGATCTGGCCGTCGGCCCACTGGGTATGGGCGTAGTAGAGCTCGCGGACGTCGCGCACGACCTCGTCGGGGACATCCTCGACGTTGAAGGCGATGCGCAAGTGCTGGTAGTTGAGGGACTGCGATGCGACGTGTCCCTCGGGGATGACGGGCAGGGGCACTTGGCCCACATAGGGCGCCCAGTAGCCCTCGGGCACTTTCAGCGCGTAGTGCGGCGCGGCGAAGCCAACCGCTAGGAAGAAGGGTCCGTCGGCGGCCTGGCGTTCGTGTGCATCAATCG
>CAZJXV010000276.1:0-5427 GCA_964550015.1 uncultured Verrucomicrobiota bacterium
TACGAGAAAGAAGCCCGCGCCCGACGCCGCGGCCTCCACGAGCTCCTTTCCGAAAAGGCCGGCGCCCTCCGGCCCGGCGAGAGCGGGCTGCTGGCCCTCGACTGGTGGAACGGCAACCGCTCCATCCTCGTCGATGCCGACCTCACCGGCACGCTGATGGGCATGACGCTCGTGACCAAGCCCGAGGAGCTCTATCGCGCCATCATCGAGGCGACCGCCTTCGGCACCGCCGTCATCGTCAACCAGGCCGTCAACGCCGGCATCGAGGTCAAGGAAATCTACGCCTGCGGCGGCCTCACCAAGAACCCCTTCATCCTCCAGATCTTCGCCGACGTCACCAACCGCCCCATCAAAATCGCCCGCAGCGACCAGACCTGCGCCCTCGGCTCGGCCATGTTCGGCGCCGTCGCCGCCGGCCGCCGCGCCGGCGGCTACGAAACCATCGTGGACGCCGCCCGCTACATGGCCGGCGTCAAAGACGAGCGCTACGAACCAAGCCCCGAAAACCACAAGATCTACCACAAGCTCCTCGGGCTCTACGAAAAACTGCACGACTACCTGGGCCGCGACCCCAACAGCGCCATGAAGCAGCTCAAGGCCCTCAAGGCCGAGGTGGTGGCCGGCAAGCTCGGCCTCTCCGTCCCCGCCGCGCTCAAGGCCAGAGAACGCAAAGCCCCAAAAACCCCCGCCAAGCCCGCGCCCACGAAGCCGCCCCCCAAGAAACCGGCCACGAAAAAAGCACCGCCAAAGAAGCCCCCCAAGAAGAAGGCGCCCACAAAGAAGGCGCCCACAAAGAAGCCCCCCAAGAAGGCGCCCAAGAAAAAGGCGCCCGCCAGAAAGACGAGCGCGAAGACGAAACCGAAAAAGAAAGTGGCCAAGAAAAAACCGGCCAAGAAAAAACCGGCGACCAAGAAAAAGAAACGCAGATAGCCGGCACGCCCACACGGCGCCAAGCCCCGCGTAGCGCGCCGTTCGCCCCGGAACTTGCGCAGCGCCGCCGCCGTTGCAGTTCCAAGGCCGATAACAGAGAAGGGCTCCTGAAATGGAACAAGGCAATCAGCCCGCACAGGATACGCCCGGCCCCGACGTGCGCATCATTCGCCCCCGGATGCGCATCGAGGACGTCCGCCGCCGGGGCGAGGCAATGCCCAGGGCGCGCCTCAAGAAGATCAAGAAGGCCCTCCGCACCCTGCACACCCTCGAGACCATGGCCCAGAACATCTACAAGTTCCAGCTCACCCAAAAACCCTCCGCGCTCAACCACCAGCTTATCGCCGCGATGTGCAACGAGATGACCCACCTGCAGGACTTCCAGGTCAAGCTCTACGAGTACGGCTGGAAGCCGAGCAAGTGGCGCTGGACCTACTGGCTCGTCGGATGGGCCTTCGGCACCGTCTCACGCCTCCGGGGGCCTAAAGCCATCCTGAAAACCGGCATCTGGGTCGAATCCAAGGCCGTGGACCACTATGCCGAACTCCTTGAGACCGTCGAGTGGGACGACGACACCCGCGCGGTCATCCAAAAAGACCAGGCCGACGAACAGGGCCACATCTCCCGCTGGCGCGCCCTGCTCGAGGCGCCCGACCCCACACCCTGAGCCCCCCGCCAACACACAAACGCCCTCACGCCCCACCCCGGCCATGCGTCCCTGGTGAAGAAGCGAGCTCTCCGCCCTTCAGCACCTGTCTCGGGCCGAGCCGAAGGGCGTGCCCCGAAGGGGCTGAACGTCAGTAGCCGTAGGCGTAAGCCTACGGGCAGGAGGCGACAGATGAAGGTTTTCTTTCTCGACGGGCGACCGGCCCGGACGGGGCCGGTCGCCCGTCGACGAAGGTCGGTCGTGCCTCGCTCGCAGTCCGTAGGCTTACGCCTACGCCTACTCACGTGGCGCCCCGACGGGGCGTCGCGGGCACAGGTCTTTCAGAAAGCCCATGCGCCCGCGGCAAAAAACCTTGACGCGGCCCTGAAAAAATGGGGACTGGCACCTATTCTGCGTAGATGCCGGACACATTCGACACACCGTGGCGCAGAACAATAGGTGCCTGTCCCCATTTTTTCACAGCAAACGGCCTGTTCCTGGCCTGTAGCCCCGTGCGGTGAGGCCCGTTGCGCATCCCAAACGGCCTCGCGCCGGGTCTCCGTGAGAAATGCGGCTTAGGATAGAACGCCGTTTTCAACAAGCCCATGCGCCCGCGGCAAAAAACCTTGACGCGCACGGCCCTCGGACGTATCGTACCCGCTTGGAGACGAGGGCCGGAGGCAAGGTCGGGGAGGCCCCGCGGCAGGCAATGATCCGCAACAAAGCCCAGATTCTTGACTACCTGGTCAAGAAGCTCAAAAGCAATTGCCCCGATGTGGAAGAGGCGGCGCTGGTGTCCGACGAGGGCCTCGTGCTCGTCGCCACCACCGACGCGCCCGAGCACCAGAAGCGCTTCGCCGCGCTGACCGCCGCCGTGATGCGCCAGAGCGCCCGCTCGGCCCAAGGCCTCGACCTGGGCGAGACCAACTTCGTCATCGTTGCCGGCCAGAACGGCAGCCTCTTCCTCAAGTGGATTGACGAACGAAGCTTCCTGGCCGCAACGGTCAAGCGCAACGCGGACTGGCGCGCCGTGCGGCGGCTCGTCGGACGCGCTGCCGACGACGTCCGGCATATCGGCGATATCCGAGGCAGCCTCGCCGCCACCACCCGCCTTGCATGAGCAAGGCGGCGTGCCCGAGCAAGGCGGCCGGCTTGCCCGGGCAAGCCGGCGGCGTGCCTGATCCGCCCGCACCTCGCAGCAACCGAACGCCGGGCGCGGCCGACGCGGCCGTCGTTTTATATGGGCCGACGGCGGCACCCGGCCCCGGCCCGGTGAAGAACATCAAGGAGAGCGTTCATGGAGCAACGTGACGTGGGTCAGATTCGCGCCCTCGCCATCTTCGGCCACGGCAACTGCGGCAAAACCATGCTCGGCGAGGCCATGCTGCACGCCGCCGGCGCCACCAACCGACTCGGCAGCATCGAGCACGGCTCCACCGTCAGCGACTACACCGACGAAGAGCAGGCACGCCAGATGAGCATCGCCACCGCCGCCCTGCGCTGCGAGTGGCAGGCCACCTCCCTCTTCCTGCTCGATACCCCCGGCTCGGCCGACTTCTTCGGCGAAGTCCTCAGCGCCGTGCGCGCCTGCGACTGCGCCATCCTCGTCATCGACGGCGTCGGCGGCATCGAGGTCCAGACCTCCAAGGTCTGGCGCCTGCTCGAGACCCACGCAATGCCCACCATCATCTTCGTCAACAAACTCGACAAGGAACACAGCGACTTCGACCAGGTCGTCACCGGCCTCCGCGACGCCTTCGGCGCCAAGTGCGTGCCCGTGCAGTTTCCCATCGGCCGCGAGAAGGCCTTCGCCGCCGTCGCCAACATGATCACCGGCGCCGGCCTCGCCGACGCCCCCGACGACGTCAAGGCCCGGATCGCCGAGGCCCGCGAGCCCATGGTGGATGCCATCGCCGAAGCCGACGACGCGCTGCTCGAAAAGTACCTCGAGGCCGGCACCCTCACCAACGAGGAGTTCAGCACCGGCCTGCGCGCCGGCGTCGCGGCCGGCAAGGTCGTGCCCATCCTGTGCGGCGCCGCCACCAAGGAGCTCGGCGTCAAAGAGCTGCTCGACACCATCGTCGCCGTCGCCCCCTCGCCCGCCGACCGCGGCGAACTCGAGGACGCCGAGGGCCGGACGTTCGCACCCGCCAAGGACGCCCCGCCCACCGCGCTCGTGTTCAAGAACGTCACCGACCCCTTCGTCGGCCAGCTCACCTACCTCCGCGTCTGCTCCGGCGTGCTCCGCTCGGACACCGAAGTGCTCAACGCCGCGCGCGGCGCCAAGGAGCGCTTCGGCAAGCTCCAGCTCGTCAACGGCAAAGACCTCGAACCCGTCGGCAGCGCCATCCCGGGCTGCCTCGTCGCCATGACCAAGCTCAAGGACACCCACGTGGGCGACACGATCTGCATGCCCGGCACCCAGGCCCTCTACCCGCCGCTCGAGTTCCCGACGCCCGTCATGGCCTACGCCGTCCACTCCAAGGCCAGGGGCGACGAGGACAAAATCTCCAGCGGCCTCGCCCGGCTCGCCGACGAGGACCCCACCTTCCACGCCGTGCGCAACGCCGAGACCCGCGAGCTCGTCGTCGAGGGCATGGGCGACATCCACCTCGAGGTCATGATGGAACGCCTCAAGTCCAAGTTCGGCGTCGAGGTCGGCCTCTCCACCCCGAAGGTCGCCTACAAGGAAACCATCAAGGCCAAGGCCGAGGGCTCGTACCGCCACAAGAAACAGTCCGGCGGCGCCGGCCAGTTCGCCGAGGTCCACTGCCGGCTCGCCCCGCGCGACCGCGGCGAAGGCTACGAGTTCGTCAACGCCGTCAAAGGCGGCGTCATCCCGACCCAGTTCATCCCCTCCGTAGACAAGGGGTTCAAAAAAGCAATGCAGGCCGGGCCGCTCGCCGGCTACCCCGTCGTGGACCTGGAGGCCACGGTCTTCTTCGGCAAGGACCACCCCGTGGACTCCTCCGACATCGCCTTCCAGATCGCCGGCGCCCAGGCGTTCAAGGATGTCATGATGCACGCCAACCCCACGCTGCTCGAGCCGATCATGGACGTGGCGGTCACCGTGCCCGCCGACTACATGGGCGACATCACCGGCGAGCTCAACAGCCGGCGCGGCCGCATCCTCGGCATGGAGCCCGACGGCACGCTCCAGGTCATCAAAGCCCAGGCGCCCCAGGCCGAGATGTTCACCTTCTCCACCGGCCTGCGCTCGATCACCGGCGGCCGCGGCTCCTTCGAGATGCGCTTCGCCCGCTACGAGGAGGTGCCCGGCCAGCTCATCCCCAAAATCGTCGAGGCCGTCAAAAAAGCGAAGGAGGAAAGCTGACATACCTCGAGAATGCCCGTGCAGAGCGACGCCATGAGTCGGGGTACCTCGCCGATGTGTCGCGGCTGAGACAGAGAACCACGATGCAGTACTCCCAGGACGATCTTGAGTCCGCAAACACACTGCTGTCGATGGCAGATATGTACCTTTTCGCAATTGGCGGCCAGATATGCGCTGGTCTCGAGGTGGTTGGTGATCGGGTGATCGCCGCGGCCTTCGAGAAGGACAACATGCACCTTCTGAAGGTGGCAATCATAGGCCTATGCTTCATGATCGCCCCGGGCCGTCTGCCTGAGGACAAGAGAAATGGGTTGATCTATGCGATCAGGGCGGCTCTCGATGCCTGGCGCCCAGACGCTTATCGGCTCATGGCAGATTTCCTCGAAGACCTCCCGGATGATGAGGGATCAGAGCCTTCCGACAGCGTCGGGAGCTGGATACTGCGCACGGCCGGCCTGGCGAAGCGCTCACGCGAGCATGGCAGACTGCCCCGTCTTCTCTCGGAGTATGCTAGTGT
>CAZJXV010000277.1:0-5426 GCA_964550015.1 uncultured Verrucomicrobiota bacterium
GGCGAGCGCGCCGTTATCCAGGCCCAGGCCAATCGCGAGGCCGCCCTCTACTACCAGCGCAGCTACTGGGACGGGATTCGCGCCGAGGCCGAGAAGCGCGAGAACGTCGAGACGTTGACGATTAAAGAAGAAGCGGCGGCCATGACCGCGTTCGCCAGCCAGTTCATGCTTCGATCCATCGGCGGCGCATGGGAGGCATGGCTCGATTCACTCAAATGGGCGCCGGGCTTGATCCCGGTCGTCGGTGAATATTTCGAATCGAGAGCGGACACAATCGATCGCCAGGTGTTCGACCTGCGCAAGGAGACGCGCGAGCGGATCAAAGCGCTCGACGAGATGCGCGGATACGTTGACGTGGAGTTTGCGGCGCTGCGCGATGAACTGCGCGGCCTCGAGTTCAACGAGGACGGCAGCCCGAAAGGCAGACTCCCCGCCGACATCTCCCTTGGCGAAAAGGCCCTCGCGGCATTGCTGACCGACCGGTTCTTCCACGAGCAGACCGATGGCGGTCTGTTCCGGATCGCCGGCGCGTTCGACGTGGAGCTGACCGACAAGCTCTCGACCGAGTACCTCGCTGCGCTGCAGCACGCCCGCCTGGTTGTCTCCGACATCCAGGCGGCGACCCGGGCCCGGATGGGCGCCGACGTCACGACGGGCGAGACGAGTTGGTCCATCATCCTCGAGCCGACCAGGAACATCGAAATCATCGTCCGAGGCTACTCGGGCGAGTGGAGAGACCGAGCGGATTACCTGGGCCGTCGCAAAGGCCACGTCGCCCAGATGTACCAGATGGCGACGTTCTGGCGGACGAGGGGGTATGCGTTCGAGGCCTACGAACTCCTTCCGGGCAGCGCGGCGGCGCCGGGTGAAGACGCGAAACCCATCTTCGCAACGATCCACGAGGACCTCTCGAAGCACAGCCCCGACTACGTCAACTTCCTTATTCGACGCGCCATTCTCGTGCACGACTTCGATGCGGTAGGCCACACGATCGAGAAGGTCCGGGGCGACACGAAAGAGGACTGGGACCGCCTCGATGATCTCATCCAACAACGACGGCTGATTCTTCGCGCGGTGGTGCAGGTGATGCGCACGCGCGCGCTGAGGCTCGAGGCGGCCGACCGGCTTATGACGTGGGACTACGACGGCTGCATCGCCTGCATGAAGGAGGCGTTCTGCAACGATCCGTCCCTGCAGGCGCCCGCGACGAAGGACCCCAAGCGGCCAAACCTCGGGAAAGAGATCCTGGCGCGCCGCCGGAAGCTGGCACAGGACATCGAGACCCTGGAGGAGGCCCTCCGATGGGAGAAGCTGCTCGACTCGCAGATCGCCTCGTTCCGCGAGGTCGGCCAGCAGGGCTTCATGACGGCCCTCATCGGGGGCGCGTGCCAGGGCATCAAGCTGCCGACGAGCCTCGCGCAGCACGGCGGGCAGATCTGGAAGTTCGGCGCCTCCATATTCAAGTTCACGGGTAAGGCCGCCTGGAAGCAGTTCGGCCAATACGCCCTGCGCGAGATCAACCCGTTCTTCATCAATGACGTTCGCGGTCTCCTCGGCTTCTTCAGGACGGGTGCCCAGATGGTTGCCGCGCAGGCCGGCTCGGAGATGGTGCTGAAGTCACTCGAGTCATTCGATGTTGACACGGACTGGCTGCGGCCCTGGGTTGACAAGCTCGCCATCGTGCTCGTTGCCCGCGGCACGCGCTACGTCGAGGAGGCGTATGCGCCGCGTCTGGAGCAGTGGTGTGGCGACCTGGCGAACCGCATTGTCCAGCTCCGCGGCTGGCTCATGGAGAAGGTCTACAAGGGGGAGGTTGATGTCGAGACCCAGCTCAAGCTGGACGCCGCCCGCGGACGGCTTCTGTCGTGGGCGACCGTGCTCAAACTCGTCGAGGAGCTCTACTACGAGGCGCGGGGCCTCGAGTCCGAGTACATGCTCATGCAGGCCGACGCGGCGATCGGCAAGGGGCTCTTCAAGTCGCGCAAGGAGTACCTCTACTTCAAGACGAGGAAGCTCACGGGACCTGCCATCGACAGGGCGTACAGCCGGTACATGGTTGCCGCATTGGAGGCGCAAAGGGTGCACGGCCGGGAGTTCGATCCCGACGCCGCGGCGGATCTCTTTCGGCGCATGCCGATAGACGACCTCCGGCACTTCAAAGCGAACCGCGACACCTTCGCGAAGAACCGCGGCATGGAACGCGCCATTGACGAGATTCGCTGCACGCTGACGGACTACGGGCGCAGGCACGTCGCGAACAAGTACAAGGATTACTGCCGCTACATCGTCGTGAGCGGCACCCCCCCGAACAATCGGGAGTATCGCCTGCTCGACAGCGATAACGATTACACGATCCTGCTCAGGTTCAGAAAGGACCTGACCCCCGAGCAGAAGCTGACAATCCAGCAGGAGATCGAGACCGAGTACAAGGAGTTCTTCAAGACCCGTCACAACGGGTTCGATCCGGAGGCGTACCTCGACTCGAACGTGTTCTGCGACTGGATGCCGAGCGAGGAGGCCGTCCTGGAACTCAAGCAGTACCTCGACGAGTTCCGCCGCAACGTCGAGAACCCGGAACGCTACATCCTGCCTGACTGCCTGCAGTTCATCCCGCTGTACCTGTACCGGAAGGTGGGCATCATGCAGGAGGTCCAGCCCGACGGCAGCGTGAAGACGTTGCGCGGCCCGGATGCTGAGGCCGTGTTTGCACATGTGACGCTGCACGAGTCAATGGGCGCGCAGATCATCCTCGACCAGTATCGCTTCAACATGAAGTACTACGCGAAGCTGACGCCGGGCATCGGCACAAAGACAATCAGCCCGACGAAGTACCTCAAGGCGCAGGCCAAGTACAATCTTCGCTCGCTGCTCGGCTACAACCTCACGCACAAGGCCGGCGTGCTGAAGCACAACGAGTTCACGGCGACGGACGACTACACGCTCCACAAATCGATCGTGAGAATCGCGAAGGAGGTCTGGCCCGATGACCCGGAACTGCACCTCCTGGCCGACGAATGGTTCGCGCTCAAGACGGGCGGAACGGTGGAAGCCGCGCTGCAGGCGAGGATGCGCATGCACGGCCTGTCGGACCTGCAGTCCGCCGTGAACGAGCACCTCAAGTCAGGCGAGACGTACATTGGCACCTTCCTCGAACGGGCCTTGCGCGTGCAGAGGCAGCACATGGCGAGCACGCACAAGGCGTGGTGGGAGATGCGCAATGCGCCCAACCACGCGCAGCGCATGGAGAGCGACCCGGAGTACGTCAGGCAGTTCCGGGCGGCCGAGTACGAGTACTGGTCGCACGTCTGCAGCCAGGCCTATGTGCTCGCGCACTACAAACTCGAGCCGGGCGCCGTCGAGAAGACCGTCGAGATCGCCCCGTCAGCGAAGGAGTACTTCACCGCTTCCGACCAGAACGTCATGATGCTGTCGCACGAGGCCGCCGACAAGGAAAGGCGAGACGAGGAGACCGAGAAGCTGCGCAGGCTCTGGGGGCTTTGACCCCCTGGAGCGGGGCGTCTCGCGGCCGGCCTCGGCGGCGCGAAGAAGGCCGCCCTGATCTGCACGCCCCTATGACGTCAAAGCACCGCCTGAGTCTATCGGCGGCTTCCTGGTTCGCCGGTGAGGCGAATGGATCGCTCCGGCAGACGCGACACAGCACAGGCCTGCCGCTGCGGTAATCGCCAGGGCCATCCGCATTGAGCGCACTCGTCACCTCAGATCGAAGCGGTCAAACGGCCCAACAAGGCTACCCTCCGCGTCTGCCGGGTCCAAGGGCGGAGTCTCTGCGGCGGTTGGGCCCCGCGTAGGCTCGAAGCAGTTGCAGGAAGTGAGATGGCCCGGCGAAGGGCAGCGTTGCGAGCGGGTTCCGTGATGCGACCCGGCGGTGGGTCTTGGTGGCGGAGAAGACCCGTGTGGTGCCTGCCGTGTTGGGCGCGGGGGCGGTTGCCCCGAGGCCCTTCCGCGAAGGGGATTTCACGTCCCATCGAAGGCGCTTGGGCAAGTCGCTCGACGAGAAGATCATCGTAAGAAATGCGCCTACACATTTTTGTGTGACGGCCTACGGGATTGTCTCTGACGTCGAGAGCGGCACAATCAATGCGACCGTTGAGATGCCCGGCCGTGATTCGCCCGACACCGTGCTGTTGCGACTGCGCCATCCGAGCGCCGCGCCGATCGAGCGCGTCACGGTGAACGGCAAGGATTGGAGGGGGTTCAGTAGGGACACGGAGACCATCGAACTGAAGGGCCTGACCGGCACGGTCACCGTAACGGCGAATTATCAAGTCAGCAATGAGAGGAAATGGGGGATTCAGCGAGCTCCGGCCGCTATCATATCTCGTGTTGGTCGGACGTTCGACACCTCACGAGTGTGACCGTGCCTTCGTGGGGAGTCGCTTCGATCCAACTGCCTGGTCGAGCGAGCAAAACAGGGGGTGCCGCTTCGGTGCCCTGGAGGACGCGGCGTCATTTCCTCTGGATTCCGCGTAAATCGGACGCGTAGTCTGTGCGTCCCAGGTGGGGTTGTTTCGGACGAAGCCCCGCTGCATGACCCGGGGATTCGACATGCGAACCGCAACGGCAGAGAGGTAGAAACGATGGACATCCGAAGATTGACCGCGGCCGTACTCATCGTGCTTGCGTTTCCCGCGCTCGTGCTGGCGCAGGCAAGCAAGGCGTTTGACTGGATCCCGAGCGGGAAGATCGAGATGGGCAAGCCGGAGGTGGAGGCGCGATTCCTGTATTGGGCCGACTCGCCGGAGATGAACAGCGTGGCGCTGCCGTTCGCGGGTGGGCCGAAGATCTCGTACCGGGGACGGACCGTTTCGGCCGAGCAGTTCACCGTTCCCGTCGCGACGTGGCGAGGCGGGCCGTGCATCGGCGCGCTCGTGATCCGAAAGGTCTGGGACACGGGCCTGGCGGCGACCACGTTCAAGGTGAGTGTGGACGGCCAGCCGCTTCCGGACTGGACGATCGCGAAGGACGATGGGCCAAGACGGTGGGTGCAGCTTTTCTACGTAGTTCCGGAGTCGGTCATGGCCCCGAAGGACGGGAACGGGAACCCACGGCCAAAGCGAACGGCCATGGTGTCCCTTCGGACAGAAACACCGACGCCGTCGTACGGATACGCGTTTTTCATCACGAGGGACTGGGGCATCCTCGGCGACGATTACGTGGGCCCCCTCGTTGCGGAGCTGAAGGCGGGGGCCAGAGCGCCTTTCGAGATGTGGTACGTCAGTGGAATTGCCGCGCTGGGACGGGGGGACTATCCGACAGCGATACAGAATTTCGAAGTCGTCACCGGTCGGGGCAACACAAACGTCGAGCTCGCCCGTGTTGCGCGGCGGATGCTGCGGCTGGCCGGCTACAAGGCGCTCGCCGTCGCGCAGCCGAACGTGGAGATCACGGATGAGTGCTTCACGCGG
>CAZJXV010000278.1:0-5403 GCA_964550015.1 uncultured Verrucomicrobiota bacterium
GCGGGAGTACTCAAGGGCCCAGACCGCTAGATACGGCACTTTCTGCGCCCGTTCCTACATTTTGTTTGACCGGGGATGTGGATACAACCAATAGGTAGGCCAAAAAGCGAACATCTCTCGTAAACGTATAGGACTCGCAGAGACGCCGGCGAGCGAAAGGCAAGCGAACATGTCAGTGAATGAGGCTCTGGAGAACGTGCTGTCCTGGCCCAAGCTGGCGCAAGAGGGCACCTGCTCGATAGGGGCGTGAGAGGAGGTCGGGTGTGACCAACGCTGCGAGGAAGGGAACCCTCACTCCTGCCAGGAGACGCTTGATCGAGCTAATCCAGGGGGTGAACTACGGGCGGATCGAGAACTTGGAGGTTCGCGACGGCGAGCCGGTCTTCGATCCGCCGCCCACGGTGGTGCGATTGTTTCTGTTCGGCAGAAGGAATGGGCCGAACGTCGCGCACGGTAAGGATGACTTCGCCCTCAAGGGCACGGTGACGGAATTGTTCGACATATTCGACCGGGAGCGGTCGCTCTCGGTCCGGGAGCTCATAGTGGATGATGGATTGCCCGTCCGAATGACCGTGGCGGGCTGGCTCCGGGCCTGACTCAGACCCGGCAAAAAGGCACGGTCCAACACCAGACAACGGACTAGCCGGAGAGCGGAGGTCGTTGTGGGTGTCGCCGATACCGGCGTGCTCGCAACGTCCTCCGTTTCTTTCAGTTAGAGCGTCGAACCCGGCCTAGGCCGACACCCATACGAGCTCCTCCTCGGCCGCGAGGAGGCTCACATGGGTTCGGCGAACTGCTTCGACGGGGTCGACCAGTATGATGCCCGCATTGTCAGATATTGGGCCAGACGACTGGTCGGCCAGGTTGGGTTCACTAAGTCCGATTGCGAGGACCTCGAGCAGGACCTACTCGTTGATCTGTACCGCCGGCTGGCCGACTACGATCCCACCCGCGCGCGGCGCAGCACGTTCGTCGCCCGCGTCGTGCGCAACAGGGCCCTCGACATCATCGCAGCTCGCAAAGCCGCCTGCCGCGACTACCGGCTCTGCACCTGCTCTCTCAACGAGGTCCTCGAAGACGACGAAGGCAGCGCCATCGAACGCTCAGGTGCCTTTGACCTGGAGAATTACCTGCACCGCACCGGGAGGCTGTCTCACCCAATGGAGGAACAGCGGGACCTCCGCCTCGATATCCACGGAGCCATGGAACGGCTCCCGTCCGCGCTGCTGCAACTATGCCGGCTTCTCCAGACGAACACGATCACCGAGGTTTCCCACGCCACGGGGATTCCCCGTGGCACGATCTACGAGCACATCAGGAAGCTGCGCGCCATCTTCGAGGATACTGGACTACGGGAATATCTCTGAGTGCCCGACGTTTTCCGGCGGTTTCCGGTAGGTATTCGGTGAGCCAAACGGAGGCAACATCATGACGCGAGAGCTCTACAGGTACACGTTCAGCGCCACGATCCCGTTCGAGGAGATCGAAGGGTGCCTATTTCTGGCGGTGTTCGCCGCGGAGAGCCTGCACGGCCGGGCGCTGGTGAGGTTGAGCGCATCATTTTGCCTGGACGCGCAGAAACGCACCTGTGTGGTGGACGCGACAACCGGGGTCGGCCGCTCCATCGCCAGCGTCTTCGTCGGTTTTCTGACCAGCGTATTCGGCGAGGACGCTTTCAAGGTGCAGCGCGTCGAGCCTGCCCCGAAACCCGAGGCGGCGGGGGCCACGACGTGAAATCGCCGGGGCAAGTCAAAGGCGAGGTGGTACCCTCGCCGCTGTTGGCCGGCGCGCTCAGCTATGCAGCGCGCGGGTGGCACGTCTTGCCGCTGAAGCCGCGTGCGAAGATCCCGCTTACGCCGCACGGGGTCAAGGATGCGTCCGCCGACGAGCGCCAGATCCGCAAATGGTGGCGACGCTGCCCGAGCGCCAACATCGGGATCGCGTGCGGACCGTCTGGTTTGGCCGTCGTGGATGTTGACCCTCGACACGGCGGCGATGTGAGGTTCGAGGATCACTTCCCCACCGAGCCTGAGACCGTGAACGCGTTCACCGGCGGCACCGACGGCGGCCGCCACTACTACTTCGTGGGCCACGGCGAGAAGACACGCGAGATCGCCCCCGGGCTCGAGATCAGAGGCGACGGCGCCTATGTGGTCGCCCCGCCGAGCATTCACCCTTCGGGCAACGCCTACATCTGGGAAGTGTCAAGCGGTCCCGACGACGTGGAGCTTGCCCCGCTTCCCGCGGCGCTGCATGCCACGGGAGGTGGTAACGCCAGCGGCCCCACATCGGCTGTTGGCGACGTGATCCCCGAGGGCGAACGGAACGCTGCGCTCACGTCACTCGCCGGCACGATGAGAAGGCGCGGCATGGACGCCGATGAGATCGGCGTCGCACTCCACGCCGTCAACGCCAGGCGATGCGTGCCGCCGCTCGATGAGAACGAAGTCCAGGCCATCGCTCGGAGCGTGGCGCGGTACGAGCCGGACGACCGCTCAGCGGCTCCCGCTGGGTCCGCGGCGTCTCAAGAAAAGCCGTGGCCCATGCTGGATCGGGACGCCGCGTTCCACGGCCTCGCCGGCGAGTTCGTCCGGCTTGTCGAACAGCACACCGAAGCGGACCCAGCGGCGATCCTGGTTCAATTCCTTGTGGCGATCGGCTCGATCCTGGGCCGCCGGGCAGGCGTCTATGCCGACGGCACCGTGCACTTCGGCAACCTGTTCGCCGTCATCCTCGGCAAGACCGCCTTCTCGCGCAAGGGCACAAGCTGGGGCGTGGTCGAGGCGCTGGTCCGCTCACTCGACGACAACTGGATCATCCGGGGCGGACTCAGCACAGGCGAGGGGTTGATCGCGTGCGTTCACGATCCCTACAAGAAGACGGAGACGGTCAAGTACAAGGGCGAGGTCAAACGCAAGGAAATCGAGATCCCCGGCGTCTCGGACAAACGCCTTCTCATGCTGGAAACAGAGTTCGTCCGCGCGCTCAAGGTGATCCAGCGCCGGGACAACACGCTGCGCGAGGTGCTGCTCCAAGCCTGGGATGGTCAGCTGCTTGGCATCATCACGCGCGCCGACCCGTTGACCGCCACGGGCGCCCACATCAGCCTCATCGGGCACTGCACCATTGACCTGCTCCGGCGTTACCTCGACGCGGAGGACATCTCCGGCGGCTTCGGCAACAGGCTTCTGTTCTGCCTTGCGCGCCGATCGCGCACGATCCCGACCGTCGGCAGGCGCCGGCGTGAGTCTATGCCCGACCTTGCGCCCCTTCGCAACAAGCTGCTCGAGGCGATCAACCGGGCGTCCCACCTTGACGAGGCGCTCGACCTCGACGACGAAGCGGCGGCGCTCTATGCCGAGGCTTACACCGGCGAGCTCAGCGGCGAGGCCGTCGAGGAGCCGCTGGCCTCCCTCGTGGCGCGCGCCGCGCCGACGCTCCTGCGGCTTGCCGTCGTCTACCACGCGCTCGACCAAGGCGTCGGCAACGCGCCCCCAAAGATCACGGGCGCACACGTCCGGGCAGCGCTCGCCGTCGTGCGCTACGCCACCGCAACCGCCGAGTACGTCTTCGGTCAAGGCGTCACGGGCAATCCCACGGCCATGAAGATCCTCCGGGCGGCACAGACGGCGCCGGACGGCACGATCACGCGCGAGACGATCTTCAAACTCTTCAGGGGCCACGGTGTGAAGGCTGAGATCGACGCGGCGCTCACGATGCTCGCCGCCGAAAAGAGACTGACGTCCGAGACGGTCCCGACTTCGGGCCGTCCGCGCGAGGTCTGGAGGGTCGTCCGGTGATCGGTGGCTTTCTTCGCACTTACTTCGCAGGGACCGGGATGAGATCCGCCTCTGTTGAGCGGGCTTCCTTCGCTTTCTTCGCTTTCTTCGCAAGGCTGCCCCACGCCCGCGGTTACTCTCTATCGACCTCATTCATCTACTCCAGCATACCTGCACAGCAGATACGCCACGATGCCTCTCGCGGTGTCCGTTCCGACAAGTCCGGCGAAGGAAGCGAAGTATGCGAAGGAAGCGGTGCCTTCCGCCTGTGCTCTGACGCGCGCGATAAGCGCGAAAAGGGCTGTGCGTTCGAGAGGAGCAGAAAATGTCAATAGGTACTACGACGCAAAAAAAGCCTTCTGACGCCGCGCGAAGCAGTCACCGGCTTGGACTGAGTTTGTTTTGCCTGTCCGGTTTTTTGCGGCCTGGGGAGCCGAGGTGGACTGCTGCCGAGGCGCACAGCGGATGGGCGGGCAGGATGGTGATCGCGCGACGACAGACAGGGATGGCCATGTAGCATCGGAGGCGATGACATGAAGACGGAACTGTGGGCCTTGGAGCGTCTGAAGCCCTACGACAAGAACCCGCGCATCAACGATAACGCGGTCGAGGCGGTCGCCCGGTCCATCCGGGAGTACGGGTTCAGGCAACCCATCGTAGTGGATGCCGACGGGGTCATCATCGTTGGGCATACACGCTGGAAGGCCGCGCTCAAGCTCGGGCTGGAGGAGGTCCCCGTCCACGTGGCCTCGGACATATCACCCGAGCAGATCAAAGCGTACCGGATCGCCGACAACAAGACGGCCGAGCTGGCGACGTGGGATATGGAGCTTCTGCCTGTCGAGCTGTCGGATCTGCAGGGCATGGACGTGGACCTCGAGCTGCTGGGATTCACCGGCGACGAGCTGGCCAAACTCCTCGATCCCGGCGTGAAGGAGGGGCTGACCGACCCGGACACGGTACCCGAGCCGCCCGATGAACCGACAACCCAGCCGGGGGACCTGTGGGTGCTGGGCGAGCACCGGCTCCTATGCGGCGACGCCGGTAGTGCGGCAGATGTGGACCGGCTGCTCAACGGCGCCGGCGTTCATCTGGTTAATACCGACCCACCGTACAACGTCCGAGTCGAGCCACGCTCGAACAACGCGATTGCTGCGGGACTGTCCTCGTTCGGCGAGAAGGGCCTCGGCCACAACCAGGCGTTCGATCTTGCGAGACATCCGAAGACCGCAAAGGCAACGACCAAGAAGCTTCGCGCCAAGGACAGGCCCCTCATGAACGACTTCGTCACCGAGGAGGAGTTCGGCCGACTGCTCCGGGCCTGGTTTGGCAACATCGCCCGCGTGCTACAACCCGGGCGCGCGTTCTACATCTGGGGCGGATTCAGGAACTGCGGCAACTATCCCGCGGCCCTCAGTGACTGCCACCTCTACTTCTCCCAGGCCATCATCTGGGTCAAGGAACACCCCGTGCTGTGCCGAAAGGACTTCATGCTCAACCACGAGTGGTGCTTCTACGGGTGGCGAGAAGGCGCGGCGCACGTCTTCCTCGGACCGAACAACGCGAGCGATGTCTGGAGCGTCAAGAAGATCAGCCCGCAGAAGATGGTTCACCTCACCGAGAA
>CAZJXV010000279.1:0-5400 GCA_964550015.1 uncultured Verrucomicrobiota bacterium
GTCACGGGGAATCAGTGGATCACGAGCGCCGATTTCACGCGTTGGTTTGAGCGTAACCAAGAGTGCCTGAGCCTGGTTCACAGGGCTGCCCGGAAGCCCGACTGTGAGTTCCCGGTGTTCGGTGGCGACGGCGATCCTGCTCCCTCTAATATTTCGTTCCCACACCTGTCGCCGATGCGAGACTTCGCCTTCATGCTTGCCTGCGAAGGGAAGCGATTCGAATACGACGGCGACTGCAGCCGGGCCTTGGACTGCTACCTTGCCATTAGCACTGTCGGCGAGCACTTGCACGACTCAAACGCGGTTCTCATCACCGATCTCGTGGTGATTGCCTGCAACTCCATCCGGGACCGTACTGTCGAGATGTCTTTGGCGCACAACGAGCTTGGTGAAGCGGACCTTCGGCAGGTCATCGAACACTACGAAGACATCCTGGACAGGTACATCACGCTTGCGGATTGCCTGAAGTTTGAGAAGGCCTTGGTAGGGATACTCACCGACGCAGTCACGCTCGACGACGAGCCCGTTCCAGCGGATGACGAAGTCGGCGAGTATATGGCACGATTTGCCGACAAACTCCGAGAGCAGTGGGAACGGGATTACAGGGTGCTCAAGAAGTGGACCGAGCTCCCTGCGTGGCAGGCCTTGCGGCCAGAAAACAGTTGGGAGGCCTACGCGAACAGGCTCTCGGAGACGAGCATCTTTAGTCGCCAGCTTCTGAGGACGCTGGGCAGGGCAAAGAAGCACTATGCTCGGAGCAAGGCGCACGCGGGAGGTGTCCTGCTGTTCGCCGCGATCAAGCTGTACGAGACAAAGAACGGGCGGCCGCCGGCGGCGCTCGGCGACCTTGTTCCGGAGTGCGTGTCGAAGCTGCCGAAGGACCCGTTCTCGGGCAGGGACTTCATCTACAAGGTGAGGGGCAACGAGTGGATCCTGTACAGCGTGTGGGACAACCTGCGCGACGACGGCGGCGCGGGCACGATGCCGCACGACTACAAGAACGACAAGGACTTCGTTTTCTGGAGCAAGCCGATCCCGATCGAGCCGCCGCCGAGGTGATCGCCAGCTTCGCGTAACACGCTCGTGGCCAGCATATTAGGTGTTCCCTCCGGCGCCCACTTTTCCCCGTTTCTGATGTGAATTTCGCGCGTGTTGGGTGCGTTGGCGGAGGCAAGGGGGTCGTGTTTTGTATTGCGTGAGGGCCGGTGCTCTGGTAGCCTGCGGCTGTACGGGATTGGGAAGGAGCCGCTGGTCCGTTTGCGCCTCTCGCCGTACTCGGATTCGCGTACCCCGACCCGGTGCATAACACCACACTGTGCAAGGAGGCCCACATGGCCAAGTACGTCTATTTCTTCGGAGGAGGCAAGGCGGACGGCACGGCCGCGATGAAGAACCTGTTGGGCGGCAAGGGGGCCAATCTCGCCGAGATGGCGAGCCTTGGCATTCCGGTGCCGCCGGGGTTCACGATCACGACGGACGCGTGCGTGCATTATTTCAAGAGCAAGGGCGAGTACCCGCCGGGGCTCAGGGAGCAGGTGCTCAAGGCGCTCACGCGCGTCGAGCAGGTGGCGGGCAAGCGGTTCGGCGACCCGGACAACCCGCTGCTGGTCTCGGTGCGGTCGGGGGCGCGGCAGAGCATGCCGGGCATGATGGAGACCGTGCTGAACGTGGGGCTGACGTCGAAGACGATGGCCGGGCTGATCGAGCGCAGCGGCAGCGAGCGCTTCGCGTACGACGCGTACCGCCGGCTCATCCAGATGTACTCGGACGTGGTGATGGAGAAGGCCGCCGGCATCGAGCCGGAGGAGGGCCGCGGCGTGCGCCAGCAGCTCGAGAGGGAGCTGGCGGCGATGAAGCGCCGGCTCGGCGTGGAGCAGGACACGGAACTCAGCGCGGCCAACCTCAAGGAGCTTATCGAGGTGTATAAGCGCACGGTGAAGGCCGCGCTCGGCACGGAGTTCCCGGACGACGCGATGGAGCAGCTCTGGGGCGGCATCGCGGCCGTTTTCCAGTCGTGGAACGGCAAGCGGGCGGTGGCCTACCGGCGCATCGAGGGCATCCCGGCCGAGTGGGGCACGGCGTGCAACGTGCAGACGATGGTGTTCGGCAACATGGGCGAGTCGTCGGCCACGGGCGTGGCGTTTACGCGCAACCCGGCCACGGGCGAGCACGTGTTCTACGGCGAGTGGCTGCCGAACGCGCAGGGCGAGGACGTGGTCGCGGGCATCCGCACGCCGAACCCGATCAACGAGGCGGGTAAGACCGACGAGACCCGCCACCTGCCGTCGCTCGAGGCCGCGATGCCGGAGCTGTACCGCGAGCTCGACGGGATCCAGACAACGCTCGAGCGCCACTACCGCAACATGCAGGACATCGAGTTCACGATCGAGGACGGCCGGCTCTACATGCTGCAGACGCGGGTGGGCAAGCGCAACGGCCCGGCCGCGATCCGCATGGCGGTCGAGATGGTGCGCGAGAAGCTCATCGGGCCGGAGGAGGCCGTGATGCGCGTGAGCCCCGAGCAGCTCGACGAGCTTTTGCACCCGATCGTGGATCCGGTGGCCGAGCGGAAGGCGGCGCCGATCGCCAAGGGGCTGCCGGCGGGACCCGGCGGCGGCACGGGCCAGGTGGTGTTCACCGCGGCGGATGCGGTCGAGTGGAAGAAGCAAGGCAAGCGTGTCGTGCTCGTGCGCGAGGAGACGAACCCCGAGGATGTCGAGGGGATGCGGGCGGCGAACGCGATCCTCACGTCGCGCGGGGGCATGACGAGCCATGCGGCGCTGGTAGCGCGCGGCTGGGGCAAGTGCTGCGTCGTGGGCGCGGGTTCGGTCGAGGTGGACATGGCGGCGCGCAGCTTCAGCAGCGACGGCGTGACGGTGAAAGAGGGCGACTGGGTCACGATCAACGGCACGAAGGGCGTTGTCTATCAGGGCAAGCTGCCGATGGTGGAAGCGGGCGAGGAGAACCCGGACTTCCAGGCGCTCATGGCGATGACGGACACGTTCCGCCGCCTGGGCGTGCGGGCCAACGCGGACACGCCCGCCGACGCGCGGCGCGCGCGTTCGTTCGGCGCGGAGGGGATCGGGCTGTTCCGCACCGAGCACATGTTCTACGGCGCGGGCAGCGACGAGCCGCTGTTCAAGCTGCGCAAGATGATCATGTCGAGCACGGAGGCGGAGCGCCGCGCGGCGCTCGACGAGCTGTTCCCGCACGTCAAGGCCGACATGAAGGCGACGCTCGCGGCGATGGAAGGGCTGCCGGTGACGATCCGCACGCTCGACCCGCCGCTGCACGAGTTCGTGCCGCACACGCCGGACAAGCAGGCCGAGCTGGCCGAGGCGCTCGGCATCAGCGTCGAGCAGCTCGAGAAGCGCGCCCGCGACCTGCAGGAGACGAACCCGATGATGGGTCACCGCGGCGTGCGCCTGGGGGTGACGTATCCGGAGGCGACCGAGATGCAGGTGCGCGCGATCCTCGAGGCGACGGCCGAGCTGCTTGCGGAAGGCACGGAGGCCTTTCCGGAGATCATGATCCCGGTGACGTGCTCGGTGCATGAGCTGACGAACCAGCGCGAGATCGCCGTGCGCGTGCACGCGGAGGTGTGCGCCAAGTACGGCGTGAAGGAAGTGCCGCACCTGTTCGGGACGATGATCGAGATCCCGCGCGCGGCGCTCACGGCCGGGCGGATCGCCGAGGTGACGCAGTTTTTCAGCTATGGCACGAACGACCTGACACAGATGACGTTCGGGTTCTCGCGGGACGACATCGGCGCGTTCGCCCCGGACTACATCGAGAAGGGCATCCTGACGGACGATCCGTTCCAGACCGTGGACGTCGAGGCGGTGGGCGAGCTCATCGCGTTGGGCATCGAGCGCGGCCGGGCGACGCGGCCGGACCTCAAGGTGGGCATCTGCGGGGAGCACGGGGGCGAGCCGCGGTCGGTCGCGTTCTGCCACACGGTCGGGATGAACTACGTGAGCTGCTCGGCGTTCCGCGTGCCGATCGCGCGGCTGGCGGCGGCCCAGGCTGCGATCGCCGAGCGGCGCGCTGCGAAACCGGCAAAAAAGGTCACGAAGAAAAAGGCGGCTAAGAGAAAAACGGCGAAGAAGAGGGTGGCCAAGAAGAAGGCGCCCGCGAAAAGCAAGGTCGCCAAGAAGAACGTGGCCCAAAAGAAGGTGGCCAAGAAGAAGGCCGCCAAGAAGACGGTGGCCAAAAAGAAGGTGGCCAAGAAGAAGGCGCCCCCTAAGAAGCGGGTGGTCAAGAAGAAGCGGCCCGCGAAGAAGGCAGCCAAGAAGAAGGTCGTTAAGAAGAAGGTCTGGAAGAAGAAGGCGCAGCGAAAGACGGCCAGGAAAAAGGCGAAGAAGAAGGCGGCGCGGAGGGGGTAGCTGCGGCCGGAGCGCTGTGGGCCCGTTTGCACGGGGTGGCGGCGGCCGCGGGTCCCGGCGGCACCGGGTGCTAAGGGCATAAGAACGTTCAGGCGTGCCGCCGAAATGCCGATGATGTGGCAGTGGGAGTCCGCCCAATGCGGGCAGGCGTGTGCAACGGCCGGCCGACGGCGAGGACGAGTTGATGCCACGAGACGACCTGACGCCCGTTGACCTGTACTTGCGCGATATCAGCGAGATGCCCCAACTCGCGCGGGCCGAGGAGCTGGAGCTGTTCCGCTCGATCGGCGAGGGCGACGAGGAGGCGCGCACGCGGGTCATCAACGCGCACCTCAAGCTCGTGGTGAAGATCGCCAAGAAGTACTCGCGCCTGGGGGTGCCGTTCATGGACCTCGTCGAGGAGGGCAACCTCGGGCTTCTGCGCGCGACCCACAAGTTCGACATGACGAAGGGCTGCCGGTTCGCCACGTACGCCTCGTGGTGGGTCAAACAGTTCATCATGCGGGCGCTGGCGAATCAGGGCAAGACGATCCGGATGCCCGTGTACATGGTCGAGCGCGTCAGCCGCATCGAGAAGCTCATCAACAGCTACAAGGCCAAGCACAACCGCACGCCGACCCTGGACGAGATCGCGCAGCAGGCCCAGCTCGCGCGCGAGAAGGTGCTCGAGGTGTTCAACATCGCCAAGCGCACGCAGTCGCTCAACGTGCTGCTCAACGAGGAGCGGGAGTTCATTGACCTGATCGAGGACACGAACGCCATCCACTCCGAGCAGGTCGTCGCGGCCTCGATGATCCAGGAGGAGATCATTGACCTGATGGGCCACCTGAAGCCGCGCGAGATGCAGATCGTCAGCATGCGCTTCGGTCTCGACGGCGAGCGGCCGCGAACGCTCAAGGAGATCGGCGCCGCGTACAAGATCAGCCGCGAGCGGGTGCGCCAGATCGAGGAGGTCAGCCTCCGCAAGCTCAAGAAGATCATGAAGAAGAAGGGCATCTTCTGGACCGACATCTAG
>CAZJXV010000280.1:0-5382 GCA_964550015.1 uncultured Verrucomicrobiota bacterium
GGACCGGCACTACCTGGTGGTGTCACGCCTGTTCATCGTGCTGTTCGCGGCCGTGCTGGTCGCGGTGGCGTGGATGTGCAGGGACATAGAGGGGGTGCTGGTGCTGGCGTTTCGGATCGTTTCGTACACGTATGGGGGGTTGCTGGGCGTGTTCCTGCTCGGCCTGCTGACGAAGCGGGGCACGAACGTGACGAACATCATGGCGATGGTCTCGAGTGTCGTTCTGGTGGTTTTCCTCAACAGGATCCTTGGCAACGTCTGGCACGGGCTCGTTTTTGTGGGCGAGCTGCTGGCGAGAGTCCTGCCGTGGTTTTCGAAGGGGGACGTGGTGAGTTTCTTCGGCGAGGCGCCGGAGGTGGCGTGGCACTGGATGATCATTGTGGGGACGCTGTGGACGTTCGGCTTCGCCGCCATCTTTCGAGGAAAGCGGTTGAGCGATGAGCACGCGCGAGGCTGAGGCGTTTGCCGGGCGGCGGCTGGTCGTGGGCATTCCGGGGAGGGAGGCCGACGACGAGACGGTGGCGTTTCTCCGCGCGATCGGCGCGGGGGGCGTCATTCTCTACGAGCGCAACATCGAGTCGGTGGCGCAGACGACGCGGCTGATCGCGGCGCTGCGGGCGGCGTTGGACCGGCCGCTGCTGGTGACGATTGACCACGAGGGCGGGCTGATCGTGCGGTTCAAGCGCGGGGTGACGCTGTTTCCCGGCAACTCGGCGCTTGGTGCGGCGGCGTCGCCGGTGGACGCCGAGGCGGTGGGGCACGTGATGGGCGAGGAGCTGCGCGCGATCGGGTTCGACGTGAACCTGGCGCCCGTGCTGGACGTGCTGACGCCGGCGTACAGTCCGGGCATCACGATCCGTTCGTTCGGCGACGACCCGGCGCGCGTGGGGGAGCTGGGTGAGGCGATGATCCGCGGGATGCAGGCGGCGGGGCTGGCCGCGTGCGCGAAGCACCTGCCCGGCAAAGGCGCGGCCACGGTGGACGCGCACTTCGACCTTCCGGTCATCGAGCTGGCGCGTCCGGCGGCCGCCGAGCACCTGGGGCCGTTCCGCCGTGCGGCGAAGGCGAGGGTGGCGTGCATGATGACGTCGCACGTGATCGTGCCGGCCTGGGAGCGCGATGAGACGGTGCCGGCGACGTTTTCGCGCACGATCGCCACGGAGCTGGCGCGCGCGGACCTGCACCACGACGGGGTGCTGATCACCGACGACCTCGAGATGGGCGCCGTGATGACGGCGGGGCGGGGGCTCGGCGTGCCGGTCGAACAGGCCGCGGTGCGGGCCGTCGAGGCGGGGCACGATCTGCTGCTCGTCTGTCACCGGCGAGCGCGGATCCAGGCCGCGCACCGGACGCTGGCGGAGGCGTACGATGCGGGGCGGTTCGACGCGGCGTTCGTCGCGGCGAGCGACGCGCGGATCAAGGCGCTGCACCGGCGCTGCGGCGAGAAGGCGCGGCCGCGGGCGACGGATTCGCGGGGGGCGCGGCTGCTGCAGGCGCTCTTGGCGCAGCGGGCGCTCGAGGTCCGGCGCGGCGGCCACGCCCTGCTGCCGCTGCCGCCGGGGCGGCACGTGGCGGTGGTGTACCCGCTGCTCGAGGGGATCGAGGGGACGCTGGTCGAGGACGAGGTCGTGGACATGGGGCGGCTGATCGCGGCGTACTTCGAGCCGAGCGAGATCGCAGCGACGCTGCTGCCGTACCGGCTGGACGGCGGGCCGGACGAGGTGCGCGAGCTTTTTCAGGCGGCGAAGGGCTTCGAGGCGATCGTGCTGGTGTGCTTTCATGCGATGGCGTACGCGCACGAGCGGGAGCTGCTGCGGGCGTTCGAGGAGTTCGAGGACCGGCTCGCGGTGGTTTTTACGCGGAACCCGCTCGACGCGGAGCTGCTCGAGCGGTCGCCGACGGTGCTGATTACGCACGGGTTTCGGACGTTCCAGATCGGCGCGGCGATCGAGGCGCTGTGCGGGCGGCTCGGCTAGTAGATGAGCTTGTTGAGGGGGTACTCGATGATGCCCTCGGCGCCGGCGGCCTTGAGCTTGGGGATGATGTCGCGGATGACGCGCTCGTCGACGACGACCTCGATGGCGACCCAGCCTTCCTGGGTGAGCGAGGAGACGGTGGGGTTGCGCAGGGCGGGGACGAGGGCGGTGAGCTCGTCGAGCTTGTCGCGCCGGACGTTCATTTTGACGCCCACCTTCTGCTCGGCGTTGAGCGCGCCTTCGAGGAGCAGGGCGATGTTTTCGATCTTGGCGCGTTTCCACGCGTCTTTCCACGCGGCGGTGTTGGCGATGAAGCGGGTCGTCGAGGTCATGAGCTCCTTGACGATTCGTAAATTGTGCGCGTGCAGCGACGAGCCGGTCTCGGTCAGCTCGACGATGGCGTCGACGAGGTCGGGGACTTTCACTTCCGTGGCGCCCCAGGAGAACTCGACGGTGGCCTCGACCTTGTTCCTGGCGAGGAACTTGCGAGTGAGGTTGACGGCCTCGGTGGCGATGCGTTTGCCCTGGAGGTCGGAGACGGACCTGATCGGAGAGTCCTCGGGCACGGCGAGGACCCAGCGCACGGGGGTGAAGCCGCTCTTGGCGTAGACGAGCTCGGCGACTTCGTGCACGGTGGAGGCGTTTTCCTCGATCCAGTCCTTGCCGGTGACGCCGGCGTCGAGGACGCCCTGTTCGACGTAGGTCGAGATCTCCTGCGCCCGGAGCAGGACGACGGATATCTCCGGGTCGTCGGTTGCGGGGAAGTAGGAGCGGGGAGAGACGCTGATGTTGTAGCCGGCCTTGCGGAAGAGCTCGAAGGTGGCGTCCTGCAAGCTGCCCTTGGGTAGGCCGAGCTTGAGCTTCATCGTGCGGTTTCCCCTGCCGTTGTGTACGAACGCGCGCCTCCTCATGAGGCGGCGTCGCATCCTAGCACGAGCGGGGGGGAAATCAACCCGTTTCAAAAGAATGGGGACAGGCACCTATTTTTCTTGGCGCAGGAAAATAGGTGCCTGTCCCTATTTTTTCACGGTGTCGGCGGCGTTCGGCACAACGGCGACGGTTGCGCCCGGGTGCGCGGCGAGCGCCTCGTTGAGCGCGGTCTGGAGGTCGGGGGCGGGTGTGGCGCCGATGCGGCGCAGCGTCTCGTCCGGCAGGGCGCTCTTCATATATATATGGCAACGGGCCGCCTTGCGGCGCATGGCGAACGCGGTGCCGCCGTGGAGGCGGTATTGGCGCAGGAGCTGGTGGGTGAACGCGGCCTCATCGAGATCGAACCACGGGAGGAAGGTGTCGGAGCCGACGCCCTCGGCGCACTCGGCGGCGAGCAGGAGCGCGCCGCCGTCGCGCAGGAGCTCGCAGGCGTTGTCGAGTGACTTGTGCGCCTGGATGAGCGTGATGTCGTGGGGCAGGCCGCCGCAGGAGGCGACGACGAGGTCGTAGGGGTGGGCGACATGGATCGTGGCCGTCTCGCGCAGCCGGGTGCAGGCGGCTTCGTGTGAGGCGTCCCAGGGGCCGGCGAGGACGTCGGCGAGGGCGCCGTGCTCGTTGATGAGGCACTGGATGGAGAAGGCGGGCGGGGCGAGTCTCACGGCTTCCCGGATGTCCTCGGCGCAGGTGTTTCCGGAAAGGACCCCCTTGAGCCGCCGTGGCTCTTCGCACATCTGGGCGACGTAGCGCGCGTGGTTGGCCAGGATGCCGGCCCGGCCGGCGAGGCCGGGGAAGACGAGCTTGGGGCCGCCGCCGAACCCGGCGAAGTAGTGGAAGCTGACGGCGCCGAGGGTGATGGCGGCGTCGGCGGCGAGGTACCGGGCGCTGAAGGCCACGGGGGTGCCGGCGGCGGTCGTGGCGATCTTGACCAGGCGGGGCGCGTCGCAGTCGTGGTGCACGAGCTCGACGCGGCGGCAGGTGTCCTCGCCGTAGAGCCTGGTGCACGCGTCGTCGGGCTGCGGCGCGTGGGTGCCGTACGCGATGAGCAGCTCGACGGCGCCCTCGCCGACGCCGCACCGGTCGAGCTCGTCGAGCAACGGCGGCAGCAGGACGGGGTAGGCGCACGCGCGGGTCCAGTCGGCGACCACCACGGCGACGCGCTTGCCGGGGCCGACGAGCGAGCGAAGGGGAGACCCGGCGACGGGCTCGTTGAGCGCGTGCAGCAGGGAGGCGGCGGGGTCGTCGAGGGCGGGGCGGGCCGGGGGGGCCAGCGTCTCGACGGCGCAGCCGGGGGGGAACTCGAGGTCGAGGGCCGCGCGGCCGTATGGAAGCGTGACGCGCATGGAGTCGTGCTCCTTTGCGGGTACGATAGCACGCGGGGCCGGGGGAGGAAAGGCGCCGGACAAAGAACCGGCGCCCCGGCAAGGAGGAACCGGGGCGCCGGTGTCGCCGCAATGAGAACGCGCGCTTTAGAACACGCGTTCACCGAGGTCGGGATACATGTCGCTTGAGAGGTCGCCTGAGAGAGAAGAGTCCGTGGGTGTCTCGTCGTCGCCGGTTTGCTGTGCCTGGGTCGTGGGCGTGCCGGCGGGTGCGGCTGGGGCGCTTGATGCGGCGCCGGCCGTTGCGAGGCCCTGCGCCATGGCCTCGTCGGAAATCTCGACGGCGTCGCCCGGGCGCGGTTCGACGGGGGTGACCGGCCCGCTGTGCGCGAGGATGCTGCGCATCAACTGCTCGTAGGGCGTGGGCCGCGTGCGCAGGGCATCCGGGTCGAGGCTCACCGGTTCGAGGCCGATCAGTTCGCGGTATTGTGCCGGGTGCGCTGCGGGCGTGGTGCTCATCGCGGGGCCTTCGTGTATTTCCGAGCCGCCGGTCCATTCACTGAATGAATCGTCTGCGCTTCGATCGGCCGGATTCGTTCCGAACGGAATCGAATCGCCCCTGTCGGGAGGGGGTTACGCCCTCCCTTCAATGTAGTGATCGGCCCGGCGGGGCCGGACTTGAGGAAAAATCTGCCGGTTTTCGGGGACGGGGGAATCGCGTGCGAGAGGGGGGAGTTTAGCGGGGATTTCTCACGCCGCCGGCGGCGCCTGGCGATGGTATGAACCGCTTTGCGGTGACTGGAAGTAGCCACGGGCTGGCCCTGCTTCGCTGAAGCTTCGCAGGGCTGGCGCCCGCGGGGGTTGCGCGCGGCGAGAACAGAGCCCCGTCAGGGGCGATTGAGGCCTTGCCGGTCGTGTTCAATCGCCCCTGACGGGGCTCTGATTGTTTGCGTCCGACGCCAACCACGGGCTGGCGGGGGTGTTGAAGAACCCCGATGACGTTGATTCGACCGCGCTTGCTGCGAAGGTCGTCGCCCTGAAAGGGCCACATAGGTCAGCCCAGGGGAAGCGAAGCGCCGCCCTGGGTATCGAGAGAACGTAGGGGCAATACCCTGCTATGAGGCACCCTCGTCAAGGGGTGTTGTTCTTTGTATCTG
>CAZJXV010000281.1:0-5364 GCA_964550015.1 uncultured Verrucomicrobiota bacterium
GTTCTCGTCGAAGCGGCGCGGCCTGTTGAAAGGCGACGAGGTCACGATCGAGTACGTCCCGGCCAACCCGGCGCTGAGCCGGATCGAGGGGATGCGCTACGCGGCCATCGCCCAAACGATGTACCTGATGGCCCTGCTCTTCCTCGTGGTCGGCGGGATGATCTGGGCCACGGGCATGGTCAAGTTCGGCCGGACGCGGCGGCTGTGTGAGCGGGGCTCGGCAGCGGAGGGCACCGTCGTCGCCGCGCGCTGGAACAAGCTGATGGGGATGAAGACCTCGCGCGGGACGCCGAGGCGGATCCTGTACGAGGTGCGCTACCGGTTTCGCGACGACCGCGGCCTGGAACGCGAATCCACCCAAAAAACCTACGCCGTCCCCGACTCCCTCGACTTCAAGGAAGGCGACACGATCACCATCCTCTTCGACCGCGCCAACCCCGCCCGCAGCCTGGCAGCCGAGGTGCTGGAGCTGGAATTCACCACAGATTTGCGCAGATGATACGGATGAGGATTAGGAAGTAGACAGGATAACAGGATGAACAGGATATGCTCCGATCTCGACTATCCTGTTTATCCTGTTATCCTGTCTAAAATCTTCCTGTTCTGATCTGTGAAATCTGTGGCTAACTCTCCCTCGCTGCCCACAGCGCACGGCGCTTGAGTGAAGTGCGCGCTTGGGGGACGCCGACGTCGGCAGCGACATAGACCTTGACACATCAGGTAACGTCTGCTAAAAGCATAAGACTGGGTTTGGAGGATGGGGACAGTGGCACCCCGAAGCGGACCAAAGGGCCATGGCGTCTCCTGAATTCCAGTCTCTTCCCGTCAAGCCGATACTGAGGGTGAGGGCAGCCTTGCAGACGAGCCAGCCGGGCTGCGCAGGGGTGTTCTTCGTTGCTTTCGCATACCACTGCACCTTCTTTCTCCCCCAAACGATCCGGAAGCGAATCTGGGCAGAGCTTAGCGCCAAAGCTACAATCCGGGCAATGTGCGCGACCTACTTGATTGCCCAGGAGATGGCCCCTGACTGCAGCGAGGTTTCACGAGTGCGACAGATAATCTTCAGCCGATACGGTCTAGACCCTCCTGAGCCAGACGGGGGTGATCTTATCGCCGATGTGCAGGCCATCGCCGGGCTGCGGGCGGTGCCTCTTCAAGCGGACGAAGCCTGCATTCTACATGGAGGTCTCAAAGGCGTAACTGACCTTCACAGTGCCTGTCGGTTGGTCATCCTTGCAGAGGCCGGTGTCCCGGTTGCTTCAAGTCCGAGGCTAGAGCGCGCGCTGGATCGAGTGATCTCTCGAGAAGTCCGACGGTTTCGGTCTTTGGTGCTCAGGTCTTCGCGCGTCGATTCGTCGGATTGGTGCTGATCTGAATTCGGGTATGATCAATGTAGGGGTTCCACCTGGCGGGTCGTTTCGGAGTACGCGTGGTCAACCATCTCGCAATGGGCAGCCACAGCCGCGTGGCAGGCCTCAAGGGCACAAGCGAGTGCGTCGAGTTCCGCCTTGAGCCCCGCCACGTCGAGGCGCTGAACGTCACCGAGTGTCTTCCCTCGCCCGCGTGTTCGTGAAGCAAACGGGTAGCGGAAGCTGTCGCCAACGGGATCCGTGTTCGCCAGTACGGAGACGCGCCGAAAGAGCCTGGTCTTGGTTCCCTTCGTAGGGTTCGGGGCCAGTCTGGCGAGCAAGGACTCAAGAATATGCCAAAGGCACAGCAGATCGTGCGTGTCCGGTACGCTGAGCTGTTCCATGGCATGACGCAAGTTCCGGTCCTGATGCAGGGTAGCTCCCTTCCACAAGCATTCGCGGGTCATCAGTGCAAGGTGCTTCAGGCGCAGCTCAACGTAGTGGCGGTAGAGGAAGGCAATCGGTAAGACGAGATCGTCGTGAAGCCCCTTCCCTACATGTCTTCCCTCGAGCACGGCATCGGCGAGCAGTCTTCCCGCTTGAAGGTATCCGTCCGCATATGATGCTAGGTTCCTGGTCCAACAGAGCATCGCCGTGGTGTCGGGGTTCCAGCTGACCGGAAACGGCGAGCCGGGCTCAACTCTTGCGTTCTTTGTCGTCATTGGGTCTTCCTCTCGTAACCTGTCGCTGTGCGTCGGGCACAGCCCAGAGTCTAAGTGTAGCACACCGGTTCACGCGACAGCATCGCCAACTGCGCGGAGTGCCCGGGAAACGCGGGGACGACTCCACTCACCCGACGCGGAGAGGTAGTGAAGAGATAAACCTGATGACAGAATCAACAGGATCAGATGACATCCTGTTTATCCTGTTATCCTGTCTAGAATCTTCCCGTCTTGATCTGTTCCATCTGTGAAAATCTGTGGCTTATCTCCTCTCCTTCCTCGCTGCCCAGAGGAGGCCGCGCTTGACGATCTCGAGGACTTCGCGGACTTCGAAGTCTTTGGCGACGTGGCCCAGCGAGGTGAAGAAGACGCGGGCCTTGCCGTAACGGCGTTTCCACACGACGGGCATGACGGTGCCCTTGATCCAGTCGACGCCGTCGTGCTCGCCGCTGAAGGTGGTGGTGGCGAGCACTTCGTTCGACGGGTCCACGTGCATGTAGTACTGCTCCGAGTGCATTGTGAAGTCGGCGAGGCCGCGCGTGATCGGGTCGTCGGGCGCGATGATGTTGACCTCGTAGTCCACGACGCCGCCGGGGTGCGCGACCCACTGGCCGCCCGTCATGAACTGGTACTCGGTGTTGAGGCGGAACGAGTCGCACATGCCGCCGTGCCAGCCGCCCAGGCCGACGCCGCCGCGCACGGCGGCGAGCAGGCCCTTCTCCTGCTCCGGCGTGATCTCGCCCATCGTCCAGACCGGCACGATGAGGCTGTACGATTTCATCCCGGCCTCATCGAGGTAGGCGTCGAGGGTGTCGGAGATCGTGACCTCGAACCCCTGCTCGCGGAGCCACGGCGCGAGGATGTCCACGCATTGCTTCGGCTCGTGGCCGTCCCATCCGCCCCAGACCATCAATGCTGATTTCATGCCCGTTCTTCTCCCGGTGTGAATGCCGCGTCCTGCTTAACGCTGCCGGAGCCTATGCTTTCGGCCGGGCGAATTCAATTGCTGCCCCTTCGACGGGCTAGAAGAAGCCTGTCTCGCACTGGCGTTCGCCGCTCTGGATGTGTTGGCGGAGCCAATTCCAGAAGCGCCAGCGGTCGAGGGCCTCGCCCTGTGAGGCGCGGACCTCCAGGTCCTTCGTCTTGCTCTGCACGTCGGCCTTGTGCTGCTCAGTCAGAGAGCCGGCATCGCAGTGGGCGAAGATCTCGATGAAACTCTCACCTTCGTCCTCGTCGCCGAACACCTGGCCCAGGGTCTTCCTGCCGAAATCGCGCAGCGTGTCCTCGGGCCAGTGGATGAAGTGCGAAAACGCCAGGTAGTTGAGCGCCCATGGCACGTGCCGGGAGGTGACCTCGCCGTGGATGGCGACCCCTTCGAGGCCGCTGCGGAACGCGCGCAGACACGCTTCCTTGATCGTCCCGACGATGGAGTGGTAGCGGGAGGCGCGGTAGCCCTGGGAGCCCTGGTGGACAAAGCCGACGGCACGCGGCGCCGGGTTCACAAGGTCACGGGGCCAGTGGCGGTTGTCGAACACGGCCTCCGGCGCTCCGTCGTCGAGAAACGCCGTGAGCGGCAGCGGGTCGTCGAGGACCATCTGCGTCAGCGTCCACTGGCAGGTGGCCTGCGGCGGCATCCGGTCCAGCAGTGCCGGCCGCTCGCAGCGCATGTAGGGGGTCAAGTAGGCAATCTCCGGCTCACCGTCGGGATTCTCGCCGGGCACGAACCCGGTGTACGTGGCCCAGGCGACGAGCTTGTCGGGCAGCAAGTCCTCGATCGCGCGCAGGGCGGGATCGTATCCGAGGCACTGCATCCGGAAGAAGTCGGGATCTTCCGGCGGCCACGTCTTTTTGTGCGCTTGTGAACTCTCGGAATAATCCACAATGAAATCGCCGTTCTCGACGTTGGCGCCGCCGATGGCGAATTCCTTGAAGAGCCACTGGACGCCTTCCTGGAGCCACTCGATGAAGAGGGGATGAGTGGGGCTGACGCCCATCGCGCCGTAGCGGTATTGCTCGAAGACTTCCCACTCCGGGTTGACTATGCGGGCCTCGGGATTCTTTTTGAGGAAGGTCTCGATGTTGTACGGATGCTCGCCTTCGTAGTAACAGCCGCCGTACCAGTTGGTGCCGATGCCCGGCATGATGGCCACGCCCCTCGACGCGGCGTAGTCGGCCACTCGCTTGCCGGCCTCGATGCCGCCGTGGGTATTGCGCAAGAAACCCCAGATCGTGATGCCCTTGACGCCCAGGCCGGCGGCGAGGTCGGTGAGCCTGCGATAGTCCTCGACGAACGTCTCCGGCCGCTTGAGGTACTTGTTGCCGCAGCCGAACGTGACGAGGCCGGGATCGTCCAGCACCCAGTTCGTGATGTGGTCCCACGTCCAGAAGTACGAGTTCGGCAGCGCCGGTTCAGGCCGGTCAAGGTTCCAGATCATGATCCAGTCCTCCCCGTGATTTTTGACGCGCTCCACCTACCGCCGGCGCCTTTCTTTACGCCGTTCTTTGCGCCTTTGCGGCTTGGCGTGAGACTATTCCTCCTCCGCTCTTTCCTGCGGGCCGGAGTGGGTCTCCGGGCGGAACATGGGGAAGAGGATGACGTCGCGGATCGAGTAGCTGTCGGTGAGGAGCATGACCATGCGGTCCACGCCGAGGCCGACGCCGGCGGCGGGCGGCATGCCGTGCTCGATGGCGCGGACGAAGTCCTCGTCCATCGGGTGGGCTTCCTCGTCGCCGCCTCGGCCGCGCTCGGCCTGTTCCTCGAGCAGCGCGCGCTGGAGCACGGGGTCGTTGAGCTCCGAGTAGGCGTTGCCGAGCTCCCATCCGTAGGCGTACGGCTCGAACCGCTCGACGAAGCCGTCGGGTCCGTCGCGCAGCGGCTTGCACAGCGGGGTGGTCTCGATCGGGAAGTCGGTGATGAACGTCGGCTGGATGAGCTTGTCCTGGCAGGCGTGCTCGAAGATGAAGTTGATGAGCAGGCCCCTGGTGGCGCCGGGCTCGTGCTCGACCTCGTGCGTGTCGCACCAGGCGCGGAGCTCCTCGGCGCTCATGCCCATCACGTCGAGGCCGGTGTGGTGCTTGATGGCCTCGACCATCGTGAGCCGCTCCCACGGCGGCGTGAAGTCGAGCACCGTGTCCTGGTAGGTGACCTTGGTGGTGCCGCAGGCGGCGATGGCGGCGTTCTCGAAGATCTCCTCGACGAGGCGCATGCCGTCCGTGTAGTCGCCGTGGGCCATGTAGCACTCGACCTGCGTGAACTCCGGGTTGTGCGTGCGGTCCATGCCCTCGTTGCGGAA
>CAZJXV010000282.1:0-5357 GCA_964550015.1 uncultured Verrucomicrobiota bacterium
TCGCCCAGGCCAAGGCCGAAGGCCGCCGCGCCATGGCCGTCGCCCAGGAGCAGGAGAACGTTGCCCGCGTCCAGGAGATGCGCGCGCGCGTAGTCGAGGCCGAGGCGCAGGTCCCGCTCGCCATCGCCGACGCCTTCCGCCAGGGCAACCTCGGCGTGATGGACTACTACAACCTGCGCAACATCCAGGCCGACACCTCGATGCGCGAATCCATCGGCGGCAAGGACACGGGCGAGCAGAAGAAGCCCGGCGAGCAGTAAGGAGCCATGCTCCAGATACCGTTCAACATAATCGGCGAGAAGGACGACAGCCCGTACGGACCGCTCATTTTCCTGGCGGTCGTTGCCGTCATCTCGCTCATCGGCGCGGTCTCCAGGGCCGTCTCCAAGTCGCGTCAGCAGCGCCAGGGGCCCACGCCCCCGGGGGAGAAGCCCGCCCGCGAGCGGCCGCCGACCGTGGACGAGTTCCTCGAAACCATCCGCAAGATGGCCAAGGGCGAGACACCCTCACAGCAGCCGCCCAGGCCGGACCAGCCAAAGGCCCTCCGGCCCACGCCACCGCCGCCGCCACCGCGCCCGGTGGCCCCGCTGCGGGCCGTCCGCAAGCCCGGCACACCACCGCCTCCGCCACCGCCCAGGCCCGTGGCGCCTCGCGTCCCGATGGCGCCGCAGGTCCCGAGGGCCCCGGCCGAGGTCCCCTCACCGGGAAAGCGCCGCCAGCCGGTCGCGCCGACGCCCCGACCGGCCGCCGCGTGGGAGCCTCCGAAACCGACACCACGGGCAAAGCCGCCCACGGCCGGGCCCCCTGCTGCCGCCCCACCCAAGCCAAAGCCGAAGGCGGTCGCGCAGCCCCGGTCGACAAGAAAGATACCCACGCGCCACGGCGTGGCCGCACGCCCCGCCGACCTCAGGGCCGCGCTGCGCCAGCGACTCGCCACCGGCCCGGCCGCCATGCGCGAGGCCATCCTGCTCGGAGAGGTCCTGGGCCCGCCCATCGGCATGCGCCGCCGACGCGCCCGCCGCCCCGGCGGCCCCAGCCGCTTGATCTGACGCCCCGCGCCGTGCTATACGGTTACGCGCCGACGCTGCGCCACCGAGACGGCCAGAGCCTCGTGCCGGAGTGGTGAAACTGGTAGACGCAGGGGACTCAAAATCCCCCGGGGGCAACCCCGTGCCGGTTCGAGTCCGGCCTCCGGCACTCCCTCCCTCCCAACCACTTACGACTCACGCACAGTGCGCCACTCGCGCCGGCAAAAAAGGTCTGGGGACAATCTGGGGACACAAACAAATCAAAATGAGCCCGCCGAAGCGAAGCTCACCTTCTGCATCTCGTCCTTCATGAAGTCGGGCGAGAGGTGGGCGTAACGCAGCGTCATGGCGAGCGTCGAGTGCCCGAGAATACGCTGCAGCGTGAGGATGTTGCCCCCCTTCATCATGAAGTGCGACGCGAACGTGTGCCTCAGGTCGTGGATCCTGATCCCCCTGACGCGCGCCTTCTTGACCGCAGCGTTGAAGGAACCTCGCACGTCCTTCCGAATCTCCCCGTCTCTTCCTGGGAAGACATACTCGCCTCTCTTCTTCCTTCGAAGGTCCTTGAGTGCGTGGTACAGCGCGTCGTTGATGTAGATGCGGCGCACCTTCTTCGTCTTGGTGGTCCCGAGCCTGCTCCGCTCGACGGTGATCACCCTCTGCCGCAGGTTCACGCTCGCCCATCGCAGCCCAAGGACCTCGCCGATCCGCATCCCCGTGTTGAGGGCGCAGCAGAAGATCGGGTACACGTCCCTCGCGCACGCGGCCAGGAACGTGCGCGCCTCCTCGTCCGACCAGAAGTCGAAGCCGGCCTCTTCCTCGTGAAGCAGCGAGACCCCGCGTGCCGGGTTCCGTTCCACAAGGCCCCACCTCACCACGTCATTGAGCATCTTCTTGAGGAACGCCAGCGTCCGGTTGATCGTGGCGGGGCTCAGCTTGCCCTGCTTCGAGGCCTTGTACTCGTCGATCATCTTCGCGTCGACGTCGCCGACGTCGCTCTTGCCGAAGAACGGGCGGAGGTGCTTCTTCAGCCTCTCCCGGTTCTTGCGGTATTGCGAGGGTGAGTTGTTCGGCTTTGAGAAGTTTGCCAGCCAGTAGTCGGCCAGCGCGCCGAAACCCATCCGCTCCTCCTCGATGGCGAGGTCGTACTTTTCGTTGAGGATGTCGGCCTCGATCCGTTGGAGGGCCTTTTCGGCCGCCCTCTTTGACCTTCCGATCTTCCGTTTGATCCTCCTCCCTTTGACGCTGTAGCTTATGTAATAGGCCGCTCGGTCCCGCCTCCAGTACACGCTGCCCATTTTCTCTATCCTCCTCGCAGTGCCTCTGCTCGAGCCAGTGCGCAATTTCCGATTTCCTGAACCTGAGCTGCCGACCGACCTTGAAGTGCGGGATCTGCCCCAGGTGTGTCAGGTTGTAGATGAAGCTCTTCTTCACGCGCAGCCATTCGCTGAGCTCGTCGACAGTCAGGTATTCCATGGCCTACTCCTCGGCCTCGATCTCGTCACGTTCGTCTTCGCTGTCATCGCTCTCGTCGAGCGGCTCAGCCGCATTCTCCAACTCGGCCAGGAGCCTGCACCCGTATCCACGCCAGCCGTGACCGCCGGCGTTCCTGCGCCAGTTCTCGCACCGCGATTCCCGGCAGTACGACTTGTGAACCACTCTCCGCTCCGCCATGCAGAACACGGCGCGGGATGCCGTGCGGATGGTGAACGGCTTCGCCCTCGCCGACGAAAGGTGCCAGGGCCTGGACCTCGCGGGTCGAGAGCCGCCGCCCATCGGGTGATAGAGTCCCGGTTCAGCCCAGGGCCTGGAGGCGGAGGCGCCCTCCGATGGCAGGGGCGGCCCCGGCATCGTGCCGGCGTAGTCCGGCGCCGTGGGCATCTCTTCGGGAAGCCAGCCGCCGATCGGCTCGTTGGCGATGATCTCTAGGTTGGCCTGGGCCGCCCGCTGCTCGTGGAAGTCGAGTTCGGCCGCTTCACCCAGCCGGTCTATCTGACGCTCCAGTGCTCCCAGCAGCAGGTCCGCAGGATCGTCTATCAGGTCGTCCAATCCGTTTTCATTCACAGCGTTCTTACTCCTATGAAAACCAATTCACGCATTTCCCTTCCCGACCTCACCGCTAACCGGTACCCGCACCCCCGCTATCCGTTACCCGACACGCCCTGCGCGGTACCCTTCAACCTTCACGCGCGTCCGCTCCCGACGCCGGGTCCGCCCTCAGACCTCCCAGGCCGCGCCCAGACGCGCCTTCCAGTCAATCTTTGCCTTCACACACTCCTCGATGCCGCACACGACGATCCTCGCAGGGATCGCCCCGCCACACAGCTCAGCCAGCTTCCGTGCCAGGGCCCTCAGGCCGGTCTTGGTCGCACAGACCGATACCACCGCGTCCACGCCTGGCGCTTCAGCCAGCGTCTTCAGGCGCCGCGCCTCGTAGTCGTAATTCTTCGAGCAGCACACCTGCAGCGGCGCCCTGAACCCCTGCTGCCCACGCCCCATCACCAGGCTGTCGGGCCGCACGTCGTCAAACACGATACCCTTCCTCTTGAAGGCGACGCCGCCCAGACCAGCCGCCAGCGACTTCTCCGCCTCCCTCACGCAGTACTCGTGCACGGGCCCGGCCCCGGGGCCGAGTGTCGTCACCCGGAGCCCCACCTTCTTCGCGAGCTCGCGTCCCTTGGCCGTCAGCTCGTAGAAGCACGTCCCGCTCCACGCCTTGCCCGCCAGCCTGACGAGCCCGTGCTTGATGGTCTCCTGCCGCGCCCGCTCCTCGGTCGCCCGATCTATTCCGAGGTGGTCGCACCGCTCCTGCGTGATTTCGTCGGGCCGCTCTGCTATCCGCGCGAAGACTTGCCGCGCGTTCGCCGAGAGTTGCTCCCACTCTCCTCTACGCTCCCCGGCGCTCGCCCGCGTGGGGCTCTCCACCTTCGCCTCGTCCTTCTCGTATGGAAACTGCGTGCGGCTCGCGGCCACGCGAGCGTCAAGCGCCTCGTCGAGCCGCTCGGCCCGGAAGCCCCAGACCATGTTCTTCGCGTAGTAGTAGCGCATGGCCGGCAGCAACGCGTGATCGGCATACTTCTCGATCGCTTCCTTGAAGACCTCGTCGGCTTTCGCGAAGTCACGCTTTCCGTACGCGCTGTACATAAGGGCCATGTCGAGGTACGCCTGAGCCGCTTTATCGCCCGTCGGACTGGATTGAATGATGTCTTCAGACTGCTTGATCACGCGTTCTGCTTGCTCCGCAGCTTCCTGCGCCCGTCCCTCGCGGGCGAGCTTGCGGCAGTTCATGACCAGCCACTCATGGTCAGGGACGGATGCCGCGCAGGCGGCCCGGCAAGCACCCAGCACCGCAAGAGCGAGCGTCCCCGCCACCATCACGATCAGAAGACTCTTTCCCTGCATCAGAACGCTCTTCCTATATGTCGTCTCGTCGGTTGTTCGTCTCAACGATCTATTCCGGCAAAGGACTCGTCAGTACCCCCTGACTGTGGACGGATGCTCCGGCGCAAGAATCGTGATGTCCGGATCATCTATATCCAGATACACGTAGAACTTGAACGTCGTGAAGCTGGATCCGCCCCTCGCGGAGATCGTCACGACGTACGTCCCCGTCTCCGCCTCGCCCCAGTCAATGCTGTCGATCTCGTCGGTGATATCGCCGCTGCCCTCGCTTACTGTGTATACGGGGTCGCCACCGATGAGGGGAGTGATCGTCAGCGTCCAAAGCGTCTCGTCGTCGTCGAAATCGACCTGAATCGTCAGCAGGTTCGGCGAGCTCGTGTTGCAGTAGGTATTCGTCAGCGTGATGCTGTTCAGCACGTCCTCATCGTAGTCAGGATCGTAGTGATACCCGATATCAACGGTGTCGACGTCCAACCACATCTCTTCTGTCGCGCGCTTCGTCGTGAACAGATGCAGCTGGATATCCGTGTGACTCGATGCTGCCGACCCCCCGTCGACGCACGGCGTCACATCGGTCCCGTCCTGCAGCAGGTACCACTAGTCGCCCCAGTCAGTCCAACCGGTGTCATAGGGGGGGTCAAGCAGGTGGATCGAGTCCGTGTCGATCAGGTATGGCGAGCCGTCATCGTCGATATTCGTGGCGCAGTTCCAGAACGCGTTGTGCTCCTCGTTCCACGCGGCGTCGATGACCCCCTCGCGCTTGATGCCCTCGGTGCAATCGGTGAACAAGCAGTCGTAGATGGTGTACGTTGCCGCGGCACCGCTGGTTCTGTAGGCATACACACCGTGATTCGAGCAGGTGTCGAACGTGCAATTGCGCAGCGTTCCCGAGCGGGTGTACGTGCTGGATGCGGTGAAAAGGAATAA
>CAZJXV010000283.1:0-5342 GCA_964550015.1 uncultured Verrucomicrobiota bacterium
GTCCGTGAGGTTTCCCGCGGCGTCGTAGACGGGGACGTAGGCGGCAGGGTCGCCGGCGCGGCCGGAGCACTCGTAGAAGGCTATGCTGCCGCCGGGCCACGTAGGCGGCGGGGCATAGCCTGTGTCCGAGAATTCCCATTTGAGCTTCTCCACTGTCTTATAGTTGCCGGAATCGATGTCGTACTCGGCATCGCTTGGGCCATAGCCACTCCTGAACGGGTACCACGCACCGTCGTAATAGGCTCTCCCAACCCAGTAAAGCGTCGTCCCGCTTTGAAAGCCGCTACAGGTGAACTTCTGCTTGATCTTATCAAGAAGCCGAGGTACATCGAACGACATTTCGATTACTGCTTTAGTGGTGGTCTGGGTGTCTGGTGGGATCGTCGCGGAGGCATAGGTACTCGACCAGTCCCCATCTACCGCGTTCCCCGGATTGGTCCAGGTATAGTCGGATTCCTCTGGCGTCTCGGCGCTGCCCGGAGTGATGTAAATCAATTGTGGATCGATCTGAGTGATCTCGTTCGTGGTGTTGTGGGTACGGGTTTCGTAGGGTCGTATAGGGTAGCCGTCGCTGTGATGTGTTGTCTGGAACACTGGCCAGTTGCCCACGTCGTCCAGATCCCACCACTGCCGGCGGTCGGGGGTGCCTGTGATGGCGTCTTTTGTGGCATTGAGGTCGCCGCGCTCGAACGTCGTTATCCTGTGGAGGGCATCGTACGAGTAGAGCTCATCGGCGGTACTGTTGACAAGGTCTTCCTGGTAGTTGCGATCCGAGGCGTATGAGTAGCCGTAGGCCAACTTTGCGATGTCGGTGCCGCCGTCGACCTTGTAGTGGCGCATCCAGGCGATCCGGCCCCAGGCATCGTAGCCGTCGAGGTCGTCGGTGTTCGTGAAGGTCAGCCGTACGGCGTCGTTGTCGCCGGACATCGCTCCGCCCAGTCCGCGGCGATTCAGGAACAGGCCCTTGTACTCGTAGTCGGCGATTACTGCGTCGTCGGCTCGCTTGACTTGGTGGAGCCTGCGCAGGCCATCATAGGAGAACTTGATCTCGCGGGGGCTGGCGTCGGGCCCCGGATACTTCATGCTCGTGCGCGGACCCAGCTTGGGGTAGGTGGACTCGACCTCGTATGGCCCGTCGGTCCCGATGGTATGTTTCTCTTCGACGGTCAGGTTCGTGGTCGACCACGTGTAGGTATAGTCTGTGGTCGAGTCGGGCCCGGTGCCGTTGTTGTCCACCATCTGGGTGAGTCTGCCGGCGAAGTCGTATGTGTAATCAACCTGCGTTGTGCCGTTGATGCCGGCTCCCGTAACGGCTTCCTGCGTCACGCGGCCGAGGCCGTCGTAGGTGTAGGTGGTCGTCCAACTGCGTTGGTCAACGCGCGTGGCTACGCCGCCGTCGTCGTTGTAGGTGAAGGTCACTGTGCCCGTGTCGGGATAGATGATACTGCTTACACGTGACACATCATCGTCATCGTCGTAATAGTACTTCGTGACCTGATCCGTCGAGGCACCGTTATCTGCGGTGATCTGATCGTAGAAGTCGTTGCCGTCCTCGAGATCATAGGCGTAGGTGGTCAGGCGGTCCGTCGTGCCCTCATCTTCGGTCACGGTGGCAACGCGGGACAGCAGGTCATACGTCGTCTCTGTGACGATCCCTTCAGCGTCCGTCGCCGTGAGCGTTCGGCCAAGGCCGTCGTATGTATACGTGGTGACGAGCCTGTTGGCGCCGCTTGCCGAGGGTTCGGGTTCGGCGTACTCCCATTTCCAGAAGTGATCGTCAACCGTGATGCCCGGGTCGTTGGAACCCCAGTCCGATACCGCGGTCAGGCGGCCGTTGTCGTCATAATGATGGAAGGTGATCTGCTTGAGCCAAGTGGGCGTTGAGTCGAGTTTGTGCTTCTGCACGACACTGACCGTCTCGCCCGCGGGGTTGTAACGCACCAGAGTTTCGTTGTCCTCGGCATCAATTGTCTTGTAGAGGCGCCCGGCAGGATCGTATACATATTCCGTTTCGTTTCCGTCGGGGTCTTCCAGAACTCGCAGCTTGCCGGCCTTGTCGCGGTAGTATTTTGTGATGATCTTGGAAGCAGGCGCGCCGGGATTGATTACGTGCGTCTCGTATACGCGGCCGGATTCGTCGAAGAGAGTTGCCTCGTGCGCCACAACTGAGCCGCTCGGGGGATCCGCGTTATAGAGCTTGGACGCGGTAAGGCGGTCCAGGTTATCGTACTCGTAAAGTGCGTACTGGCACGTAGTAGTCGTCGGGGTGCCGGTTGCTACTGTTACCTTGCTTACATGCTTCTCGTCCATGCGGCTGCGGCAATCGTATTCGTACTCAGTTTCGTTGTACACGCAATTGTCCTCATCGGTGAATTCGGCGTAACTAATGGCGCTGGTCCGCCGGCCCATGAAGTCATACTCGTAGGTAGCGATTGTGACGGGGCCGGTGTCACTCCTTGCGTCTCGGTCGATTGTACTGACCAGGTTCGTTTGACCGAGATAGGTGTATTCAGTGTAGTTGCCGAGGATGGTGTAGGCCGGGTCTTCTCCGGGCACCGCCGTACCGCTTGTGTAGTCTTCCACCCGCTCCCACACTTTTTCGAGCCGACCGAGAGTGTCGTACACGTTGACGGTGGAGTATGTTAGATCAGGGCCCGTGTCTGCGAGCCTCGTGGTCTCCAAGAGCTGTCCCCAGATGTTGTACGCGTACTTCGTCTTCGCGAGGAGCGTTGTGCCGTCGTCGTCGTAGTTTTCAACCGTGAGTACCCGATCGACCTCGTCGAACGTACGCTCCATAACATTGCCCTCGGGACGGGTCTCCTCGATCACGTTGCCGAAAGCTCCGGCGGCCTTTTCGGCATCGGCCCAGCCCGCATCGTAGTAGGTGTATTCCGTCTCGCGGTCGAGGCCGTCGGGATCGACGATGGTCTTGGTGCGCCGCCACGCGCCCGAGACGATAGTGTACTCGTAGCGGGTCTCGAGGCTGAGACCGCCCTCCTGGTTGCTGCTGAGGACCCTGGTGAGTTCAAAACCTTCGGAGCCGTCGGCCTCATCGACGGTCCCGTCGCTGTCGTTGTCCAGATCGTCCTCGTCGGCGTAAAGGTATCTCGTCTCGATACCCTCGGGGTCCCTGGTCCATGAGAGGCGCGAATCGGTGTCGCTGATATAGCCCTGCTCCTGGGTGGGACGGTAGTTGCCGCCTGCCTTAGTGGTGTTCTTCGTGACTTGAGGGTGCTCGATCTTTATCACGCGGCCCTGGTCGTCGTAGGTGAAATCGGTGACGCGGTGATTCTGTCCGGCCGTGTCTTCGTAGCGCGTTTCCTTGGTGACGAGTTTGGGGAAGTTGTTGTCATTGTATTCGTACTCCACCTGCGTCATCCACGTTGGGTCATCAGCGGGGAAGATGGCAACTTCCGTCAGAAGATAATTCTGGTAGGTATGTCTTGTCATGCTATGAAGGGTGCCGGACTCGATAACGTAGTCGGACGGCGGGTTGAGCTCGCCGTCCACTTCGAAGAAGTAGATCCTTTCGAGAAGGCCATCGTTATAGTAGGTGCGGCGTTCGAGACGCTGAACGTTTTCGCCACCGACATCGCCTAACTCCGTCCAACGTGCGACCAGTTGCCCCTCGGTGTTGATCTGTACGATCTCAACGACGCTGCCACCGCTCGCGGGTCGTGAGATTCGCACTTCCCAGAAGGCGGCATTGCGCCCGCTGCCGAATGTACCGCTGGGATCCAGATCTGAGAGCGTATGTTGAACATCGTTGAGGTATGCGTAAGCCTGGCCGCCTCCGCAGCCGGCGCACCCGGCGCCGAAGCTGGTCTCGTTGTAGACCTTGGGCCAATCACCTGCCGTGTACTCATAATAGGTGACCGCGTAGTCCTTGATATCGGCCAAGTCGGCGTCCTTGGGAAGGGTCGGCGACAGGTCTTCCTTCGCCTTGGCGTAGCCATCCGGGTATAGCACGGCGGCCAGATCGACGTAATCATCGTATATTCCTTCATCCGTACTGTAGCGCAGGAGATACACGCGCCAGTAGTAATCGGCCGTTGTCGGGGCCGTGTCGCCGTCTGCTCCCTCGGTAGGACTGGAAGTCTTCGGATAACCCACGTTAATCTTCTGGAGATACTCCTTCTCAAAATGGGTAACGTATTCGAGGTGAATGATCCGGCCGTCAGTGTTATCCAGGGGATCCGCCCCTGCCGGGTTCGGCTCGATGATCTTTGTCAGCTTGTCGTTGGTAGTCTCGTATTGGTACGTGATCGTCCTGCCGAGACCGTCCACGACTTTCGTGGCTCTGTCGCTTGCATAAGTCTGGCAGGTAACCGTTCTGCCGCCCACTGTTTTGCTCTTTAGGCAGCCCTCGGTATCAGCCCCGTTCTTGCCGTAGAAGACGTATTTGACCCGCTCACGGCCGCTGTTGTACTGGACCTCCACTTCGGAGCTTTCGATGTTGGACGTCTCGATGCTCCAGGGGATCTTGAGCGTATTGCGTTCACCCGAATTCGCAGAATAGGCAATCCAGTCGGCATCGGGCTTCTCAAAGCGTATGCTGCGGAAGGCGCTCGGCCAGAGGTTCAGCGCGGTGGTACTCGCGTAATCTATCAGCATCTCCTCCGAGTGGAGCCACTGCTCACCGATGTGGGTACTCACATTTTGGTGGTATGCATCGTACGTGAACGTTGGCGTCCAACCGCCGGCGCCCGGCAGGGCGATCGTCACATTGGGCTTGGCGTCTCTGGGGTTGACCGAATCGCCACCGACTTCGGTTGTGCAGGAGCTCTTCTCCTGGTCCGTGGGACACTTGCACTTGGGCGGCCAAGAAGACACCGTGGCCCATGCTGTTGATCCCAGCAGCAGTAAGATGATTACCGCCGCGATGAGTTGCTGCATTCTTTTCTTCGTCATTGTTGTTCTTCCTCATTCAAGATTGAAACAGATAATCAGAATCACCAGGACACTATTGCATTTGCCGGCTATTTCATTCACACCCCCTTTCTGCCGCCGCAAGGCGGCGACTCGCGCGGGTATAAGCCGGAGAGACCACCTCTCCGGCTTCGAGGCGTGCTCCGGTCCAGGGCGGATCGCGGTTCATGGCCATCCTCCTTTCTGCAAGTTCACCTCATTAGTCTGAGAAACGGCGAAAGGTTAGGTTTTTTTGGCGTTCGGCGAGGATGGCGTTGCGGGCAGGAGGTTGAGGACGACAACCGAAGGGGCAGGATTCAGGACCACCAGAGCTAGCTGGTACGCCGACCGAATCCCGCCCCCGAGGCGCTTCATAGGGTGGTTGTTGAGCGCCTTCATAAGTTCGGTTGCAGCTTTATGCGGATCCTATCGTC
>CAZJXV010000284.1:0-5336 GCA_964550015.1 uncultured Verrucomicrobiota bacterium
GACGAGAACGCCGACGACGCAGACGACGAGGCCTTCGACCCGCTGTTCAACTACACCCGCTACGGCGAGGCGTTCTCGCCCGATGTCAGCAACATCCAAATCATCACCGCCGGGGTGGCGATCCAACCGAGCGACCTCACCACCGTGAGCCTCGACTGGTTCCACTACACCCAGAACGAAGCCGCCGCCATGTCCATGGCAAACCCCCGCATCACCGATCCGGGCGTTACCGCCATGACCACCGGCCTCGACGACGATCTGGGGTACGAACTCGACCTCGGCGTCCGGCACGACTACACCGAGAAGGTAACCGCTTCGATGATCGTTGCGTATTTCGTCCCGGGGGACGCCTACGGCTCCGATGCAGACGATGCCCTCGAGATCAAGGGCACGATCCTCGTCAGCTTCTAGAGCCCAACGCAGATACCGGAACACCGCGGCCCCCTCCAAAAGAGGGGGCCGCTTTTCTTACCCATAACGCAACCCACTCCATTGCACTTCCTTAGATTTCTATGTTCAAGAATGGCCTCCTTTGCCGTCTGCTGGCCTCTCCTCGCAATCCTTTGTATTTTTTTGTATTTTCATGCTTGACACTGCCCCAGACACGGCGTATAGTACCACCAACAACGGTGGAAAGGGCCGCGCTTGCACGCCGACAACACACGAAGCCCGATGAACGACCCCGACGAGATCCTCACCATCAAGCAGGTCGCCGACTGCCTCAAGGTCAACGAGCGCGCCATCTACAAGCTCGCCCAGGAAGGCGGCATCCCCGCCGTCAAGATCGCCAACCAGTGGCGGTTCCGCCGCTCGATGATTGACGGATGGCTCGACCTGCAGATGAGCAGCCACATCGCCGGCCACAACGCCGACCACAACGGCCCCGCCGACGCACCGGGCCCCCAGACCCTCTCCATCGCCGACGCTCTCCGGCCCAACGCCATACGACTCGAGCTCGCCGCCACCACCAAGGCCCAGGCCCTCGAAGAGCTCGCCGGCCTGCTGGCGAGCCGCTTCGCCGTCCGCGACGCCGCCGGCTTCCGCCACGCCGTCCTGAGCCGCGAACGGCTCTGCTCCACCGCCATCCTGGAGCACGTCGCCTTCCCCCATCCGCGCTACAACGGCAGCCGCTTCGCCAAGGAGCTGGCCATCGCCGTGGGCCGCTCCAAGGCGGGACTCGACTTCGGCAGCCTCGACGGCAAGCCCACCCACTTGCTCGTGATGCTCTGCGCCCCCAACGACAGCCTCCACCTGCGGGTGATTGCCAAGCTCGGACGCCTCCTCGGCGACGCGGCGCTCAGGCGCGCCCTGATCGACGCGCCCAGCCCGGAGGCCTTTATCGAACTGCTCCGCGAACGAGAATCGCGCTGACAGACACCACCTGGTCCCACACCACCGGAAAGGCGAAGGAGTTGTGATAGAAAGGACGACCGTTCACGAAGAGGCGGAGGATGGAATGATTCTGGGTGAACAGCTACGAAAGCTTTCCCGACTCCAGAGCTTCGACAACAAGATGGACTCCCTCTACAAGCAGGGACTGCCCAGCGACACCTCGGGCCACCGCGTCGGCACCAAGCAGAAGCAGTTCATCCGGCAGCGCCGGACCATGCTGCGCAAGCTCGACAACACCCTCGTGCGCCGCTACGAGCGCCTGCGCGACTCGCGCATCAAGGCCAACGCCGTGGTCCCCGTCGTCAACGGCGTGTGCCGCGGATGCCACATGGCCGTGACCAAGTCGCTCGTCGCTGAACTCATCGAGGGCAGCTCCCTCGTCACCTGCGAGCACTGCGGCCGCATCCTCTACATCAAGTAGCGCCGCTCTGGACAGCCCCAAGCCCGGCCACGCCCTCCCTGGGCGGGCCGACAAGCCCGCCAGTGCCTCGGCCAAGGAAGGTGACTCCTCCTGAACCGCCTCCAACACCACCTCTGCCGGGACAACCTCGATCTCGACCCGATTGCTGACGAAGCCGACAGGCGCTCAAGGTTGGTGTTCCGTCAACCTCCCGTTCGAGCGTGTCCACCCGCAGCCTGGAGCACCAGCGTGAGACCGTCTGCTCCACAACCTTGGTATGGGCGTTCCTTCTACCAGCAGCTACTCTCTGTCCTGCAGCCACTTCCTGAGTTCCGCAAGAATCTGACGGTTCCCCTCAATCTCTTCAGGTGTTCCGTCAGTATTCGGATCGCTGTGGAACTTGTAGTAGTACTGGGGCCCCCCGGGAGAATGATGGATCGCCAAAATGAGAAACATATTGAAGGTGTTCCGGGGGGAAGGATCATCAAAATCGAGACAACTCACAAGTGCGGGCGCAGCCTGTTCACCCCCGTACAGTCGGATCAGGCGTATTGCTTCGTGGAAATTCTGGTCGTTGATATCGTCCGCAGAGCGTATAACCGGCGTCAGCCACTCCGGCTGCAGCGACTCACCGAGGGCACGCAGCCCCTTGGAAGCAGCGACACGCATGCCCATATCGTTGCCTTCGACGTGCTGCCGTAATGCCTGCAACGCTTCACGATGACCCAAGGCGCCCAGCGCAATCGCCGCAGCACATCGGACTCCGGGTTCAGGATCGCGCAGAGCTTTCAGCAGCACCTCAAGAGCGTCTTTGTGCTTCGTGGCACCCAAGGCCCGCGCAGCCAACGCCCTGATGGATGCCGATTCGTGACTCGTTTCCGGAATCAGTACTTGCAGCGCCCGATCGACCCTCTTGATCTCCCTCAACGCGTCTCCACCTGCATCCCGAACGGCGTGGTCAGGGTCCTTCAGCGCCATGAGCAAAGCATCGGCGGCTGCATCGCTTGAAAACTGGGCGAGGCCCCGTATGGCTGGAAGCTTGTTCTGATAGTCTCCTTTGGTCAGCGATACCGCGAGGTGTGCGACGACCTGCTCGTCTGGAATTGCAGCCAGAGCGAGGGACGCCTCGTAGACGCCCTGCTCTTCGCCATCACGAAGGCTCTTGCCCAAACCATGAATGACTTCTTGCATCCGCCTCGCGTCAAACGGAGCAACAGTCAACTCGAAACTGATGCTGACCGGCACCCTCTTATTTCTCGGTTCTTCGCCGTGGGTCTCCAATATGCGTTTGCACGTGACCGTATAAACGCCCGGTTTATCGAAAGCGCACCAATGACCCAGAAAAAGCCGTTCACTGTAGACCTGGCCGCGCTCCAGGGCGATGTCCTGCCCCATGCCGCCGAAGTTGTTGTACGAATACGGATCCTTGACTGCGTTGCCATCGGCGTCTACGGCCGTGATACGAAAGTTGTTGTGCCGCACCGAGCCCCGACTGTCACCCCCAACAAAGAACCCGTACGGTGTGTGAGATCGGTTCGTAACAGTGAAAGTGATAAACAGGGGCTGACCGAGGATGATTTGAGTCTCGTCAGGTATGAATCCCGCCTCAATGGCAATACCCTCTGCTTCATAGGCCTTGATGTAACGCGTTTGTTCGGTCGAGGAAATCCGCTCAGCTCGATCTCCGCCGCTCCCCTCCATGTCAGGAGCCGCTTTGTCGTTGAGCTCTTTCAGGGGCGCGAGGGCGTCGGCGACGAGCTTCTTGAGGGCTCCCTCGAGTTGAGGATCCCCGGCACTCGCGCCGACCTGTCCTACGAGGCCGAGGTTAGGATAAATAGGGAACGGGCCAGCCCTAGCTGGCCGCGAAGGCCCCCTCTGGACAAACACCGACAGGCTGTACCGCTCCGCCTCGGGCACCGGCTCGTCGCTCGTCCGGGCTTTGCCTTGATCCGAATGGGCCAGCCATATGCCGATGCGCCCCGCTTCAGACCGCTTCGACGTGACCTCCTCCCAGTCCCTCGCCTTCTCGAGCTGTGGGAACTTCTTGGCAAGTTCCACGAGTCCCTCGCGAATCGCTGCGTCGGCCTGAGCCAACGGTCGGTTGCGCGCTCGGAACTTGTGGATCTGTTCGCGGACGGCGCGATGTTCCTTGGCCTCTTCGCCCTCGGCCCCTTCGATCTTCGCTATGGCCTCGCGAAATGCCTGTCGCACGTTCTCATTCTCATCCTGCAGCCCCTGCCTCAGCGTGGGCAGCGCCACAAGCCCTCTTGCTCCAATTCCTCCGAGGGCATTTGCCGCACACCGACGCACGTATCCGTTCTCGTCCTTCAGCATTTCGACGAGCGGCAGGATAATCTCCTCGACGTACGGGTCCATCGTCCCGAGGAGATACGCGGCATAGCCCCGCACGTCGTGGTCCTCATTCTTGAGTCCTGCAAGGTACCTCCCAACAAGGTCCCTGAGCTCGAGCACGGTAACGCCCGCCGGGATCTGAAGCTTCTTGAGCTCAATGTTGCCGCCGCTCACGAAGATCGTCATGGTCGCGTGCCTGGCGAAAACCTGCGTCCCCTTCTCTTGCTTCGCGTGGACGAGATAGAGGCCGCCCGGAACGTGCACCTGCCAGTCGCACTGGATACGGACGCCGTCGAATGTCCGTGCCTCCCCCGGGCCTGGCCGTAAAACCACCTCCCGCACGTCAGCCTCGACGGCAGCGAAATCCCTCAGGGTCGCGTTCAGCTCTTCCGTACCGCCCCGATAGTAGAAGTTCGCATTCCCGTTGACCCAGCGTGAATAGACTCGGCTGTCGAGGTCCACAACGGCGATGACCCCCTTGGCCCAGTCCTCTTGCTCAGCCACGGGCCGATCGCTCCCAATCGTTTCCGTCCCCAATCCGAGCGCTGGCTCTTCGCGAGGAATCGCCAGAAAGACTGCCGCCATGACCACAATGAGCGCCGCCCTCCCCAGCCTGATCCTTCGCAATCCGGTCATGTGTCCGTCCTCCCAGGCATTCCTATTCCTACACACCCCACACGAAGATGAGACATGACCATCAGGCAAGAGTTCCAGAAAAGAACCGCGAGTGTCGCGTCTCGCAAGTTCATTCTCAACAGCGCCGAGTGCCCTATCAGAAAACTAAGCGCCCATAGGGGTTTCTCGTCAGGGGTGATGCGAATCTGCATTTGTGCTCAGCTATTTCTGAGACGCAACACTAGCCAGGATTTCTCACAGCGGCTCGATGGCGCGGTCGTCGCGCATGGCATAATCCATTGCCGCACAGGGCCGTTCTGAAGCCCCGTCAGGGGCGTCTGGGAGTAGCCTCGGGCGCCAGCCCGTGGCGGGCGTCGGACGCAAACACTCAGAGCCCCGTCAGATACTATGGAGGCCATCCCTCTCGGGGTGTATACCCCGATGTAAACGACCACAACAAAGGAGGGATGGCCATGAGCAAGCCTACACGGATGAGCCGAGTTGACAAGGTTTTTCAGGGGTTCGGACGCCGCAAGGCATTCGTGGGCCTTGACGTGCACAAGAAGACGATCCAGGT
>CAZJXV010000285.1:0-5325 GCA_964550015.1 uncultured Verrucomicrobiota bacterium
CCGATCTCGCGAAGGGCCACGACGGCGCTCTTGACGACGAAAGCGTCGGTGTCGGCGAGCAACTTGTTCAGGGCCGGGACCGCAGACTTGATCTCGAGTTCGCCGAGCGCCTCGGCGGCGGCCGCGCGCACGCGCCAGCGCTCGTCCGAGAGGCACTTGACGAGGGTGGCCTGCTGGTCTGTGGCCTTGATCTCCTCGAGGGCGGCGATTGCGACGGTCGCGACGACTTCGTCCGGGTCGGTGACGGCGGCTGCCAGGTACTTGCCGGCGTTCTTGTTCTTTGACTGGCCCAGCGCCTGGGCCGCCACCATCCGCAGGTTTGTGTCCTTCGCCTTGAGCAGGATTGCCGTGGCGTCGAGCGCGGCGGCACCGCCGACGGTCTTCAGCGCGTGAACGGTGCTTTCCTTGATGAGCGGGTCGGGGTCGTCAATCAGTTCACGGAGCGCGGGCAGCGCGCCCTTGGTCGTTCCCAGCCGCGACACGGCCGCCTGCCGCTGCTCGCTTGTGCCTCGAGCCAGGTCGCGGCGCGCGTGGGCCTGCATCTCAATCACGTCAGGAATAAGGATTGCCCACCGCACGTCCTCGAGCACCCGGATCACCTTCTGGTCCCCGGATGCCGCGCCGCGGCTGATGGCGGCGCGCACCTCCGGCAGTGCCACGTCGCCGATCAAAACGAGCGTGGACATGCCTTCGGTCCGGCGCACGGGCTCGCCGGAGAAGACGTCCTCGATGGCGGACTCGATGAACCGTGCCCGCTGCGGGTCGGTCGAACCCGGCTCCGTCTCGGGCGGAAGTCGGCCCGTCTCGGCCCACCATCTGCGGACGTTTGCCGCTTCCTTCTCTCGCGTTTCCCTTGGGGCCCAGGGATCGGCGGCCGGGCCGTCCGGCGCCAGCTTTCTCAGAAGCTCGCTCGCCCCGATGCGGACCCCGAGGTACGGATCATCCAGCCCCGCCAGCATGACGGGCATCGCCCGTTCCCGCCGGCTCGCGAGCGCCGCGATGACGCGCGCGCGCGCGGCCGGGTCCGCCTCACCCAGCATCTTGGTCGCGCGCGCCACGTCCTCGGGGTCCGCACCGGTCGGAACGGCCTCGTCGGAGGCTTCGTCCGGCGCGGTGCCTTCCCACAGACCCATTGCGTCGCGGCGCCGGCCGCTCTCGACCCAAGTGGTGAGCTCCTCGGCGGTCATGAACCCTCGGGCGCGCGCGACGATCTTCTGCTCGGCCGTCATCAGCACCAGCTCCGGAACCGCATTGACCCGGAACGTGCGGGCCTGTCTCTCGTCGGCGTCCACGTCAACGCGCACGACGTGCAGGGCGCCGGCCTGCTTCTCGAACCGGGGCGACGCAAGCGCCTGCTGCTCAAGCTCCTCGCACACCGAGGACCACCGTGCCCCGAACACCACGAGCATCAACGTCCCGTCCTTGAACGACTCCTCCGTCGCCACAGCCAGGCTTGAGTGAAAGACGGGTCGCGCGGTCGCTTCGGCAGGCTCGGGCGTCTCCGCCGCGTGCGCCGCGGCCACGCAGGCGCAAATCGCTGCGACGATCGCCCGCGCCCCTGTGCTCGGCAGCCTCATCGCTCTTTCTCGTGCTTGATCTTGGCCCAGTCCGTCTCGAAGTTGAAGTGGGGATGCCGCTTCGGCGTGTGGCACTGCCGGCAGGTAGTCTCGCCGCCGGAGCGGGCGGTTTCCCGGTGACGCGTATCCAACAGGATCTTGCCCCGGCCGTGACACGCTTCGCATCCGACCCGCCCCAGCTCGGGCGTGCGTTCCATGGACTCGTACCCGTCGGAGGCCCCGTAGCCGGTGGTGTGGCACACGATGCACTCGGGCGAGAAATCGTAGCCGCGCTTGGCGAGGCTCTCCATCGCCCGCGCGTGCCGACCGGCGCGCCACGTCTCGTACTGATCCGCATGACACGCCCGGCAGGAGGCCGAACCGGTGTAGCCGTTACCGGGTTCCGGCGTGTTCGAGACAATCCGGCTCCACCCCGGGCCCGCCTGCGTGAGGTCAAACGTCCGGCCCCGTACCGTCTCCTGGTACCACTGTGTGCAGGCCTCGACCACGCGCGGGCTGGGCGAGAACCGCTCGTCCAGCAGGACGGCCTCGCCCTCGACCGATACGCTCCCCGGCGACGCCCACTCCAGGGTGAGGTCGCCGAGGTATCGGGCCTCGCCGTAGATGGAGGCGATGGCCGTGCGGTTGACGCGCTCGGGCGCGTGCGAGTCACCCCGGCCGCGGAACAGGATGAGGGTGATCTCCGGGAAGTCCGTCGCGAGGTCCCTGACCGCCGGCAGCTCCAGATCCGCCAGGACAACGATCACGCCGGCCCGTTTCTCAAGCTGCGGGACCAGCCGCGCCAGCGCCTCGCGGGGTGGATGCACACTGAGACCGGGCCCCGTCCGGTACCGGCCGCCCTCGACGACGCCCGTGACGGCCACCGTCAGGCGCGACCGCTTCAGAACAACATACGGTTGGACGACCGGCGTGCCGTCGTCGCCGCGCACGTTGGCGCTGACGAACGGCACACCACGCTCGCCCAGTTCCAGGAGCCGGTCACGGCCGAGCCACAGTTCGTGCTCGCCGATGTTCGCCGCGTCGTATCCCATCACGGCCATGCCTCGAAGCGCCGCTTCCATCCGGAGCACCTCGAAGTCGCGAACGCCATTGCCGATGCACCCTGTGTCGAGCAGCAGGCGCTCGCCGCCGTGCTGTTCGATGTAGCCGCCACGGACCGGCAACCCGCCGGCCATGATGCCGGCACAGTGGCACGGCTCCAGCTCGCCCATCGTTTCGCCCGAAAACAGCACGCGCAGACGGCTCCCCTGCTTCGGCCGGCCCTCGTCACGAAGGGCGACACGGGCCACGACGACCGCGCCCGCCGCCACGACGAGCACGACCGGCAGGATGACGCGCATCCGCATGATTCAAACCCCTTGCGCGCTATTGCAGCAGGGCGTACGCCAGGATGTTGGCGTTGACCTGCTGGGAGTTGTTGATCTCGTTGCCGCCGCAGCAGCAGCAGCCGTGCATGGTCATGGTATCGTTGAGGCCGTCGGAGGAATAGATGAGCACGACCTTCCCGCCGATCGTGAGCCCCTCGAGCTTCGCCGGAGCGCCCTTGGTCTTCAGCGTCTTGATCTGATAGATCGTGTGGAAGATCTCGTGGTCCATGGGAATGACCTCGAGCTTGCGCGTCGGGAAGATGATGCGCACCTCGCGCCGGAAGGACTCGTCCCATTGCTGGCTGCTGCACCCGGCGCTGGCCAGCAGGAAGCCGCCCCGTTCCAGATACCGCCGCAGGTTGACCCGCTCGGCTTCCGTCAGCGTGTAGGCGCCCTCGCCCGTCATGATCGCGAACGGATACTGGAAGATTTCCCGGTCGGCCAGCTTGACCGGCTTGAACTTGCGCGCCGTGTTGATCGTGGTGTCGCGCGCCACGGCCGTCAGGAACTTGTCGCTGAAACACACCGAGCTTCGCGTGCCCGCGTAGATGAGATTGGCGCAGGCGACCGCATCGCCGCCGTCGCGGCTCGGCGCAGACGCCGTATCGGTCTGGGTCGCCAGCACGCAGGCCGTCGCGACGGCGATTGCCGCGCCGCACGCGGCCATCCATATCCGTTTCATCTCAAATCTCCTCGCATGTCTTTCCCGAACCGCGGAATCCCCGTCTACTGCAGCGACTCGGCCACCGCACGAAAATACTCGCCCACCAGATTCCGGTGTCGCAAGGGGAACTTCACGTCGCGCCGGAGCCGGATCCGCACAGGCCCTGTGGCCTCCGGCAAGCCGGCGTCGGCCGCATCGGTTGCGATCGCCTCCTGGCCCTCGGCCATCGCCTCGGCGTGGGGGCGCACCGGCCGGACCGCCGCTCCGGTGCCGGCCAGTTGGACATCCGGCCCGTACAGACCCATCTCCTGCCCGTACAGGCCGTAGCCGCTGCCGCCGTCGCCGCCCATGCCCCTGTTCTGCATGGCGCTTCTGATCTGCTGAAGCGTGTTGCCGAGCGAGACTCGAATGCCCGGCTGGAAGCGGAGACAGCTCTGCCCCTGCGCCATCATCGCGTTGCCGTCGAGCTTCGCGACCAGCAGGTCCATCTTGTCCGCGGCCGACTTGGCGGGCGGATACCCACCCGGCCCGTCGAGCTCGGCGAGCTTGTCCGCCGCCTCGTCCAGGTCGTCCTGGATTTTGAGGTCGCTGACCGCTTCCATGAAGTCCGCGACGCTCTCGCGGAGCGTGTCGAACTGCTCTTCCTCCGGCAGCGCCTTCGTCAGTTCCGGCAGTTCCTCCATCAGCCGGGCGACCGCGTCGCGGATCCGCTGCTCGGCGGCCGCGAGCTCCTGCAGCTCCATCTGCTCGATCCGTGTCAGCTCGCCCTCGCGTTCCTCGAAGCGCCGGAGCAGCCGCGCCAATTCCATCTGCCGCGCCGCGAGCCGAGCGAACACGTCGGCCCGCGCCAGCAGGTGGGCGACGGCGGCGATCTGGCGGGCCGGCTCGCCGACCTCCCGCTCGGTCTGTCCCGCCATGTCGCTGAGGATGTCGGAGATATCGCTGATCCTCCGGGGCATCAGGAGTCCCGCTCCCGAGGCGTCGCTCGCGAGGTCGTCCATCTCCTTGAGCAGCCGCTCGAGGTTGGGGAGTTGCTCGCGGAGGCTGTCCTGAAACGCCTGCTCGACGTCGAACAGCGGCGGTGTGTTCAGTGTATCTTCAAGCGCCTTCTGATACTCGGCGAGCGATGCGCGAAGCGCCGCCGCTTCCTCGCTCAAGGCCTTCCTCTGCTTCGCCGTGCCGCCGTCGAGCCGTCTCAGTCTTCGCTGGTGTTCCTCGAGCACCTCGGCCTGCTCGGCCATCCGGCGGACCTGGCTCGAGAGGGCCAGCTGCCTCTCGAACAGGGCCCGCTGTGCCATCATGCTCCGCAGGATCGCCGTGTATTGCTCGACGGAAATGATCTCGACGGTGAAGATGGAACTGGTCACCACGTTGGGGCCGGCGGGGTCGTTGTCCACGGCCTCGAAGAAGTACTCGATCGTGTCGCCCGGCCGGACACCGAGGTCCGTCAGGTCGAACTGGCCGCGCGTCTCCACCGCGCCGGGGCGGTCGTTCGGGGTCAGCGACATGCTCATCGGGCGCTCGACGGACTTGTTGAATCCCCGGAACCACAGGACGCCCTCGATCCCATAGTCGTCCTCGGCCCGCACCCGAACGGGGATCGAGATGTCGGGCGTCGCCACGGCGTGCCGTCCCGGTTCCATCACGACGATGCGCGGCCGACGGTCGGGCAGGATGATCACGCGGCCCTTGAACGTTTCGCCGGACGTCAGGCCCT
>CAZJXV010000286.1:0-5265 GCA_964550015.1 uncultured Verrucomicrobiota bacterium
TGCCGGCCGGCGCCATCCCCAAAGACGGCCCCTCGGCCGGCGTCGCCATGGCCACCGCCATCGTCTCGTGCCTGAGCGGCATACCCGTCTCCAACAAGGTCGCGCTCACCGGCGAGATCACCCTCACCGGCGCCGTGCTCCCTGTCGGCGGGATCAAGGCCAAGGTGCTCGCCGCCGGCCGCGCCGGAATCAGCAAGATCGTCGTGCCCGCTCGCAACGAGAACGACGTGAAAGAAATCCCCGAGAACCTGCGCGACGGCATCGAGTTCGTATTCGTCGAAGACCTCGGCCAGGTCTTCGATGCCGCCTTCGACCAGCCGCTGCCCAAGCCCCGGCGCAAGGCGCACGCCCGGGCCGCCGCTCACCTTGTCACCGATCCCCCGACCGCTTAGGCGTCGACGCCAGAGAGCCGCGCTGCGCACCCTGCTGTTGACCTCCCGCCCCGGTGCAATGTAGCCTTTGTGTCCGTGCCCGGGGAAGGCCGGCTTCGAGCAGGGAACACGCGGTGGCAAACATTCTGCTGACAGGCATGCCGGGCGTCGGCAAGACGACGCTGATTCGCACGCTCACAGACGCCCTTGGCCGCCCGGCGCGCGGCTTCTACACCGAGGAGATACGCAAGGCCGGCCACCGGGTCGGCTTCAAGATCGCAACGCTCGACGGCGCCGAGGGCGTCCTTGCCCACGTCGACATCGCCGGGCCCGCGCGCGTCAGCCGTTACGGCGTCAACACCGCGGACATAGAGGCCGTCGGGATTCCCGCCATCACCCCCGCGTCGCCTGAAGACATCATCGTCATTGACGAGATCGGCAAGATGGAGTGCGTCTCGCAGGCCTTCAAAGACACCGCGTGGGCCGCGCTCGAATCGCCGAACCTCGTGCTGGCCACAATCGCGATGAGGGGTGTCGGCTTCATCGCACGCGTCAAGGCCCGGGCGGATTCGAAGCTTTTCGAGGTCACGAGGCGAAACCGCGACCACCTGCTTGCGCAGATCGTTCACGAGCTCGACACCGCCGCACACGCCGGTGGCACGTCGCCAGGCAACCGTCAGTCATCACACGACCGGGAGGAGAGAGAATGAGCCGGACCGCATTGCTCGTGTGCATCCTGACCGTCACCGTGGCGGGCATCGCCCGCGCTACAACCAACGTCGAGGTCCAGCCCACCGGGGCTCGCCATCCGCTGCTTGGCGGTCTCGCCGTCCGCGCCAGGTATGAGTCCCGCGCGTGGGACCTCGATCTCCAGGACATCTCGCCCGCCGACGCCGACCTGGCCGCGTCGCTCGATGGCATGGAATTCGAGGCCAGGACGAGCTCGCTCGGCGCCGAGCTGCTGTTCGACGTCGGGTCGAGGGTCGAATTGCGCGGCATCCTCGCCGGCGCTGATATCGAGCTCGAAGGCGGCGCGGGCGCGAATCGTTTCGACCTCGACACCGACCTCGGTTTCCTCTACGGCGTTGGCGTGCGGGTCGGGCTGCCCACAGTGTGGCTTCCCGGCTGGAACCTCCAGATCGACGTCGAGTATCTCCGTGGCAGCTTCGATGACGCCGACCTCCTCTTCACCGGCGGCGGCCCGCTCGACACGGCGGCCGACACCGAGCTCACCTGGCAACAGTTCTCCGTCTCGCCGACGATCTCGAAGGACCTCAAGTTCCTCACGCCCTACGCCGGCTTGCGCTTCGCCACCGCCGACGCCGACGTGGAGACGAGCGTAGGCGGCACGCTCGAGGAGCTGGGACTCGAAAGCGAGGACCTGCTGAGCGTCATCGTGGGCGCCCGGTTCGACCTCGGCTCCTTGGTTCAGGGCGACGTCCACGTGGATCTCCTGAACAACCAGGGCGTCGTCGTCAGCATCGTCATCCGCTTCTGAACGATTCGAGCTTGACACGGCTGCCCCACCCACGTATACGGGCCTCATTCATCGAAAGGGTCTCTCACACGGAATTCGGAGGAGGGAAACAATGAGCCGGACCATCCTCGGATCTGTCTGCGCCGCCGCGCTCGTCCTGGGCTGCCTCGTGGTTGCGGCGCCGCGGTCGGCCGCCGCACAGGGCTCGATCGGCGATTCGGCACCGCCGAACCACTTCATGATCCGCTTCGGCGGCGGCACCCGCGACAAGGAGATGAAGCTCAAGAGCGTCAGCCCGAGCGGCACCGCACTCGACCCGAGCCTCTTCGACTTCACCGTCAAGGAGGACACAACCGCGTACTTCATCAACCCGGGCTACAGCATCAAGGGCTTCCTCGACGTGCGCGCCATCCTCGCCTGGTACGACTACGAAATCGACGCACGGAGCGGCACCCAGCCCGCGCTCGACAACACGGTCTCCGTGGACACCCAGTTCGCCTACGGACTCGGCGTCACCGGCCGCTATCCGGTCGGCGGCTCGTTCTACCTCTCGCTCGACGTCAACTACGTGACGGGCAAGTTTGACGATCCGAGCCTGCAGTTCAGCGCCGCCAACCCGCTCCTGGCCGCTGCGGACATCGGCGACATCGAATGGACCGAGCTGCTCATCTCGCCCATGCTCACGTACTACGCCGGCAGCTTCGCCCCGTACGTCGGCGTCCGCTACAGCAGCACCACCGCCGAGGTGGATACCACCGTCACTCTGCCGCCGAACCCGACCTTCACCCAGACCGTCGAGTACGAGGAAGAAAACGCCTGGAGCGGCCTGATCGGGGCGACCGTTCTCTTCATGGACGGCAAGCTGCAGGCCGACGTCATCGTCGAGCTCTTCAACAACGAGGGAGTCTTCGTCACCATCGCCTACAACTTCTAGCCCGCGCCTCGGCTCTCAGTTGTCCTGGCCGACGGCGCACAGACACCCCGCCCGGGCCGCCGTGCCGCACGGCGGCCCGGGCGTTCTGCTGTCCCGCAGTCTTCCTTCATGTGTCCCCCGGTCCGTGCATCCAGCCAGCGCTGCGGCCGAACACCGCGCCGACAAGTCCTTCGTCGGCACACTATTTGCTCTCCGCTTGCGCGAGGCATACCCCTGCGCAACGGCGGATCCGTCATGCGACACAACAGGCCCCCATCGATATCCAACGTCCCAGGCGGCGGTTACGCCCTCCCCGGATTCCCGAACCATCCTTTAGGCCGACCGCCCGATTCCAACCCCTTGCGCGGCAAAAGCTGCCGCCGGGAGCCGGAGGCCTGCAAACGGCCTGTCGAGCCGATAGACTCCCCTGACATCTTCCGGTTTGACACGGCGGTTCTTCCCGAACCACAGGAAGCACTATGAGCGGAAGACGGCTGAACATCCTCCTCGTCGAAGACGTCCCCGAGGATCGGGAGATGTATCGCCGGCTCCTGGTTGGCGACCCTGAGCACGACTACCATTTCTGGGAGGCAGAGACCGCCGGAGAGGCCCTGGACCGTTGCCGCACAGAGAAGCCCGACTGCATTCTGCTCGACTACGCGCTTCCCGACACCAACGGGATCGAGTTCCTGGCCCGGTTGGCGGAACTGGAGGGCGACGTGCTTATCCCCGTTGTCATGGTCACCGGCCAGGGCAACGAAGCCGTGGCCGTCCAGGCGATCAAGAGCGGCGCCCAGGACTATATGACCAAGAGCGTCGTGACCCAGGACGCGATCCGTCGCGCCGTCCACAATGCCGTGCAGAAGGTCGCCTTGCTTCGCAAGATCCACCAGCAGCAGGTGGAGCTCGGACGCGCCACGCGCCGGGCCGAGCGTGCCAACGCAGCCAAGAGCGAGCTCCTCGCCAGCATGAGCCACGAGATCCGCACGCCAATGAACTCCATCCTCGGCTTCGCCGAGATTCTCCTGGGCGAGCCATTGCCCGAAGTCCACCGCCGCCACGTCGAGACGATTCATCGCAACGGCGTGAGTCTGCTCGCGCTCATCAACGACGTGCTCGACCTCTCGAAGGTCGAGGCCGGCCGGATGGACGTCTTCGAGTCCAGCTTCGACCTCGAGGAGCTCCTTCGCTCGGTCGCCGCCATGCTCGCCGTCACCGCGGAGCAACGCGGCACGCAGATCACCGTTGACGTGGATCGCACGCTCCCCGCGTTTGTCGTGGCCGACGAACAGAAGCTGCGCCAGGTGCTCGTCAACCTCGTCGGCAATGCCGTCAAGTTCGCCCCGGGCGGCACGGTGGCCGTCACAGCACGACGCCGCGGGCGCTCCCTCCAGCTTGCCGTGGCCGACGACGGCATCGGCATCCGGCCCGAAATGCTCAAGACGATCTTCGACCCGTTCATCCAGGTCGGCGGCGCCACGCGCAAGTCCGCGACCGGCACGGGCCTCGGCCTGGCGCTCGTCAAGCGCTTCGTCGGTCTCATGGGCGGCGAAGTCCACTGCGACAGCGTCGAGGGCGAAGGCTCAACCTTCGCCTTCACCATCCCCTTGCGCGCCGGCTCGAAACCCAAAGACGAGCCCGTCACGCTCTCTCCGCCCGACGTCTCGGCCCTTAACGTCGGCGCGACGCGCCTCCTGCTCGTCGCCGAGGACAACGCCGACAACAGAGAGTACATCAAGACCGTGCTCGAGTCGCAGAACTTCGCCCTGATCTTCGCCGAGAACGGCGTCGAGGCCGTTCAAGGGGCCTCCCTCAAGCCCGACCTGATTCTCATGGACATGCAGATGCCGCTCAAGAACGGCTACGAGGCCACCGCCGAGATCAAGCGGGACCCTGGGCTGGCCGCGATTCCCGTCGTGGCCTTGACCGCCTACGCGATGCCTCAGGAGCGCGAACGGGCGTTCAGCGCCGGCGTGGATGGCTACGTCGCCAAACCCATCGCCAGAGAGCACCTGCTCGGCGAGATCGCGCGCCTGCTCGGCTCTCCCGTCACCCCGCCCGGGTCCGCCGGGCCTGTCGCCGGCCCCCCGGCGCCCGGCGCCGAGGACATCGTGCGCCAGTATGTCGCCACGTTCAGCCGGAAGCTCGCCGACTTCGAGCGCATGCTCGCCTCGGGCGACCTCGAGGGCCTGCAATACTTCGGCCACGGCCTCAAGGGCTCCGGCGCCACGTACGGGTTCGAGGCCATCTCTTCGGTCGGCGAAAGCATCGAGCACGCCGCCGAGGCGGCTGACGCCGCCGGGGTCGCCAAGCTGCGCGAGCAGATACGCGAGGCCTTCGAGGCCGCCGCACACACCGTTGGCGAAACCCTCCCGCACCCGGTCACGTAGCGGCGCCGGCCTTACCCGGTTGGCGTCCACGGCCTGGGGCGGCGCCGCTCAACTCCGCCGCTCGATTTGCTCGATGAGGTGGGTGAAGATGAAGTGGTGAAACGGCAAGAAGAG
>CAZJXV010000287.1:0-5243 GCA_964550015.1 uncultured Verrucomicrobiota bacterium
CCTATCGCGCCTCACGCGATTCCTATCGCGCCTCACGCGATTCCTATCGCGCCTCACGCGATTCCTATCGCGCCTCCGGCGCTTCCTTCTTCGCCAAGGCTACGAAGGACAGGTCGACGGGCGGCCACCTTCGGTGGCTTAGGGCGACCTCCCTTACAGCGCCAGCGCTTCTGTTGAGCTCTTGAGATGTAGGGCAGGGCCCCCTGGCCCCGCCGCCCGATCTGTCACACGCGAACTTCCGCAAGTAAGCACTAACGTGGTGCATCTAACACTTCTCTACATTCGGCTAAGCCACGCGCTTCCCTGCCGGCTTCAGCCGGCATTCCTGCTTGCCACCGGCTTTAGCCGGTGGTCTCCGGCCGCTTGCCAAATCCTCCTGAGCCGGCTTCAGCCGGCTTCCCGACCATTCGGCTTCAGCCACCCCGCCCTCGAGCCGGTGGCCACCGCTCCGGGAAATATCACGTCTTCTGCAATCCACAGCACTATCCCATCCGATCCACGAGCGCCTTGCCCGGCGCCCGTGCCTCCGTGCCCCCCTCGGGGCCGTAGGTCGTCTTTTCCGTGCGCGGCTGCAGCAGCACCCACATCGTCTGATTGACGAACTCGATCGAGCTGTTGATGAGTTGCGCGTTGCCCGCGTTGAGCCGGTCGAGGTCGCGCACCACCTCCCGCACCCGGTCGCGCAGCGCCGCGAGCCGGCCGCGCTCGTCGTCGTAGCCCAGCTCGATCAAGCGCGTCAGCGTCAGCTCCCCGCCCCCGACGTCGAGCCGCTCGGCCAACGCGGCGCGGATCTGCCGGCGCGTCTCCTCGAGCGCCTTCGTGCTCCCCAGCAACAGCTCCTGCGCCTCGATCGCGAGCTTGAGCTCCTCGAGCTTGCCGCGGATCAGCGCCTGCTGCTCGGCCCGCGCCGACGCGATCAGCTCCTCGTAGCAATCCACCTCGCGCTCGAGCACCGACGAGAGTTCGTCGAGCAGCTCGTTCATTAAGCCACCTCCCTCGCCGTCGCGCCCGTGCTGGCCGCCAGGGCCGCCGCCTCGAGCTGTTCGTAGAGCATCGCGCTGATGCCCGTGCCGCCCGTCGTGGCCATTTCCCCGGCGAGCTGGTCGTCGAGCAACTCGCGATAGATGCCCTCGGCCAGCCCGCCGCCGAACAGCTTGTCCTTCGACTCACCCTGCCGCATCACGCGCATGAGCTGCGAAAGGAACACCGCCTCGAAGTGCTGGCACGCCGCCATCAGCTCCGGGTCCCGCGCACCCGCCGCCTGCGCGTTGTGCGCCTCGGCGGCGAGCGCCGCGCGGTCGAGCCTCGGCATGAAGGCCACGCCGGACACTGGCATTGCAGCAACCACGGCCGCGCTCCTATATCACCTGGAGGTCGGCCTGGATCTTGCCGGCCTCCTTCAACGATTGCAGAATCATGATGATGTCGCGCGGCGGCACCCCCATCTCGTTGAGGAGCCGCACGATATCGCCCACCTTCGCCCCGTCCTCGAGCCGCAGGCTCTGCCCCTGCGGCTCCTCGACCTTCGTGAAGAGCTTCTGGAAAAACACCGTGATCCCCTGCGTGAACGGCGCCTCCGGCTGCGACACCTCCGGCACCGCGTCCACCGTCACCGTGATCGAGCCGTGCGTGATATCGGCCGCGCCCACCGTCGCCTCGTCCCCGGCAATGATCGTGCCCGTGCGCTCGCTCACGATGATCACCGCCGCGTGGTCCGGCTCGAGCGTGAGCCGCTCCACCTCCGCCATGAACCGGATGAGCCGTCCGTTCTCGCGGTAGGCCTTCGGGATCGCGATCTTGACCGTCGCGCCGTCCATCGCCTCGGCCGCCCCGCTGAACTTGCCGTTGATCGCCTCGGCGAGCCGGTCGGCGTTCGTCAGGTCAGGCCTGCGCAGCGTCAGGTACAGCCACCGGCCGTCCGTGAACTCGGCCGGGATCTCCGCCTCGATGATCACCCCGTTCGGCAGCCGCCCCGAAGCCGTCTGCCCCTTCGTCACGACGCTGCCCCCGCGCCCGCGCCGCCCGGCGAAGAACCCGCCGACCGAGACCGGGCCCTGGGCCGCCGCGTACTCCTCGCCGTCTATCCCGTTGAGCGTCGTCAGCACGAGCGAGCCCCCCTCGAGGCTCGCCGCGTCGCCCAGCGCGTGGACCGACGCGTCAATCCGCGTGCCCTTCTTCGCAAACGGCGGCACTGTCGCCATCACCACGACGAGCGCGGCGTTCTTCACCTTGAGCTCCTCGCGCGGCAGCGTCAGGTTGTAGTTCCTCAGAAGATTCTCGACCGCCTGCGTCGTGAACTTCGTGCTGTTCTTGTCGCCCGTGCCCGGCAGCCCCACGACCAGGCCGATCCCGACGAGCTGGTTGTCGCGCACCCCGTTGAAGTCGGCGAAGTCCTTGACGCGCACCCTGTTCGCCCAGCCCGCCGCCGGCGCGAGCAGCGCCGCCGCGACCACGATGATGATTGCCGCCCGTTTCATTGTCTCGGTCCTCCCGCGCTCAGTCGCATCCGTGCGATCAGAATATGTTCAGCCAGTCCAGCAGCCGCTCGAGCAGCCCGCGCTTCATCACCTCGGGCATCGGCCCCTCGTAGGTGATCTTGGCGTCCGCGATGTAGGTGGACTCCACCGTGTTGTCGGCCGCGATGTCATCAGGCCGCACGACCCCGGTCAGCACGATCTTCTGCGTCGAGCCCGCGATCTCGATCTCGCGCGTCGCCTCGATCAGCAGGTTGCCGTTCGGCTGCACGTCAATGACGCGCGCCGTCACCTTCGTCTCGAGCTCCGACTCGGTGTCCGTCTTGCCCTCGCCCTTCGACGTGCGCTTGCTCCCCCACTTGAACTGCGGCTTCTCCCCGTTGTGCGTCAGGAACTTGCTCGCCGGATAATGGAACGACGTGACCGACGCGTCCGTCGAGGTCTCCTTCTTCCGCTCCGCCGACGTGTCCTGCGTCGCCGTCGTGGACTCCTTGATGATGATCGTCACCAGATCGCCCACGGCCCGCGCCTTGCTGTCGCCGATGAGCGACCGCGGCGTGCGCCGCTCGAACAAGCTCGTGCCCTCCGCACTGCCCGTCACGCAGGTAATGAACGCGACGGCGCCCAGCGCCGTCACCATTCGTGCCACTCTCGCCTTCATCATTGGTCTCCTCGGGTTCCCCTGTGCGGGGCCCCTACAGGTTCAGCTCGACAAGGTTCGGGCCCACGACGCGCGCCCGGATCACCTTCTTCGAGTCCTGGTTCATCACGTCAACCCGCTCGCCCACCGACGCATCCTTCAAGACGACGCACTTGGTCCGCACCCGCACCCGGCCCCGACGCGCCACGAGCGTCACGTAGTCGTTGCGCCGCACCGCGAGCGGCTCGCCCACCATCACGTCCGTGAGCACCACCCCGGCGCTCACCGAGCGCGTGGCCCGCTTGCCCACCACGTCGCCGCTGCGCACGTAGTAGCTCCCCACCGACGAGGTGACCTCCCGGCGCTCGAGCGTCACGTCCTCGTCCTGAATCAGCTCGTCGCGCCCGAGCCGACGCCGCGCCACCGCCACCGGCCGGAACAGCCGGATCTTGACCGAGACGCGCTCCGTCCGGACCTCGGCGCCGTCTACGCGCAGGCCCACGCTGAACGTCTGGTAACCCGCGTACGGCTTGTCCCCGATCGGAACCACCGAGTACGTCACCGCCCCGGCGGCCACCGCGAACGCGCGCGGCACCCGAACCATCTCGCACACCACATCGTCGGCCGGCAGGCCGAGGTGCTCGAGCACGTGGCTGCGGACCGCCGCCTGGAGCGCCCCGGGCCGGATCACCTGGCCCGACCGCGACACCACCACGCTCGGCGCCCCGCCGATCGCGATGGCGCTCATGTCCAACGGCAGCTTCGCCAGCCCGGCACGCACCTCGTCGGCGGTCACCCGCGTGCTCTTCTCGATGTCCGGCGCGGCCGCCACGCGCACCGCCGCGACGAGCTTGACCACCTCCGGCATCGCCGCCCTGACCCGGGCCACGTCGCCGATCAGCACGGCCTCCCCCTTCACCTCAGCCGCTTCCCTGAGCGTGATCGTCACCGACCTCTCCGCATACGCCGCCCCGGCCATGGCCGCCATCACGGCCGCCCCGATCAGTCCAAGCATCAACCGCTTCATCGTCCCGGCCCTCCCGGTCAGCGCTTCAGGCTGTTGGCCAGGCCGAGCATCTCGTCGCTCGTCTGGATCGATTTCGAGTTCACGTCGTACGCGCGCTGCGCCGTGATCAGGTCCACCATCTCGTCAATCACCGCCACGTTCGACATCTCGAGCGAGCCCTGCTCGAGCGTGGCGCGCCCCTCGGTGCCAGGGGTGCCCACGTTCGGGTCGCCCGAAGCCGGCGACTGCTTGAACAGGTTGCTGCCCGTCGCCGTCAGACCCGCCGGGTTGACGAACGTCGCCACCGTAATCTGGCCCAGGTCCGTCGGCGTGCTCTCGCCCGCGACCAGCACCTGCACCGTGCCGTCCGGCGCGATGCTGATGTCCTCGTACCGCACGTTCTCCGGAATCGTGATGTTCGGCTCGAGCAGGTAGCCGTCCCCGGTCACGACGCGCCGCTCGTTGTCGAGTTTGAACGAGCCGTCCCGCGTGTAGCCCAACTCGCCCTCCGGCAGCTCGATCTGGAAAAAGCCGTCCCCGTCCAGCCGCACGTCGAGCGGCTGGCTCGTCAGCTTCGGCAACCCCGGCGTGAACATCTTCTGCGTCGCCACCGGGCGCACCCCGAGCCCGACGTTGATCCCCGTCGGCACCTGGGTCGTGTCCGACGACGACGCCCCCGCCATCCGGATCTGCTGGTAGAGCAGGTCCTGGAAGTCCACGCGCGACTTCTTGAACCCCGCCGTGTTGACGTTCGCCAGGTTGTTGGCGATCGTGTCCACATTGATCTGCTGCGCGCCCATCCCTGTGGCGGCCGTGTAGAGTGCTCGCATCATCGTTCAGGTCCTCCCTGTCTAGCAGGCCGTCTAGCTCGCCGAGCCGACAACGCTGATCGCCTGCTCCAGCGTCTGGTCCTGCAGCCGCGCCATCCGCTGCGCGATCTCGTAGGCCCGGTAATTCGTGATCAGCCCCACCATCTCCTCGACGACGTTCACGTTCGACATCTCGAGCGAGCCCTGCACAATGGGGCTCCCGGATGCCGTCTCGACGGCCTCCTCGCTCGTCCAATCAAACAGGTACCTCCCAACCTTGCGCAGCGGGTAGGGCTCCTCGAAGTCCACCAGCG
>CAZJXV010000288.1:0-5243 GCA_964550015.1 uncultured Verrucomicrobiota bacterium
ACAACTGATGGCCTGAAAGCAGCCGAGAATGAGCAGAACTGTGACAACGATAATAGCGGCGATCTCTATGAGTGCTCTCATGATGGCTCCTGCTTTTTTTGAATCCGGGGGCGGCCCGGTTGGAATAGCCGATTCCTTATTTCCTTTTCTCTGGTTTGTTTGGGCCGCCCCCGAAAGTGTCAGCCTTCTATTGCGTAGACCTGGGCCCGGGCGTTGTCGCTGCGGCCCCAGAAGACAATGCCGTTGCGCTCGCAAACAGACGCACCGAAGCTGCGAGCTTTGTTGGCGGCGGTTTCTCCTTTGACTTCGGCAATGAGCTCGACGTTTTCGTCGGCATCCATGGCGTATAGCCGATCGGGGTCGATGGCGCAGACGTAGAGCCGGCGCTGGATGACGGCCATGCATTGGATGGCGGCGGAGTCGGGGTTGAGGAGCGTGCGGGGATCGCCGTCGATGTCGATCCTGCAGATGGAGGCGTCGGCGGTATGAACGCCGGCGTCGCGGCCCCAGGCGGCGCCATAGCCGACGTACATCCTGGAGTTGAATGCCTGGCAGTGGACGGCGTCGCAGTTGATGTTGTTTCCGGCCAGGTCGGTGATGCCTGTGTCGCCAAAATTATGCGTAAAATACACGCGCCCCTTCAGCGTGGTGAATTTGCGCGGCATGGCTTTGACGGCAAGGGTTTTTACAAGGTGGCCGTTGCGGGCGTCGGCGAGCACGGGGTAATCCCGGAACGTCCGGTCGCCGCCGTAGCTGTTGTTGTATGCCATGCAGGGCTGTCCGTCGTAGACAACGCCGCAGACGCTCCATCGGCCTTTTGTTGGGCCGGCGGTGGAGACGTGTCCGTCTTTATACGCGAGCACGCGGGAGCCATGTTCGACGGGAAAATAAATAACGCCGTCGAACTTAATGGGTTGCCCGATGGTTTCCTGGCCGCCTTTGTAAATGCGCTCGGCGTCGCAAGGGGTCTTGTCGAGGTTGGACAGGAGCCAGATCTCGGAACGGTTGCCGCCGCGGTAGACGTTACAGACGGTGACGAGAATCCCCTCGGTGACGGCCATCATGCCGACGAGCTTGTACGCGGCGGTGGGGCCTTTCCATATCCGGCGCAGCATGTGGTCGCCGGCGGGATCGGGCGCGGGTGTGGGGGTATCGTCCTGGGCGTCGTCGTCGGGGTCGGGGTCGAATGGACCGTGCTTGCTTTTGAGGTACCAGCGAAGGAGTGCGAGTATGCGTTGCCACCAGGTCATGATGTGTTTCCTTTTTGTTGAGGCCGTCTATTTGGCGGCCAGTTGTTTTAAAAGTTCGAGGCGTCGCTCTTTGGCTTCCTGGGTCAGCATGGTGGGTTCGGCGTCGACCAGTTCGCGGTCGACTCGGCTTAGATCGCCTTTTGTGAGCGGCTTTTCCGGCGCTCGCGATGGCGGCTTGGTCGCCACGGTGTACAGGCCCTTGGATACTTTACGGAAGGCGCCGTGCTTGTTTGTGCCTAACATTTGGCGCAGGGCGTGCAGCGGGTTCTTGGCGGTGAACTGAAAGCCGGAAGCGCAAAGGGCTTCGTGTATCTGCGCCGCGGTCCGGGGCTCGCCGTCCTCGAGTAAGGCGACGGCGGCGGCCCTGGCGGCATCCGCGCCGCTTTTGCTGACGGGCGCACGCTTAAGCGACCGAGTTTTGCCAACCCGTGCAGGTTTCTGCGGCCTTTTACACGTTTTTGCGGACGGGGTGCGGTGGTCCGGCGCGCCGTTGTTTGCCAGGTCGACAATGCGGTCGAGTTTGGCCAGGCCGGCTTCAATCTGGGTGCGTCGCTCGAGGAAGGCGATTTCCTCGGGGGCGAGTTCTGCTACGGTTCCGCCCTGGGCGGTTTTTGCGAGGGTCTTCATTTGTTGCGGTCCTCCTTGTTTGTGGGGTGGCCTTCGTACGAGACATGGTGCCCGGCGCCGTGGCGGGTAAAGCCGTCGCGGCGGGCGACGTGGTCGAGATCGGATATGCGGCGCGCTATGCAGGTGAGGCGCGAGTAGAGGGAGCGGCGCTCGTGGGTGAGCTGCTCGGGGTCGGTCCGTACGTAGTAGCCGGAGCCGCCGGCGCCGCAGACGACAAATGGCAGGTCGCGGTAATGCATGGACAGGAGATTGCGAACCTTGCGCCCGTCGTTGGCGCCGATCGCCAAGGCGCTGGCGATCGCGGAGGCGGTTGCCGCGTTGCCGGGCCCGCGGCAGCAGCGGCCGAGGTAGCCAATGATGCGCAGAAAATCGCGCGGAAGTTCGTCGGCGCGCGATGATGTGGCCGATGGCGCCGGTGTTAGCGGGCGCGATGCGCCGGGAATAAAGCACAGGTCTTGCTGGGTTGCGTTCAGCATGCTACGTCCTCCAGTTGATGAACCATGTGTGCGGGGGTTTTGCGTGCGGCGTATGAGAGCCGGTCCGTGAGGGCGTCGATCAGGTACTCGGCCTCCCAGAACTTGAGCGCCTGGTAGCCGACATTGGCTTTTCCTGTGGCTTTGTGAATGATGCGAGCGAGGTAGGCGACGGATCGTTTCTCGGGCGGCAGATAGTCCTGGAGCTGCTTCCAGAGAATGCGGATGCGGTGGGCCTGGCGCGTGTTGATGAAGCCGGGCTGCGGGAGGCGGTTGCGCCAGTAGAATTCGTTGTGGATCCAACGATCGTTGCCGCGCGGGTCCTCAACCTGGCCGCGATCGACTTTCTGGAACAGCACGGTCTCGAACGCGGCCATGAGGCGATCGAACCCCTGCTGCGAGAAGTACGGATCGGCGGCGGAGCCAACGCCGGCGTGCACGCGGAGCATGCGCCGATACATAGCCTCGGGCAGCCCGGCGGCGCGGGCGTAGTGATGGATGATAAATTTCTGGCGGCGTTGCAGGGCCATGGTCAGTCTCCGTGATCGTCGGGCGATTCGTCCGCTTCTATAAACGCACGCGAGGGGGTGCACAGCACGGTGTCGCCTTCGCGGATGGTGCAATGCGGGATGGCTTCACCGTTTTTGATCCGTTCTCGAAGCCGCTTTTTAACGGGTTTGCGAACGGTTTCGAAGCAGTCCTCGTAGCCCAGTTCCATGAGGGCGTTGAAGAGGGCGTCTTCGTCGGCAACGAGCAGTTCGCTGGCCGTTTGCAGTCCGTATTTGCCCTGCTCCAGTTTGCGGGTGCGGGGTTTCTGGAACAGCTCGCGGTGGTTGTCCACAAAGGCAACGATGTCGGCTTTGAGGGATTCGGCCTGGTCGCGATCTTCGGCGGTGCGCTGGCGGTGGGTTTCCATGCGGCGGGCGAGCTGTTCCTCGAGCCTGGCATCGGCGGCATGGATTTTCTTGCACAGCAGGGCGTAGCGTCGGAACGCGTCGTCGGCCTGGTCTACGGTTGAGAGTCGGGATCGGAGGTCTGCTACTCGTGTCGGCATGGCTACTCCTTATTTATAGAGGTCTTTGTGGTTGGACTGTTGCGAGAGGATGTGTCGTGCAGTGTCCAGGACCGTGGCGTCGTCGAGGGAGCGGCCCTCGCTTTTTGCGCGGGTCCAGGACTCGTTCATGATGTCGTCCAGCAGGCCGAAGTGCCCCTGCTGCTCACGGGTGGCGAGGTCGTGCAGTTTGGCCAGGGCGCGCTTGCCGGGCTTGTAGTAGCGCGAAACCAGGAGCGCAACGTCCTCTGGGGTGATGTCTTCGACGGGGTCGATCTCCATGACTTCGTTGCGCATGCGCCCGAGGAGCTGGCCGACGTTGTAGCCGACGCGCCGGCGCCAGTGCTGCAGGCCGGTGAGCATGTCGGCATTTGTGGCCAGGAACACGACGCCGCGGGCTCCGTTGGCAAAGATATCCGTCCGGACGTAGTTCCAGAATTCGCGCTGAGAGGCGGGGGTCCAGTCGAAACACAGGTGCGCTTCGTCGATGATGACCAGGTCGCAGGCTTCCAGGCCCTGCCGGATCCGGAGCTTCTTCTCGCGCAGCTTCGCGGTGTACGGGATTCCCATGGATTCGGCCAGGGTCCAGATGAAATCGCCGCTGCCGTGCCTCGTCCCCCCGGACAGGCTTACGAATACCGTGCGCCCGGAGTTGTTACGAGCGGAGTACTCGGCGGCCGATCTGGTTTTGCCAACCTGCTCGGGCCCCTGAATGATCTGGATCCGGCGGATGATGCGGGTCTTCTCGAACAGCGCCCACAAGCCCTGGCAGAGCTGCGTCTCCTTGAACTCGCGCAGGCCCCCGTACAAGGCTTTTTGTTCCATGCGCCAGAAGAAGTCGCGGATGCGCTCGCCGATGGCGTCGTAGTCGCCCTTGTCGTAGCTGCCGTTGAAGCATTGCGAAAGGATCGAGTTCGGGATGTGCGACTGGTGTGCCAGCGCGGTCAGCCCGAGCTTGTTCGCGCGGGCGTAGGCGTGCAGGTCCACAAAAGCCTGCGTGGTTTCTGGCTGCTGTTCAGCCAGGGCGGCGCGAATGTCCGCCTCCGTGCGGTCCTTTATCGGGATGCCGCGATACTGTCGGGTTGGTGCCATGGTGCGTGTCTCCTGTTGGGGTTGGGTTGGTTGGAGGAAAGCCGACGGCCGTAGTAGAGCCCGAGCATGAAGGCGAAGTCCACGAGCAGCAACACGGCCGCCACCTTTCCTATTGCAGCGAGAATTGACATGCGCTTTCCTCCGTTGGTTGGGTTGATCCGGAAAGAGTTGCCAGTTGGCGGCGAATGCGGTCCGATTGGGCAAGGATTCCGCGGCGCCGGGGTTCGGTCTGGCTCGCGGGAGCCTCGCCCTGGGCCGGTGACGTTTGTTCGGGAACATCGAACTTGCGCTCGTGCTGCTGCTTGCGCGCGCGGTACGCCTGGCGCGCCTTGCCCAGAGCGTCGGCGCGGGAGTCGAGCAGCTCGTTGCGGCTGACCTGCGATATCCGCTCCGGGAACGGATTGCGCGTGACCTGGACTGCGTCGACCATGATGGCGCCGGAGCCGATCATGTCCATGGCCGCGTCCACCGCGGCGCGGTACTGGTTGCGCGCCTTTTTCTCCTGGTGCTTCTGGCGCTCGAACTGGGAGGAGCCTCCGACGCGTTCCTTCTCGTAGAGCTCGACGCAGCGGCCCAGCTCCACCACGAAGGCGGCCTCCGGGTTAGCGGGGTCGACGTAGGCGGTGACCTGGTCGAGGGTTTTAAGCTCGTCGTCGAACCGGCCAAAGGAGAAATTGTGGAGCCGGAAGCCGTTGCGGGTGACCTTGACCCGCTCGCCGCGGACGTAGAATAGCGGCAGATAGCGCGGAT
>CAZJXV010000289.1:0-5241 GCA_964550015.1 uncultured Verrucomicrobiota bacterium
CGCAGGATGACCGGCGAGCCCAGCAGGCGCGTCAAGCCAAGCCGCCGCGCCGCGTCTTCGGCCAGCGCCGACCACGCACGGCGCCCGACGGCGCGGTGCACGACCATGGGCACGAAAAACTCGTCGAAGCGGCCCGTCACGCGGCAGCCGGCCGCACGAAACGCCCCGCGCACGGCGTCCTCGAGAAACAGCAGGTAGCGGCGCGTGTTCTTCTCAACCGCTTTCTTCAGGTAAAACAGCAGCGGCGTCAGCAAGTTCCCGCTCACGAGCGGCGGATAGTCCACCACGACGGCGCGCCGGGCCACCCGACAGAGCTCGCCGACGAGCCGCCGCCACCGCACCACGTGCGGCAGCAGCCGGAACGACACGACGACGTCGAAGCTCCGGTCACCGTACGGCAGCCGCAGCAACTCCCCGTCTTCGAAAGCAACGTGCACGCCCGCGCGGGTCGCCAGCCGGTCGAGCCGCTCGCGGCACGTTGCCGTGCTCCCAAGCACGGTGACCGCATAGCCTTCACGCGCGAGCGGCACGGCCACCTGCCCGTGCCCGCCCCCGACGTCGAGCACCGTCCCGCCGCGCCAGGGTCGCAGCAAGTCGAGGCAGGCCCGCTCCTGCACGTCGAGAAACCACTCGCCGACCGGGCCGGAGAAGCGCCGCGCATAGTCGTCGGACGCCGTTTCGACGTCAGGCCTTTCGTCCGTGATGCCGTGTACGTGCCGCTGAATCATGCGGGGAGTCTAGCCGGCCCGGCACCGCCCGTCAACGTGCGCGCCACTCGACTGTTGACTCGACGAGACAAACGCCCCAGACTGCCCGCCGTTGCCGACGCGAGGGGCCATGGACGAACGACCACAGCAGAACAAGAGAAAGACGCGCCTCCTGATCGCGGTGATCAAGATCGCCATCGCCGCGGCCCTTCTCTACCTCTTGCTTCGCAAGATGGAGTGGGCAAGTCTCCGCGACGCGTTCCACGGCATCCGCTGGTGGTGGTTCGCCCTGGCTCTGTTCCTCCACTTCCCCGGTTACCTGATCAGCGCGTGGCGTTGGCGCATCCTGCTCCGGGCGCAGGGGCAGTTCATCCCGTTCTGGAAGCTCGTCGAGTCATACATCGTCGCTACGTTCTTCAACTACACGCTCCTCGGCACGCTCGGCGGCGACGTCGTGCGCATGTCCGACACCGGCCTCGGCCAGAAGCGCGGCGCGCAGGCAGCGTCCGCCGTCTTCGTCGAACGGCTCACGGGGTTGGCGGCGCTGATCTTTCTCGCCGGTCTTGGCATGGCGTTCATCGCGCTCGCCGGCGGCGGCTCGTCGGCGATGCAGCACCTCGTGTGGGGCGCGCTCGTCTTGTTCGCGCTCTTCTGCGTGGCGCTCTACGTGCTGACGCACCCGCGCGTCGTCGAGTGGGCCGCCCGCTTGCTCGACAGACCGTGGCCGCTGTTCGGCACGGCGCGCCGTCTGCTGCTCAAGCTCAAAGACGCCCTCGCGGTTTTCCACGACGACAAGCGGCCCGTGTACGCCAACCTCGCCTGGGCGCTCCTGCTGCAGGTCAACGTGGCCGCCCACTACTTCTGTCTCGGCCTCGCGATGGGCCTCCCGGATCTGTACGGCGCCCCGCTCCGCGCCGCGTTCAACTACATGGTGCTCGTGCCCGTCATCACGCTGATCCTCATGGTCCCCCTCACGCCCGGCGGCGCGGGCGTGCGCGAGTGGACGCTGCGCGAGCTGCGCCGCGGCCTGGGCTTCGCGGCCACCGGGCAAGGCGTGGCCCGCGCCGTGCTGATGGGCTGGCTGCAGGTCGCCTCGGCGCTCGTCTACGGCGCCGTCGGCCTCGTGCTGTTCCTCGGCCGCTCGATGGTCTCGAAACGCCGAGGTGACTAGTACTTGCCTGCGACAATTCTTATATGATTCTGTTGTGCCTTCGTACTGTCGCGCCTTCCTGCTCTCCGGCGGGCGCAGGGGCACCCGCCCTACATCGCTGCCGCTTCTCGTGGCTCTCATGATGTAGGGCGGGTGCCCCTGCGCCCGCCGCCGGTTCAATCAAATGCGGACTTCTGCGCGCACGCACTAGTCCGCGGCGGGTTTCTCGCGGCGCACGATCTCCACGGTGCCGAGTGTTGCGCTGTTGTTCCGGTGCGGCACGTCGGCCTCCAGCACGCGGATTCGCTTATCGTGCGGCCTGATCAGGAGGCCGATCTCGATCTCGTACTTCCCGGGCGGCACGTCGTCGGGGATTCGTATCGGATGCCGGAAAATCGGCCGCAGCCGGTCGAGCCGCTCGTTGAAGCGCAAGCTCGACGCGAGATCCGTGTCGCCCTGAAACGCGGGCGTGTCCTTGTCGCCGCCCTCGGGAATGAAATGAATGAACAGCGCGTGGTCCAGGTACCGCCGCGCATCCTCCGGGCGCACCCGCCAGTACAGGGTGAGCCCGAGCGTGTCGCCGATAGCGCACGTGTCCGCGCTGAGACGATATCCGGTCACGACGAGGCCATTCTTGAAACGGATCTGCGCCTTGCGGCGCGCCGGCAGCGCGTGCAGGGCGTCGGCCTCGTCGAGCTTCGCACCCGCCGAGGCTTTCAGTTCCGCCGGCAGCCTGTCGAGAATTCCGCGCAAACGCGCATACGGCCTATACGAATCCGGATCCGCCTCGGCCGCCTTCTCGTAGGCTGTGAGCGCGCGTACCGCATCCCCGGCACGGGCCGCCTCGTCACCGCACGCCACCAGCGCGTCCAGGTCCTGCGGTTCCGCCCGCAGCTCCGCCAATGCCCCGTCGAGGATCGCCCGCGCCAGGCGGTCGCGCGCTTCGATTTGCCTCGGGACGTCCGGCTTGATCGTGAGCCGGTCGAGGCGCAGCGGCACGTCGGGGGCCGTGGCGATCTCGAGCGTGACCGGCCCCAGCCCGTCGGCCACCTGCAGCGAACACTCGACGTCGCGGTAGGCGGGCCCGACGAGGCTACCCACGGGCCGCGTCGCCGAGTCGTGGACGATCTCGCCGGTCGTGTCAACAAACGAAACCGCCAGCTCGCCTCCTTCCGGCACCGGCTCGTCCATCCGCGCCGAGAGCGTCACTCGATACCAGCCCGGCTCGAGAAACAGCGTGCCGAGCTTCACGGACCATTCGCCCGTGGCGTTCAAGGCCGGCATGACGCACGTGTCCTCAGACGCGCCCGCGTCCTTGACGATCCGTGCGACTCGCTCGTCCGAAAAGTCTTCGATCTCGCGTTCGATGTACGGCAGGCTCTCCACGTACAGCGCCGATATCCCGAAACGCTCTACAAGCGAATCCTCGACGTGCTCGAGGTCTGTGCGCGCCGCCGCCGCGATCGCGCCGTCCTCGAGCTCGTCGGGGTCTTTGCCCGAGCACGCCGCCGCAACGACGGCCATCTGCGCAAGCACCGGTCCGGGCCGCTCACGCCAGGCCGCGGCAAGATGCGGCAGCGCGTTCGCATACTGCGCCGACTTGTAGTACACCACGCCCTTCTGCTCGTCGCTGACGGCCACCTCGACCTGGCACGCCGACGACGCGCGCGCCCAGAACTTGAAAAACGGCCCGCCGATCAGGGGCATCCGCTTCGGCCCGGCGATCGTGAGCACGTGCGTCTCGAGCGGCTCGAGCACAATCTCGTGCCTCTGCCCGCCGAACGAAAGCGTCACGACGTTGGCGATATCGCCGTTACGAAGCGCCACGACGACGCCATCGAAGCGGTCCGGGATGACATAAATACGGCGCCTGGCCCGAGGATAGAGCGGCATGAACCGCCCGCTGCGAAGGAACTCTGCGCCGAGCGGAAAGACAAACTCGTTGCCGGTCTCCGACGGGATCCGCTGGTACACGGGCATCGAAAAATGCGGTTTCAGGTGCTCGGATTCCTCAAAGCCGGAAATCGTCACGCTCGAGTTGCGAAACACGCTGAGCGGCCCTGTCCCCTCCCGTCTCTCCTCGAGGTGGAAGTGCTGGAGCCTGAACGTCCTCTCCGGCGGTTGGGTGCCGTGCAGGTTGCCCGTGGCAATGACAACCGTCTCGACCGTCGGCCCCGGGCGCCCGCGCCACGCATAGAGCCCGTAATCCTGCGAGCCGACGTTGAACACGGTCGGCACATTCTCATCCACCCACGCCGTCGCCATCCGCCGCGTGTCCATGTGCCAGAAGAAAAAGTCTATGCGCACGACACGCACCGCATAGGTAATCACCGCCGCCCCGACGAGAACCACGGCGACCACTGTGCCGGGCACGCGGATTTTCTTAAGCCCGCCGAGCCAGCCCGCCGCGACGGCGGCATACAGGCAGAAGTACGGCAGCAGAACGGAAAAGAAGTACGGCTGAAGCACCGGCTTGCCGAACAGCGCGATGCCCAAGTACAGCACCGCGAAGAGGCCGATGAGCACGTGACGCCGCTTGCGGAATACCGAAAGTGCGAACCCGCCCACGGCCGCGATCATCACGATCGGGCCGACACTCCGCCACAGCGTCGCCACGTTCTTCGGGCCGTGCAGCATGAAACGCGCCCAGCCCGTCAGCTTCGCCTCGGCCGGCGTGAGCCCGAAGTTCGAAACGTAGCGCACGAACTCGACCGTCTCCTTGATGACGCGGTCCGGGTAAATCAGCAGCGACGGAAACCCGACGACGAGGCCGATGACCCCTCCCACCACGAGCAACCCGACGTTGCGCAGCGCGTCCTTACCAAACAACCGCCGCACCGACGCGAACTTCAGCACGTGCATCAGCGCGACGAACACGAGCACGATGCCGCCGTTGTACTTCGACGCGAACGCAAGCGTGCCGAAGAACGCCGCCAGCAATGGGTTGACCGCGCGCCGCCCACGGTACATGCGCATCACGAAAAGGACGGCGAGGCCGGCAAAGAAGTCCATCGCCGTGTCGCTCATCGCGAAATGCGCGATGCCGACGTTGAGCGGCGACAGCGCCAGCAGCCCCGCCGCGACGAGACCGACGGTGACGCCCCACGTCTCCCGGCCGACGACGTAAATGATCAGCACGAGGGCCGCCGACATGAGGCAAAGACTCAGGCGCGTGACGACGTGCAGCGTCAGCCTCAGGCCGGGGTGCTCGTACGGCGTGACGAGCTCTCGGTTCCAGCCCATCAGAAACCCAAGCGCGGAGTGCACGCCGGCGATGCCACGCCACTCCCACTCGACGACGTGCATGTTGAAATACGGGTAGCCGTCAACGCCGCGCACGACCATTTCGTCCAGGGGCGGTACTACTTCCACACCGGCGAGCGC
>CAZJXV010000290.1:0-5231 GCA_964550015.1 uncultured Verrucomicrobiota bacterium
CCTGCCCGTAGGCTTACGCCTACGGCTACTCACGTTCGGCCCCTTCGGGGCATGGTGTCGCACCCTGGAAGACGTGCTGGTGGCGGTTTCTTCAACAGGCCCGCCAGCCCGTGGTTACCGACGCGACGAAGAATCCCCGAGCCCCGTCAGGGGCGACTGAGCACGGCGGGGTCTCCGCTGCCCCAAGAGACGCCGCCGCGCAAACCCCTTGACCCGCCCTTGCCTTTCCCTGCACTATTCGTCCCCTCTGAGGCTTTTTCCGACCTTTGAGCCGTTTTGGGGCCTCTGCGGCGCCGCGCGCCTAGCAGCCGCGCGCCTAACACACGAACGGGAGTACACCATGAGACTGGGCTTCGTTACCGACTTCCGCACCGAGCGCGTCGCCTTCGCCGCCGACCAGGGCTTCGACGGCGTCGAGGTCGCCGCCGGCTGGGGCGGCTGCGCACTCCATCCCGAGTCCGCCACTGACGCCGAGTGCCGGAACGCTCGCGAGCTCCTCGACCGCCACGGCGTCCCGGCGCTCACCGTGCTGTGGGGCGAGGACTACACCCAACTGGCCGACCCCCTGGCGCGATTCCGCCGCGTCGTCGAAATCACACAGCTCCTCGGCGCCCCGATCGTCACCGCCAACTGCTGGGCGCCGCGCAACGCCTCCCTCGACGAGCAGCACGCCTACGCCGTCGAGCTCTGGAGCCGGGCCGCGCCCATTGCCGAGGACGCCGGCCTCCGCGTCGCCTTCGAGAACTGCCCCCACGGCGGCGCCAACTACCTGCGTACCCCGGCCACGTTCGACGCGTTTTTCAGCGCCGTCACCTCGCCCGCCGTCGGCCTCGAGTTCGACCCGTCGCACCTCGTCTTCCAGTTCATTGACCCCGTGCCCGAGATCCGCGCCTTCGGCGAGCGCATCTACGCCTTCCACGCCAAGGACACCCAGATCCTCCTAAAAGACCTGCAGCGCGTCGGCGTCAGCGGCGAGGGCTGGTGGCGTTTCCGCGTGCCCGGCTACGGCGACCTCGACTGGCGCGCCATCTTCATCGCCCTGAGCGACGTCGCCTACGCGGGCGATATCATCATCGAGCACGAGGACCCCGTCTTCGGCGGTCCCGAGGGCCTCCTCCTGGCCGCCCAGCACCTCCGCCCCTTCATCCCGCCGACCGCCATTGACGAAGCGTGAGGTGCCGACCCATGCAACCGGAATTGACGTATAAGAAAGTTGAATCTGAAACCGGAGCAGCCCTTCGAACACACTCACCCGGGGGACTTGCCATGAAACGCTGCGTTGCCTTGCTCGTCCTCGACGCCGACGGCAACACCGGCACAATTATCCGGATACCAGTCAATCAAATCATTAAACCTGAATGACGGATCGAACGATCGCTGACAATACCGCTGCATAACAACACAAGGGGAACACAGTCATGTTGCACCGCGTCTTGACCTTCTGCGCCACGCTCGCCCTGCTTTTCAATGCTGCCTCTGGCAGTGCGGCGCAAGACCAACCGCCCCCCGTCGGCTTCGACGTACTCGACAATCTCACACTCCTCCCGCTGCTCAAAGACGGCGTCCTCTGCCTCCAGCACTCGAGCTACGACCGCACCGGCGGAAACGACGACGGCTTCTCCGGCACGTACACCGCGCTCAGGCGAACGGACTCAGGCGAGTTCGTCATCTTCGACGCCGAGGGGCCCGGATGCATCTACCGCCTTTGGAGCGCGCTCCCGCCCGAAGGAGGCGTCAAGTTCTACTTCGACGACGAGACCGAACCCCGCGTAAGCGGCAATTTCCGCGAAATGTTCCAGGACAAGGTTCCGCCGTTCGCCGCCCCGCTCACGGGCCAATCGAGCGGCGGCTGGTACAGCTACCACCCCATCCCCTTCGCCAAACGCTGTGTCATTGTCTCCGAACAGAAAACCGGCTTCCTTGCCATCGCCTACCACACATACCCGCCGGGAACCAAAGTCGAGACCTTCACGCCCGAGCTCACGCCCAGGCAGCAGACGCAGTACGACGCCATCCAGCAGCATTTCGCCGACCCATCCGTCCGCGAACTCGAAAGCAATCTCGACCTGAACTGGGTCGAGGTCCCCGCCGACGACGACGAATTCGAGCTCGCCAGCCTCCGCGGTCCCGCAACGATAGACCGCCTTCACATGAAGCTGAAAGCAGACTGGCCCGAGTTGTGGCAGCAGGACCACACGTTCCGCAAGGTCGTGATTCGCGTCTATTGGGACGGCGACCCGAAGCCCGCGATCGAATGTCCGATCGGCGAACTCTTCGGCACCGGCTTCGGCGAAACCCATTGGAACCACAAAACGCGAAAGACCGAGCTCACCAAGTATGCCGCCGTGCCCTTCGGCATGACGGATGAGTTCGCCTATTTCAGTCTGCCGATGCCGTTTAGAAAGTCGGCCCGCATTACCGTCGAGAACGGAACCGGCACCGCCCAGAACCTCGGGTGGGCCGTTGAACTCAGGAAAGGACGGGTCCCGCGCAATGCGGCTTATCTGCACGTCCAGTGGCGCAACTACTACGCCGAGTATGGCAAGCACGTCCCGATCCTCGAAACCACCGGCCGCGGCCACTTCGTCGGCACGGTGCTCAGCATGCAGAGCCCCTACTGGCTCCGCTATCTCGAGGGCGACGAGAAGATCTACGTTGACGGCGAAGACCGCCCCAGCATCCACGGCACCGGCACGGAAGATTACTTCAACTGCGGCTGGTATTTCGCCAAGGGGCCTGTCTCAAAGCCCTTCCACGGCATCACGGCCATGATGGACATGCAGAGCAGGACCAGCTCGTATCGCATGCACGTCCCCGATTGTGTCCCCTTTACGAAAAGCATTAAAGTGGAAATCGAGCACGGCGAGTCGAACAACATCCCCTTCGTCAATTATGCCATAGTCGCGTACTGGTATCAGGACTCGACCTCGCACGACATCAAGTGGAAGCTCCCTCCGGCCAGGGAGCTTCGCTTCCCGATAGCGATCGCCGCCAATCCCGGCTTGGGCACCTGGTACGAGAACGAGAAATGGACCGCCTTCACCGACCTGCTCCCGACCCTCGAAGTCACAGGGGGATTGTAGGCCGGCGGCGGCACGGTAGCCGTCGTCAAGTACAACGAGCTCAACGAGCGATGGGACGGCCCCGACCGGCTTCTCGTCACCAGCGACAAACCGGGCGCGTTCGTCAGTTGGCAGGTCGGCGCGCCGCGCGACGATCTCTACACGTTCGACCTCGTCGCGCCGCGCGGAAAGCAATTCGGCATCGCGGAGGTGTACGTGGACGGACAGCCCACCGGCTGCACGGTCGATATGTACGACCCCAATTTCTGGCAGCACATGTACCAGGGCATCGGACCGTTCTTTATGGAGCGCGGCCAGCGGCGCCTCGAGCTTCGCGTCGTCGGCAAGAATGAACAGGCCGAAGGATACAACCTCGCCCCCGGCTCCTACATCATGCGCACCGGCGGCCCCTGGCCCAAGGAATGGAACGTCGTCGGCCCGTTCCCCGTCGGCAACGACATGGGCTATTCGACGGCCTACCCGCCCGAGAAGGGCGTCGACCTGAATGCGACGTACACCGGGCTCGAGGGAAAGCAAATCGGCTGGAAGACACTCACCGCCGTAACCACGCTTTCGCTCACCGGCCCCACCAGGATCGCGCCCTGGGAAAACGTCCTCGCCTACTGTCATCTCTACATCAAAAGCCCGGACGACCGCGACGCCAAAGCCTTCCTCAGTGTCGACGACGCCGGCAAGCTTTTCGTCAACGGCGAACTGCTCTGGGCCGTCCCCGGCGGGCACGCGATCATCATTGATCAATACGAAATCCCCATGAAGCTCAAGGCCGGCTGGAACGAAGTGCTGATCAAAGTCGGCCAGGGCGGCGGCAACTGGGGCGTTGCATTCCGAATGTACGACCCCAAGGGCGAACTGACCTATTCCACGACAAAAGAAGAAACCGAATAGTTTGACCTCACAACCCGGATCCGATAGAGGTATCACACGATGATACACATGAAATCTCTTGTCGCTGCGATCTTCCCACGCGAGAAGGCCCCGCTCTACCTGATGGCTCTCGTCATCCTCCTCGCCTCGACGAGCTCCTTCGCTGCCGCCGAGGAACCCCCGCCTCCCGACAAACCCGACCTCGACGTCACCTACATCTCGCAGCGTCCCCTCTACCACGGCTACTGGATGGCCTATCCCGACGACGTCCCCACCTTCTGGGTCCCCGACCCCGACGCCCCCGACGGCAAGCGCACCGTCACCAAGGAAGAGTTCCAGCGCCTCGTCAAGGTCTGGCCCGCCGAGGGAGACGAAGTCACCTTCACCGCGCACGTCCGCAACAACGGCTTTGCGCCCGCGCCGAGTACGAATTACAGGCTGTATATTGATGATACGGTTGTCGCCACAGGCCCAATCAACCCCCTCGCCGTCGGTGAAGAGCAGAGCATCCCGTACAAGTGGATCTACAAGGAAGGCCGCCACACGATCTCGTGCGAGGTTGACCTCGACAACACGATCGACGAGATTTGCGAAATAAACAACCGCCTCACCGATCCCACCTACGGCATCGGCCTCACCATCCGCGCCTGGGACGAGGACAACTACACCGGATTCCGCAGCACGCCCAACCTCTGGGGCTCGTACTCGTTCGAGGATTGGTGCCAGGCCCATATCCAGGAATGGCGCAGGGCCTTTCGCGAAGCCATCTACCCCGCCACCCCGGAGGGCGTCCTCCAGGGCATCCGCTTCGACGGCATCTACACCTCCCTCGACGATCCCGCGATCATCGAACTGCGCGAAGCCCTGCGGGATTCCATCAAGCGGTTCGGCAGGAAGTACGTCCCCGACCCGAAGTCCTGGCTCGAGAGCGAATCCTGCTCGTGGCGCATCCGCTGGCGGCTCGAAGACATTCCCAACTACGCCAAGAGAATCGACCGCGGCCTCATCCACGAGCTCTGCCACCAGTGCGGCATCATTGACCTCTACCAGATCGGCATGCACCTCAAAGGCAACCTCGTCACCGACCCGAACGGCCACTTCATCTGGGTCGCCATGGGCTGCTACAACCAATTCTGCGACCTCATGGCCGTTTACGGCGAAAACCCAGACGCCCTCCCCCAACGCGGCCTCTTCCGCGAACACACCGCCGCCGCCTTCAACAGCGAGATCGGCAAGCCGCGCTGGGGCTTCGGCCTCCACCTCTTCGACGTCCCCGAGCACAAT
>CAZJXV010000291.1:0-5226 GCA_964550015.1 uncultured Verrucomicrobiota bacterium
AGCCGAGGATCGCCAGGCTGGAGAGCTTTCTCAAAGATCTCCAGCGCCTTCCCGAAGAACGCCTCGGCTTCAGCGTTCTTCCCATGCTTCTTGTGGAGCTCGCCCAAATACCAGATGACCGTGCCGATATCTGCGTGGTCCGCGCCGAGCTCGTGTTCAGCGGTTGCCCTGAGTCGCTGCAGGAGCTGCTTCGCGTCGTCGAATTTGTCCTGGCGCGAGTACGCGCGCGCCAAGTCGACAGTTACAGCGATGGTTGACGAGTGCGTAGGACCCAGGTTGTCCTCGAGAATCGGCACAGCCCGGGCATAGAGCACCTCGGCCTCCGCGTATTCCTCTCGAAGCATCAACACCTGGGCTCGAATGGCCGTCGCGATGGCGATATCGGGGTGCCCCGGCTGGAGCTGTTCAGTGTAGATCGAGAGTGCGCGAGCTGTGAGGGGATCCGCCTCATCAACCATGTCTTGATCCATGTAAGCCATCGCGAGGTTGTTGAGGAGCGCCGCCAGTTCGGTTGGCGCCGCGCCGGGGATCGCCTCCAGGACCTCACGGGCACGCTCGTACAACTTCACGGCCTCATCGCTCTCGTCCAGGTCGCGGTGCATGCGAGCCCACCCGTCGCAGACCACGACCACCACGCGCGTGCCCGCGTCCCCATGCTTCTCGGCCACGGAAAGTGCGCGCTCGTACAGGGCCGCGGCATCAGCGAACTTGCCTTGGTCAGCATAGGCGTCGGCAAGGTTCTTCGCGTACACCGCGACATAGATGCTGTCCGGGCCCAGGGTCGACTCTGCGATCTGAAGCGCCTGTCTGAATAAGGCCTCGGCCGCCGCCGGCTGCTGCCGCTGTCGCTCGGTCAAGCCCCGCGTGTTGATGGCGGCCGCAACGAGCGGGTGACTCTCGCCAAAATGCCGCGTCAAGGCCACGATTGCCCGCTCGCACAGTGGTTGGGCCTCCACCCAATTCCGCTGGCCGACGTACAGCTCGGCAAGGCTCGCAAGTGCATAGGCCAGTTGTGGATGATTGACGCGGTCGTAGATGCTGATGGCCCGTTTGTAGGCGCGTTCGGCCTCGGCGGCGTCACCCTGGATGGCACGCAACTGGCCCAGGTTGACAAGGCAGAGGCCAAAGCGCGCGTCGTGCTGGAGGCCGATCCGTTCGAAAATGGAGACGGCCTCGGTGTAGAACCGTTCCGCCTCGTCGTAGCTCGCTCGAGTGGCGTGAACCTGTCCGAGGTTGTTAAGGACGGTGGCGTATTCAGGGTGGTCGGTGCCGACAGCCGCTTTGAGGATGTCTCTCGCCCGCTCGTATCGGCGAGCCGCTTCGTCATAGCGGCCCTGCGCAAAGCAGATCAAGCCAAGGGTGTTGACGCACTTCGACACCTCGATGTGGCGAGAACCGTAGTGCGCCTCAAGGATAGGCAACGCTTCCTTTGCATGTCGCTCCGCCGTCACGTTGTCACCCAGAATACGATAGAGCTCACCAAGGCAACTGAGCGTCAATCCGAGACGAACGTCGCCGCGAGGAAAGGCCCGGGCTTCCCTCAGGGCAGCCAACAGGTTGGTTTTGGCCCTGTTGTAGTCCCCTGCATTGTGCGCCTTAACGCCGGCCTGCTGGTATTCCTCCCATCGTCCCGGCTTCTTGACCCTCATGGGGCCGCAGCTCAGCTTGCATACGCAGCCGGGCCAGACAGCGAGAAGCAGCAAGACCATGCCAAGCATCGCGATTCTTCGGCGCCTTTTCATGTTCCTTTTCCTGCGATTCCCTCTGCCTCCGTCTTGAAGCGCTTGAGGAGCTCGTCGGCATGCTCGCGCGTTGTGGCTTCGGCGATGAGCCGGAGGATGGGTTCGGTATTGGAGGGGCGGACGTGGACCCAGCCGTCGGCGGTGTCGATCTTGATGCCGTCGAGGGTCGAGACGCCGTCGCCCGTGTGGCGCCGCCGCAGCTCGCGCACCACGCGGTCAGCGCTCCGGGTCGAGCATTCGATCCGGCCGCGCGCGGTTTCGTAGCGCAGGATCCCGGCGACGAGCTGCGAGACGCTCTTGCCCGAGGCGGCGAGGTATTCGAGGATGACGCCCATCGCGGCGAAGCTGTCGCGGCAGGGATGGATGGCGGGGATGATGACCCCGCCGTTGCTCTCGCCGCCGATGATGCCGTCGTCGTCGAGCAGCGCCTCGGTCACGTGGATCTCGCCGATCTTTGTGCGCACGACGCGGCAGCCGAATTCGGCCGCGACGTCGTCAATCGCGCGGCTTGCAGAGAGCGTGGTCACGACCGTGCCCGGCGTCTTGCTCAAGACGTAGCGCACCGCAAGCGCCAGCGTGTAGTTCTCGCCGATGGAGCGGCCGCGCTCGTCCACGACGGCGAGGCGGTCGGCGTCAACGTCCTGCGCGAAACCGACGGCCGCGCCCGTTTTCTTGACGAGGTCGCACAGGTCCCCCAGGTTCTCCGGCCTCGGCTCGGGCCCGCGCGGGAAGCGGCCGTCGGGCGTCGCGTGCAGCGGATGGGTGCGGCAGCCAAGCGTTTCGAGGAATTGCGGCGTGAGCACCGACCCCGCGCCGTTGCAGCAGTCGAAGGCGACCGCGACGCCCGCCTTGCGTATCGTTTCGACGTCGAGGTACTGGGCCAGCCGCTGGAGGTGGGCGCCCATCGGGTCGGGCTCGGTCTTGACGTGCTTGAACTGCCTGTTCTCGACGAGGGAGAACTGCGCCTGGTGATAGACGTCGAGCAGCTCCTGGGCCTGGTGCGCGTTGACGAACAGGCCGCGCGCCGTGATGAACTTGAGCGCGTTCCACTCGGCCGGGTTGTGGCTCGCGGTGATCGCGATCGCGCCCGCGGCGCCGCAGGCGCTCGTCTTGACGGCGATGGACGGGACCGGGCACACGCCAAGAAGGACGGGCCGGCATCCGACGGCCAGCAGGCCCGCGACGATAGCCTCCTGGAGCATCGGTCCCGAGCCGCGGGTGTCGCGCCCGACGAGAATGTCGCCCCGGCCGACGTAGGAGCCGAACGCCTGGGCGAACTGCGCCACGAGACGCGGCGTGAGCGACTCGCCCACGATGCCGCGCACGCCGGAGACGGAGATCTTGAGCGACCGCGTCCGGGGCCGCGGCTCAGACGGCTTGTGAGACGATGTCGACAGCATGGTTCACCCGTTCCTGTGCCGTGTCCTCGGTGGTCGCCTCGGCGATGACGCGTATGAGCGGCTCGGTGGCCGAGGCGCGGATATGCAGCCACCCGTCGGGCCATTCGATGCGGATGCCATCGGTGTCGTCCACGCAGCGGTCGGCGTAGTGGCGACGGACCTCCTCGACGGCGGCGTACACGCGGTGCGACGGGCACGAGATCTTCTCTTTGCGAACATGATAGCGGGGCAAGTCGTCCACGAGCTCGGACGCCTTGCGGCCCGTGCGCGCCATCTTCTCGAGCATGAGGCCCATCGTGAGGAACCCGTCGAACGCGGGCTGGAACGCGGCCACCGCCACGCCGCCGCTCCCCTCGCCGGCGATGACGGCCGCTTCGTCGCGCATGGCGGCGATCGAGTGCGACTGGCCGATGAGGGTTTTCACCAGCCGGCAGCCGTGGCGCGCGGCGACGTCGTCGAGCGTGCGCGTCGTCGAGACGTTGCTCACGACCGGGCCCGGTGTCCGGCCAAGCACGTAGTCGGCCACGAGCGGGAAGGTGTACTCCTCAGTGACCGTCTCCCCCACCTCGCTGATGACGCTGACGCGCGTGACGTCGCTGTTCAGCAGGAAGCCGATGTCGCCGCCGACGGGCTTGATGACCGAGGCGACCTGGCGCGCGTTGCGCGGGCGGGGCTCCGGATCGTGCGGGAAGACGCCGTTCGGCTCGTTGTTGATCGGCACGAGGCGGCAGCCCAGCCGCGCGAGCAACTCGTCAACGTATCCCGCCCCGGCGCCGTTGCACGCGTCAACGATCACACGGTAGCCGGCGCGCTTGATGATTTCCACGTCGAGGAACTCGCACAGCGCGTCGAAGTACGTTGCGCGATAGTCGTCGAGCGGCCCGAGCGAGCCGATGGCATCCCAGGCCGCGCGCCGCTGGTCGCCGGAGTGGTAAATGTCCAGGACCTCCTCGCCCTCGTGCACACCGAGCTGGATGCCTTCGGCGTTGATGAACGTGATCGCGTTCCACTCGGCGTCGTTGTGGCCGGCGCTGACGCTCACGGCCCCGCCGCCGTCGCGTCGCGGCACCAAGAACTGGAGGATGGGCGTAGGGCACACACCGAGATCGAGCACGTCGCATCCTGATCCCAACAAGGCCGACACGACGGCCGACTGGACCATCGGGCTCGACCAGCGCGGATCACGTCCGACGAGAAGCGGGCCGCCGCCGAGCGAAGAGGCGAACGACTCGGCGAGGTCAATGAGGAGGCCCGGCGTGAGCGTCTGGCCCACCACGCCGCGCACGCCCGACGTGCTAAGCCTCAGCAGCTTGAGCGTTTCCTGTGGAGCCATCGTTGAGTCCCGGCGAACAGTCCCGTCAACGCGACAGACACGTATCAGGATACCATATGGAGAGAGGGCGTGGCACGCGGTTTCGCCGCGGCGTTGTGTGGACGCTACTTCTCGGCCGCCATCTCGTCGAGGAAGCGCTGGATGTGGCCGACGAGGTTGGGGCCGATCGGCTCGCGGATCTGCTGGAGGGTATCGCGGTTGCGCAGGGTGACGGTGCCGTCCTCGAGTGTCTGGTGGTCAATGGTCACGCAGCACGGCGTGCCGATCTCGTCCTGGCGCCGGTAGCGGCGGCCGATGTTGCCGAGCTCGTCGTAGAAGACCGTGTAGTGCGACTTGAGGAGCTGCTGGACTTCGCGGGCCTTTTCGGGCAGGCCGTCCTTGCGCATGAGCGGGAAGATGCCGACCTTGATGGGCGCGAGGACGGGACTGAGCCGGAGGACGGTGCGCTCGGGGTCGGTTTCCTCGGCATAGGCGTCGCACAGCACGACGAGGAGCGTGCGCGTGCAGCCGGCGGATGTCTCGACGACGTGCGGCACGTAGGTCTCGCCCGAGAGGTCGTCGCGGTAAACAATTTTCTTGCCACTGTACTCGGCGTGGCGCGTGAGGTCGTAGTCGCCGCGGTCGTGGATGCCCTCGAGCTCTTTCCAGCCGAACGGGTATTCGTACTCGATGTCGCAGGCCCAGGCGGCGTAGTGGGCGAGCTCGTCGGGCTCGTGCTGTCGGAAGCGGAGCTTGTCGGCGCGGACGCCGA
>CAZJXV010000292.1:0-5220 GCA_964550015.1 uncultured Verrucomicrobiota bacterium
ATACGCTGCATTTAATACTAATGTCTGCATGACACTATCCTGCCTTTCTTTTGGCGTGCAGGCCGAATGACGCAACACACTTTCTATGAGCACGTTAAAACTTGAAGAAGTAACCCGAGAGGCGGCCTTCTTGCCTGGAAAACGGATCGTTCTGTTCACCTCCGGCGCAGCCGGGCCGAGAAGGGAGGCACGATGACCCATCAGCACGACCTACTGCGAAAAGGGGATTGAAACGGAGAAACAATAGGGAAGGGAAAGGGAAGAACAATGAAAACGCAGATGAAAAACCTGCTCACCGCGCACGCAACATTCGCCGTCGCAGTCGCCGCCTTGATTTTTCTCGCAACGCCCGCGCAGGCTGGGATCGTCGGCGTCGACAGCATCACGGTGACAAGCAGCACGTACCTCGACAGCATTACCGTCGGCACCTACACGGTTGACGTCAGCGACCTGTGTAACGGGGACTCCAGCGGCAGCACCTACACCAGCACCGGCACGCCCACGTGGCCCATCGCCAATGCCGATGACTTTAACGTCTTGGGAAGCTGCGCGAGTCTATACAACCCTGTCATTACCGTGTCCTTCGGAGGCTCGAACTGGTGGGATACGAACGGTGACAACCCCGACTTCTTCATCTTCGATAACGGCAACACCGAAGGTGGCGGAGGCAACGACAGCGGAACAATCCAGGCCATCTTTACCGACAACAGCCTCGGCAACACCATCAGCTACACGGCCTCGACGTGGGGCGATACGGGCTACAATACCAGCGGCTTCCCCTCGGCGCCCCGTGATTGCGTCGGTATCGCGTTCAAAATAACGGATCTCCTGGACAACACCGGCACCCCCCTAACGAACAGCACCATCATCAAGGGCATCCGGATCAACGACACCGGCATTGATCCGACCTGCATTTGCGCCGTCACCGTGCCCGAACCAAGCACAATGATCCTTGGCGGTCTTGGCATTCTTGGTTTCCTTCTTCGCCTTCGCCGTCGTCCGCGCGCCTGAATTGGCGGCGCAGGCTCACGGCACAGGAATTGAGGAGGACATACAATGTTGAGAACCGCAACAAATAGAAGCACGCTGTTGGGAGCCCTCATGCTGCTCAGCCTCCTGCTGGCCGGCACCCAAGACGTACACGCGTCAACCGTCACCTACGACAAGGACTTCAGTGAGACCCCCGGGAGCGTCCTGCTCTCCTGGAAGAGGGCCTACTACCAGGACCTCGACATCGCCGGATCAACCAGCATGCAAATGCCGTTCGGCCTGGCGAAGCCAAACGGCTACGACAGCAGCGGCTCAACCAAATACCCTCTTGTGCTCTATCTCCATGGTGCGGGCGCACGAGGCGATTCCGACGCAATGATGCAGCGGACCACGGCGCGTTTCTTCGCCGAGTCCGCCCAGACCACCCCGGCCTACAACGCGTTTGTCCTCGCCCCGCAATGCGCTTCCAGCCACCAATGGGCCGAGACCCCGTTCAGCGGCGGCCCTTACACCCTGGGCGCCGGCACCTACGGAGAATACATGCACTTGGCGGAAAACCTGTTGGGCTACTTGGCCGACAGCGGCAACAACGCCAACTTGGCTACCGCCTTGGGAATCAATGCCGCCCACATCGATCTGTCTCGGATCTACGTCGTCGGCGATTCAATGGGCGCCTACGGCACCTGGGATATTGTCGCGCGCCAGCCCGATCTCTTCGCCGCGGCCATCGCCTCGGCCGGGAGCGGCCCAAAAAACAAGTTGACCGAGCTGCTTCAGACGCCGTTCTGGGCGATCCACGGCGAGAACGACCCGACCGTTCCAAACTACTTGCCCCATGCGGGTGACTTGGACGGCGCCGGCTCCCTCGGGATGCTGGGCCTCATTGACCCGACCTTCGACGGCAGCACCTCCACCACGATCATTTACGTGGACAATCCGTCATTGAGCGGCGACGACCCGGTGGCCCAGACGTTGATCTATACCGAGTACAGCGGTGCGGGTCACGAAGTGGCGACGAGCTGGACGGGAAACACCTCGGGCATCCGGGAATGGATGTTTGCTCAGGCAATTCCCGAGCCGGGGATCTTCCTGCTCATCGGCCTCAGCGGTCTGATGCTGGCCCTCTCTCGGAGGAGGAAGAGGTCGTAGTTTAAAAAACCATTTCACAACGCCTATCCACTCTCTTGCGGCGGCGGGCAAGCTCCCCGCCGCCGCGTTTCTTGCTCCGGGCGCACGCACCACGCGCACCTTCCGGCCCCACACCTTTTCCCCAAAGATGCAATTATTTCCTTGACAAATTGGCACCTCTGTGCTATATGCACTGCCAAGGTATCGGGTTGTGTATCTGTGGGGAATTCGTTTCCGGGCGCGACCGTCTTGAGGGGGTCGTTTTTTCTCCTGATGTGCCGAACCGAGTAGCGAAATCCTTACCCCACCGAATGTGTCCCAACCCACCAAACAGCGTTGACGGCACCCGTGTGTCGCCACGAATCGAGCGGTGACGTCCGTCTTCAGCGCCGGGCGTATCTGGTTTCGGTTGAGCGCATTAATCGCATTCACATGAGACGAATCGGGGAAGGAAGGGGAAACTCATGATCACGTCAAAAATCACGGCACTTGCCGTCGCCGGGCTCGTTGTTCTTCTAGCCCTCGGCCTTGCAGACCAGGCTGCAGCCGACCATGTTTTCGGCGCCAACACCGTCCTGGACAACAACGGCCACGAATTCTACATCCCGCTCAAGGACTCGACCAGCGGCACACTGGGCGATCCGCTCGGTGGTGGGGACTACGTCGGCCTCCAGGCCGACTCCGTGATGCTCTACAGCACCAGCGGCGGGTGGGTCTCGTTCGTTCTGAGCTTCGACCTCAGCGCCTATCTTGGGCCAGGTCTCGTCGTGGACCCGGATACGTCCGCCATCAAGCTCACCTTCCAGGACCTTGACTTCGCCGTTGACCACTACAGCGGGTTCGACTTGCTGGAATCGCTCGATATGACTTTTCTCGGTGACGTGGGCGATACCCCGGGTGCGGTTGACCTGACCATTAACGATGGCAACTACGGCGACTACCTGCCCGGCGGGGTGTACTCGCCGACCGACAACCAGTGGCGCACCTATACGATCGAGCTGAAAGACGACCTCGGGCTCGACGCCGCGGACTTTGCCGGCATCAACGACGACGGCAAGTTCGGCCTGTTCGTCAAGTTCTACGCGGACCTGACGCGCGTCTTTCCAACCGGAGAGGACCCCACGTGCCACTGCGGCATTTGCGTCACGAACACGCCCGAGAAGATGTGCAGCAAGTTCGAGTTCACCGCGGTCCCGGAGCCGGCGACGTTCCTGCTCATCGGCCTCGGCGGCGGTGTCCTGGCGCTCGTGCGGCGGAAGAAGAAGGCGTCCGCATAAGCCGATCCTCATAGCATACGGACATTCCCTATGCGGCGACGGGCAACCTGCCCGGCGCCGCGTTTCTTTGAAGCGTCCTCGACACCGTTTGCCTCCGGTGCTATGCTTTGGTCTTTGAATGGCACCCTTTGGAGGGGAACGACAGATGCCCGAATCGAGACCCTATTTGACCGCCGATCGAGCGATCCGCCTCACGGCGGCCGACAAGGTCGGCGCGCTCGACGAGCTCGTCGAGCTGATCGCCACGGCACCCGAGGTCCACGACAGAGACGCCCTCTGGCGGGCCGTCCATGACCGCGAGGCGATCATGAGCACCGGCATCGGCGTCGGGATCGCCGTCCCGCACGCCAAGCTCGTCTCGGTTGCCGACTTCATCCTCGCCGTCGGCGTCGCCTCGAAGGCGATCCCCTGGGACTCCATTGACGGCAAGCCGGTCAACATCGTCGTGATGATCGCCGGGCCCGACGGCCGCCAGGAGGATTACCTGCGCATCCTCTCGCGGGTCGTCCTGCTTCTCAAGAACCCGAAGAACCGCGAGCACCTCCTCGCCACCGAATCGCCCGACGAGATGGCCCGGTTCTTCCACCGCATCGGCTCGCCTTCCACGTGAGGATCGGCACACCACAACGATGGACAACCCGCTGCTTCTTCTTGCCATAGCCGGCGCCGTCGGCCTCTTTGCCGCCATGGGCGCGCGTCGCCTTCGGGCGCCGCAAGTCGTCGGCTACGTCGTCGTCGGTGTCCTGCTGGGGGCCGTGTTCGGTATCATCCGGCCCGGTGACGTTGACAGCATGGCCCTCGTCAACGCCGCCGCCCTCGGCATCATCGGCTTCATCATCGGCAGCGAGCTTGCCTGGGCAAAACTCCGCCGCCTCGGGCGCGCCATCGTCTCCATCCTGCTCTGCGAATCGCTCGGCGCCCTCGTGCTCGTCATGGTCAGCGTCTGGCTGATTTCGAGAAACCTTCCGCTCGCCCTCATCCTCGGGGCCCTCGCCTCGGCCACCGCGCCCGCCGGCACCGTGGACGTCCTACAGGAATACCGGGCGAGCGGCCCGCTCACGACGACCCTCTTCGCCGTCGTCGGCCTCGACGACGTCATGGCGCTTCTGGCCTTCGGGTTTTGCTTGCCGCTTGCGCGCAACGTGCTCGCGGGCACGCACGACTTCTCCGTTGTCTCGGTCCTTCTCGTGCCGCTCGAAGAAATCGGCCTGTCGGTCGCCATCGGCGTCGGCATCGGCCTGATCGGGTCAGTCGTCGGGCGCGTCCTCAGATCGAGCGCCGAGATGCTCGTTCTCACGCTCTCGATGGTCTTTTTCTGCTCCGGCCTGTGCCACGAGTGGCACCTCTCGCTCATCCTGGCAAATATGGCGATGGCCATCGTCCTCATCAACATGGTCCCGCGGCTGTGCGGCAAAATGGTCAACGTCCTCAAAGAATTTTCCGCACCGATCTACGTCGTCTTCTTCGTCCTCGTCGGGGCGCGGCTCGACCCGCACTATCTCAGGGCGATGGGCCTCGTCGGCATGGTCGTGGGCGTCGCGTACGTCGTGCTGCGCACCGCGGGCAAGTGGCTTGGCAGCATCCTTGGCGCCAAGATCGGTCGAGCGCCCCGAGTCGTTGCCAAGTACACCGGCTTCGGCCTGTTCTCTCAGGCCGGCGTCGCGATCGGCTTGGCGCTCGCCACAAGCACCGAGCTCGCGCGCCTCGGCACCGAGACCGCGCGCCAGACGGGGGCCGACGTCATCGCGATCATCACCGTGACCACGTTTCTCGTGCAGATCATCGGGCCGCCATTCATCAAGTACGCGATTGTCAGAGCCGGGGA
>CAZJXV010000293.1:0-5194 GCA_964550015.1 uncultured Verrucomicrobiota bacterium
GAGTTCGAGGCCTACCCGATGCCCGACATCATGGACGACTACCGCTACGACGGTATCGCCGACACAATCGCCGACATCAAGGCCCGCGGCCTCTTCGCCACCGCCTGGGTCGGCCACATCTTCGAGACCGTCTGGCACATGCGCGGCATGGACCGCTTCATGATGGACATGATCGAGCACCCCGAGTTCGCCGCCTTCCTCGTCGAGACGATCACCGAGATGCGCGTCCACATGGCCGACCGCTTCACCCGAATGGGCGCCGACATGATCACCCTCGGCGACGACGTCGGCATGCAGACCGGCATGATGATGAGCCCCGAGCTCTGGCGCCGCTGGTTCAAGCCCAACCTCGCGCGCGTCATCGCCGCCGCCAAGGACGTCAACCCCGACGTGTACATCTGGTACCACAGCGACGGCAACATCGAGGCCGTCATCCCCGAGCTCATCGAGGTCGGCGTCGAGATCCTCAACCCCATCCAGCCCGAGTGCATGGACCCCGCCAAGCTCAAGCGCCAATACGGCGACCGCCTCTCCTTCTGGGGCACCATCGGCATCCAGACCACCATGCCCTTCGGCACCCCCGACGACGTCAAGCGCGAGGTCCGCGAGCGCATCCGCACCGTCGGCAAGGGCGGCGGCCTCGTCCTCGCCCCGACCCACGTCCTCGAGCCCGAGGTCCCCTACGAGAACATCCTCGCCTTCATCGAGGCCATCGAAGAAGAAGCAAGAGGGGACTAGCTACTGATCACACAGATGGACACAGACAGGAATCTGTCCTAATCTGTGGCCAATCGTCTTCCAGGAGGACATATGCCTGCCAAGATTATTGTCGCCCTCGACGTGGACACCCTCGACGACGCCCTCGCCCTCGTGGATACCACGCGCGCCGGCGCCGACGCCTACAAGGTCGGCAGCCAGCTCTACGCCCGCCGCGGCCTCGACGCCGTTAGCAACCTGCACGAGCACGGCGCCACCGTCTTCCTCGACCTCAAGCTGCACGACATCCCGAACACCGTCGAGAAAGCCGCCATGGCCATCGCCAACATGGGCGCCGCCATGTTCACCGTCCACGTCTCCGGCGGCTGGGAGATGCTCCGCGCCGCCGTCCGGGGCGCGCACGTCGGCGCCGAGGCCGCCGGCCTCGAGGACCCCTTCGCCCTCGGCGTCACGCTGCTCACCTCCCTCGACGAGAAGACCCTGCACGACGACCTCGGCTGCACCCGCCCCCTCGTCGAGCAGGTCCAGCACATGGCCCAGATGGCCGCCGAGGCCGGATGCGCCGGCGTCGTCGCCTCGCCGAAGGAGCTCGCCCCCGTGCGCGAGGTCGTCGGCCACGATGTGCTCATCATCACGCCCGGCGTCCGGCCCGAGTGGGCGCAAGCCCACGACCAGAAACGCACCATGACACCGAAAGAGGCGAGCGACGCCGGGGCCGACTACCTCGTCATCGGCCGCCCCATCACCGCCCACGACGATCCCGCCGAAGCCCTCCGCCTCATCCGCGAGGAACTCGCCTAGAAGAATAGGTGACTGTGCCTACTCTCCCTGCCCTGAAAGGGCTGCATAGACCAGCCCAGGGCAAGCGGCGCCCCGAGCCTGCCGAGGGGCGCAGCGCCGCCCTGGGTAAATGCCGAACCCGGGATCTCTACCCTGAAGGGGTTCTATAGCCTCTCCGCCCGTCACGAGCACCCGCCTCGATCACCGCCTCATCCGCGAGGAACTGACCTAGAAGAATAGGCGACTGTGCCTGCTCTCCTTGCCCTGAAAGGGCTGCATAGACCAGCCCAGGGCAAGCGGCGCCCCGAGCCTGCCGAGGGGCGCAGCGCCGCCCTGGGTAAATGCCGAACCCGCGATCCCTACCCTGAAGGGGTTCTATAGCCTCTCCGCCCGTCGCGACCACGCGCCCCGACCACCGCCTCCATGAAACGCCCGGCACCGGCAATGCCTCCTGCGAAACCTTACCTTGCGGCCTCCCGTCAAAACGGTAGAATCGCCCCAGAGGCGAGGTACCCTCCCGTGAAACTTGAATCCACAGCCACCCTATTCATTCTTGCCGCCGCACTGGCCGCCGCCTTCGCGGCCGAGCCGCCCGTACCCCCGGACGAGGCGGCCAGCGAGTGGGACGACTACCTCACCAGCGAATTCCAGAACTTCCTCTGGAACGACGAGGTCCGCACCGGCTACGAAGCCTACGCCAAGAAGGAGCACAAGGCCGCGTTCGAAGCGCTCAGCAAGGCCATCGACAAGGGCTGCAAGGACCCCGTCGTCGTCTTCCGCGCGGGCTACTCGCTGCGCGCCGCCGGTGAGCCCGACAAGGCGGCCGGCTACTTCAAAACCGCCGCCGAGCAGTTCGCCAAGGCCAGGCCCGAGCACCGCTACCGCGCCGACGCGCACTTCTACCTCGCCGAGTTCTACCTCAAGCACAACAAGGTCGACGAGGCCGAGTGGGAGCTCGAGCACGCCGTGGACCTGCGCGGCACCTTTACCGAGGCCTACCTCCTGCATGGCGACATGTTCTTCTCCCAGGGCAGGTACCAGTTCGCCGCCGAGCAATACCAGCGCGCACACGAGGCCGACCCCCAAAGCGTCAAGCCCCTCATGAACCTCGCCGTCGCCCTCTTCAGGGACGGCAAGCTCGACAAGGCCAGGGCCGCCGTCGAAAAGGCCCGCCTCCTCGAGCCTGACAGCGAGCGCATCGGTCTCACCGCCGCGACGCTCGCCCTCGCCGGCAACGACCTCGAAGCCGCCGGCAAAGAGTACGCCGCCATCCACGAGCGCGACCGCGAGTCCGTCAACGCCCTGCTCGGCCTCGGCTACGTCGCCTGGCGCCGGGACAAGCTTGACGACGCCCGGGACCACTACACCGCCGTCCTCGATCGCCACCCCGAGCACGTGGACGCCCTCTACGGCCTCGGCATCGTCGAGGCCAAGGGCGGCGAGACCGACAAAGCCATCGAGCACCTCCGCGCCGTTGTCGCCCTCCGCCAGGACCACCGCGACGCCCACTACAACCTCGGCTCACTCTACCAGCACAAGGGCGACTACGAACTGGCCATCAAGGAATATGCCCAGGTCATGCAGCTCGACCCCTCCGACCGCACCCCGGCCTACAACCTCGGCGTCATCTTCATCCGGCTCAAACGATACGCCGAGGCGCAGGAATACCTCGAGCAGGCCGTCCAGGCATTCGGCAAGGACACCCGCTGGGGCCAGGCCGCGCTCAAGCTGCTCGACCTCGTCATCCAGATCCAGCAAGACCGCACGCTCGAGATCGACAAGGAGCTCGAACGCCTCGGACAACCCGACACGAAATCGCCCGAGTAGCCCAGGAGGCCCGCCCGGCGTTTTTCGCCCAAGAAACCCGGTTGACGCCCACGTCTCACCGGCATATAATAAAGAGGATGCTGCGTGCCCTTGAACGCGTCTCGGAAGGAACCCGACACATGAAACGTAACACACACGGCTTCACGCTGATCGAACTGCTCGTGGTGATCGCCATCATCTCGATCCTCGCCGGCCTGCTGCGCGCAGGGCTCCGGGGGGCCATGTCATCGGCCAGGGATGCCCGGTGCAAGTCCCAGCTCGTGATGTTCTCCCGCGCAATCGATTTCTACAAGATCGACTGGGACCAGGAGTTCCCCTACTACCTCTCCAACCTGTTCCCCAAGAACTACGGCTCCGACACGGGCTACGTGTGCCCCAAGGACTGGACAAAAGGCGAGGACGGCGGCGTGCCCGACACGGTCAAGAACAGCACCACCTCCTTCATGCCCTCCGTCCAGTACTCCGAGACCGACGACACCGACTCCAACGTCACATACAAGGAGTACCGGAACACGGACATCACCCGCTGCAGCTACATCTACGAGTTCTGCATCGCCGATTGCAGTTGGGCCCCGGGCTACACCTGGCTGGAGAAGAAAAAGGAGCAGATAAAAGAGGGCGGCTTCGGCCGCGTCCCCATCGTGCGCTGCTTCTGGCACGGCAAGCAGCAGAAAAGCGGCGTCGCCTTCGCAGAAGGCGCCAAGATCTTCAACGTCGGCTCAGGCGACCGGAACTTCTTCTACAGCCGCCCAAGGTGGGAGGACGACATCTAGGCGCCGGCCTTTCCCCGCCCGGCGGCCACGGCCACACCGGCGGCGGCCCGGCGGCGATCTCCACCCGCTCATCCCTCGTCGGATGCGCCACCCGAAGCTCCCTCGCATACAGGGCAATCGCCCCGCCCGCCAGGCTCTCGCTTGCGCCGTACTTCACGTCACCCACGATCGGATGACCGATCCCCGCGAGCTGCACCCGGATCTGGTGGCTCCGGCCCGTTTTCGGGATGACCTCCACGAGGCTCGTCCCCCCTTCCGACGCGAGCACGCAATAGTCCAGCACCGCCTCGCGCGCACCCGGCGTCCCGGCCTCGACCAGCCGTGAGCGCCGCTCGGCCTCGTCCTTCACCACGTATCCGCGCAGTGTCCCCTCCACAGGTGCCGGGCTGCCCTCGACCACCGCCCGGTACACCTTCTCCACCTTTCCCTCCCGGAACTGCGCCGCCAGACGCGAGGCCGCCTTCGACGTCTTCGCGAAAAGAAACACCCCGGCCACCGGCCGGTCCAGCCGGTGCACCAGCCCCAGGAACACCTTGCCCGGCTTGCCGTACTTGTCCTTGAGCCACGCCTTCGCCGCGTCAATCAGCGTCGGGTCGCCCGTCTCGTCCCCCTGAGCCAGCACCCCCGCCGGCTTGTACACCGCAAGCAGGTGGTTGTCCTCGTACAGTATCGTCAGCTCGCGCGCATCCATCCCGCTATCGGACCCCACGCACGCTGCTAGGCGCCCGCCTCAGCAGGCCACCGGCCTCGCCACGAAGCGCCCCAAAGAGTCCTTCTCGACGGTCGCGACCGGGACCTCGACGTCATGATAAAAGACAAGCCGCCATCTGTCCCGCTGCGCCCGCTCGAGGAACCGCACCTTGTTGAGCGTGTTCTCCTCGGCGTTCAGGTCGTAGGCCGCGTTGTAGTGCGTGCGCATGTGGTGGGTGGTCGGAATCAGATCACCGGGGAAAACCAGCACCTCCCCGCCCGACTCGACCCGCACGACCTGGTGCGCGTGCGTATGACCGGGCACCACCTCGACGTGGACCCCGTGGCACACCTCGGCATCCCCGTCGATCAGCTTGAGCCGCCCGTACCGCTCGAGCGCATCCAGG
>CAZJXV010000294.1:0-5159 GCA_964550015.1 uncultured Verrucomicrobiota bacterium
TTTGGCGACTTTCTTTTTGGCCACTTTCTTTTTCGGCCGGCCGCGCTTTTTCTTCGTCGCCTTTTTTCTTGGACGGCCCGGGCCGCGCTTCGGGGCCGCGCCCGTGACTGCGGCGAGTTCCTTCTCGACCCTCGCCAGTTCCCGTGCGAGCTTCGAACGCCTCGCCGAGAGCGTCTTGAGCGCCGTGGCCCTGCGCTCGGCGACGATGGCTTCGAGCTGTGCCAGACTCATGCCCTGAATACCGGTGGGCCCTCCACGCTTCGTTTTCTTTGCCATGTGCCCTCTCCTTCGCTGCGTTTATGGGATATGATTAGTTCATGTGGGACCATGATCAATCATCATCACACGTTTATTTCATAGTATGCAAGGAAAAAATAAGAAAATCGACACGTGAGACTTGTCGGTCGGTAACGCGCCGGTCGCTGCGTTCTATTGCACAACTGCTACGAACGTCGGAATGACGACACAAGCAGGTGCGTCGACACTTGCCAGACTGCTTCGCTCGAGATGGCTTCAACCGGGCCGTCCGGCCGGTCGGGGACGCCGTGTCCGGCCTCACGCAAAGCCTTTGACACCTTGCAGCGCGGGCCATACTATGAACCGACAAGCCATAGATTGACTGCGAGCGAACGTGGCAGAACCCGACATCTCTTCAGAGCCGGCCCTGGCCCGCACGGGCCCTCTCTTCTGGTTCAGCAGCCTGTGCCTTCGTCATCGCGCGGCGACGCTCGGCCTCACCGCCGTCGTGACGGTTTTCCTCGGGGCCGTCGTCGCGGGCATCGTGCCCCGACCGGTCGCACGTGGGCTCGGGATCCCCGCCTCGGGCATCGAGATTGACGCCTCGACCCGCGCCTTCGTCATCAAGAACGATCCGGACAAGGAGTACTACGACCGTTACCTCGAGCGCTTCGGCAGCGACACGATGCTCGTCATCGGCACCGAGTGTCCGCACTCCTACTTCGCCGAGGCCGAGCTCCGGCGCACGCTCGCGCTGAGCCGTCGCATCAAAGACCTCGAGCACGTCAAGCGCGTGAGCAGTCTCGCCACCGTCCCCTACGTCACGGCCGACGGCCATCTCGCCTTCCTGGACGACCTGCTTGCGTCCGGCCGCGTCAGCCCGGCGGCGCTCGACCGCTTCGCCGAGCAGATGAGCGGCAACCGCATCGTGGCCGACAATCTCATCTCCAAAGACGAACGCACGAGCATGATCTACGTGTACTTCGCCGACGGCCTCGACGAAGAGCAGATCGTCGCAAGCGGCGTGCTCGACAACGTCCGCCGCATCGTCGGCGAGGAAGCAGGCAACGAGTGCACGACGTACCTCGTCGGCAACCCGGTGCTTCGCGAGTCGTTGAGCCGGATCATCAAGTCGGACCTGTTCCTCTTCGTCGGCGGGACCCAGATCCTGGCCGCGCTCGCCGTGTTCGGCATTTTCCGCACGCTTCGCACCGTGGGCATCATCATGGTCTTTGTATGGGTGACGCTTGCGTGGACGTTCGGCGTTTTCGTGATTGCCGGTCAGAAGCTGAATCTCACGACCGCGATGCTCACGCCCGTGCTCATTACGGTGTGCGTCGCGATCGCCGTGCATATCTTCGTGCACTTCAGCGAGGAGCGGCTCCATGGCCGCGACGGGCGCGATGCCGTGCTCACGACCGTTCGCCGCATGGGAAAGCCGTGCTTCCTGACCTCGCTGACCACCGCCATCGGCCTCGGCTCGCTCGTGGTCAACCGGATCGGCCCGGTCCGTTCATTTGGCGTTTTCGGTGCGCTCGGCACGATGCTCTCGTTCGTCCTCGTGTTTGCCTTGTTGCCCATCGTTCTCTCCGGCTCTCCCTCGTCGGCGCCGGGGCCCGCCGGCCGCCGGGACCGCCACCCCGTCCTGCGGATGCTCGGCCGCTTCAGCCGCGTGTGCGTCACCCACCCGTGGACGACGCTCATCGTGGCGGGCATCGTGGCGCTGGGCGCCGTGTACGGCATCACCAGGCTCGCCGTCGAGACCCGGATCATCAGCTACTTCAAGGCGCGGGAGCCGATCGTCAAGGCCTACAGGACCTTCGACGAGAAACACCTCGGCATTACGTCCCTCCAGGTCATGGTCACCAGCCCCTCCGCCGACATCCTCTCGCCCGAGATCCAATCGCAGGTGGAGACGTTCGCCGAGCACATGCGCGACCAGCCCCACGTCGCCAGCGTCACCTGCTGTCCCGACTACGTGCGCGAGCGCGACCGCGTGCTCGCCGAGCTCAGGCGCGGGGGACGCCTTCCGTGGCGGGAGCTCCTCGATGCGGCGAACGAGGCGACCGAGGTTATGAGCACCTTCGTGAGCAAGGACCGCACCTCGACCCGTATCACCATCCGGCTCTTCGATGTGACGTCGAAGGTCCTGCTCGATACCGTGCGCACGATCGGCGACGAGCAATCGGAGTTCTTCGATGACACGCTCGACGTGCGCATCACCGGCGGCACCAAGCTTTACACAAACATCGTCGGCACGCTCGTGAGCGGCCAGATCCGCAGCATCGTCCTCGCCTTTGTCGCCATCACCGTCGTCATGGCCGTCGTCTTCCGCTCGCTCAAGATCGGGCTGATCAGCATGGTGCCCACCACGCTGCCGGTGCTCATCACCCTTGGCATGATGGGCTGGATCGGCGTCGCCCTCAACTGCGCCACCGTCATGATCGCCAGCGTCGCCATCGGCATCGTCGTGGACTCCGCCATCCACTTCCTCCACCGCTACCGGCGCGAGTACATGGCCGCGCACGACTTCCAGACCGCCATCAGCCGGACGCTCCTGACCGTCGGCCAGCCCATCTCGTACGCCGTGCTCATTCTCTCGTGCGCGTTCGTCATCCTCGCCCTCGGCAAGTTCAATCCCACAAACTACTTCGGCATCATGACCGCCTTCACCATGCTCATCTCGCTCGTCATCACGCTCCTGCTGCTGCCCGTCTGCCTCAACCTCTTCCACTTCCGCTTCGAAAAGAACAACCGGGAGCGCTCTGAGCCACGTGAAGGTTCGGATGAGGTAGTGGCGCCGTAGCGCGCGCTGGGTGGGAGCCGCTTCAGCGGCGATTGGCAGCAGCCCCGGGCGCACCCCCCTGGACCGTGTTGACTCCACAACGAAAAAGCCCCGTTAGGGGCGCTTGGTAGTAGCCTCGGGCGCAAGCCCGAGGGACCGATGCCACGCACAGGAAAAGAGACCCGCCAGGGGCGCTTGGTAGTAGCCTCGGGCGCAAGCCCGTGGAACTGATGCGGACAAGAAACACTGAGCCCCGTTAGGGGCGATTGAGACGATGGCTAGCCTTGCCCTCTGCGGTTCACGAGGTCAATTCCGTGTTTTCGGAGCAGCACGGCCAACTCCTCTTCAAACGTGAGGCGCTTGTGGTGCTCGACCTGACTCTTGATGTAGCGCACAACCGACGGCGCATTCGATTCGCTCACGCTGAACGCCCCATACCCGCTCTGCCATGCAAAGACACGTTCGTCGGGAAACGTCTTATGCACCCACCCCGATGACAAGCTCTTCAGCTTCCTCATCGCCTCCGCGACCGACACGTCCGTCCGCAACGACAATAAGGCATGAATGTGGTCCGCCGTCCCACCGATCTCGATTGGGCGTCCGAACTCCTGTCGTGCGATGCCGGCCATGTACCTGTAGAGCCGCTCACGGAAGCTGGGCTTGACTCTCGCATGCACGCCCTTCGTCTGGAACACGACGTGGACAAGCAGTCTCGAATACGTATGACCTGCCCCAGCGTTCATTTCAATCGCCCCTCCGGGGCTCTGGTTTCCTCTCTCGCCCCGCATCCACGGGCTTGCGCCCGAGGCTACTCCCAAACGCCCCTGACGGGGCTCCATCTCCCGCTCGTGCAGTCCTACTCTTGTCTATTGATTGGCCGGGGGCCGTCTCCTGCTGTCCATTCCTAGGAGGCGCTCAGGAGCTCATTGACTGCGGCTGTCATGTCGAGACGAGGTCCCCAGATCTCTTGGCGTTCTTCGACTGGTCTGCTCCAAAAGTGCTCAACTGATTCATCGGTGGCGAAGATAGGCTGGAGTCCCGAGTCGGAGAATATCCGGCGATACACGAACCGCGATATGGCTTCGGCCTGGGCGCAACGTTCCGTGTACACGCTCTCCCAGTCGCGTCCGGAACACAGATCCTGCAGCGCCATTCCAAGCCGCTTAACGTGCTCGATCTCATTCCGTATCTTGTAGGTTTCTACAAGGTCTGGGTCAAGTTCGTCGTCGTGCTCATCATCGGTTGGGGGTGGGCCTTCCACGAAGAGCTTCAACCTTCTTGCGAACTTCTTCCGTCCAGCTACGTTGAGAATAGCCTCTAGGCTTCTTACAAACTCATGGAGGCGGTATCCCTCATAGCGTTCTTGAACTCCACGCTTCCAGGCGTCCGAACCTCGCAAGAGGCGGGAGCTCACGTAATCCTCCCCGGCGAGCTTCTCGATGTTCCAGCACATCCTTGCGGCTTGAGCGACACCCTCTGCACGCACAGGCATAGGACGCGCGCCCGCCTGGAAGTAGAAGTTTCGTCCTCGACCCATTTGCCGGATCTGAAATCTTGGCCCAACCCTTGCCCCAGCGAATACGAGCAAGGAAGCATAGCCGGGGATGCCACCCAGCAACACGCCGTGCAAGAGGTTCCCTACCTGGCGTTCAAGTCGCTTCGTCTCATCGTCTAGGACCTCCGGGCTTTCCGACACCTGTTCAGCCAACAGAACGAAGTTGGCTCGATCGAGTTGGTCGGCCACTATCCTTCCCATCCAGTCCCGCCAAGGCTCGTCAGAAGGTAGAGGGTTTCTTGAGAACGCCCACAGGCCGTTGCCCAACTCGACCTCATCCGCGACATCGCCATCGACAGTCGCGCCTGAGAACGCCAAACATGCGAACTTGTGGTTTTGCGGAAGTTCGAAGTCCACTGTGCTCTCCTCCGGCTCCTGCTTCCGGCGCAGACGCCAACTCAGTGGCGGTTGTGGCGTTGCGCTAAAGCGTGCTCCAACCTTCTTACCGCGCAAGAAGCGCAGCGCCAAGGGCAATCCGGCCTATATTGCTGAGCCAGACTGGCTCCTCTTTCGCGGCGACGCGCCGCCCGTGGCCTCGAAGCCCCGCAGGGGCGTTTGGGAGTAGCCTCGGGCGCAAGCCCG
>CAZJXV010000295.1:0-5132 GCA_964550015.1 uncultured Verrucomicrobiota bacterium
GAGAATGACCGACGCCGACGTCTGCACGAGAAGCGAATGACGCCGCTGTCCTGCGGCAACGTGCCCGGCAGCAACCGCAAGGACGACCCCGAGCGGCCTGCTGGGGCCCGCTACACGACGGACAGCTACCGCCGCGCCATCGCCCGAGCCTGCGACCAAGCCTTCCCGCTGCGGGGGACGATGGTCGAGTCGCACAAAGCCCATCGCTGGCACCCGCACCAGCTTCGCCACAACGCGGCTACCGACCTGCGGAAGGAGTTCGGCCTCGAGGCCGCCCGGATTATCCTGGGCCACCGCTCGGCCGCCATCACGGAGGTGTACGCTGAGAAGGACGAGCGACAGGCTATGGAAGCGATGATGAGGGTTGGGTGATGGCAGGAGATGACGCGTGGAACGCCCGGGTTCCAGCTCGCCACATCCGAAGCACTGCACGAGGACTTGCTAAGCGTCGCATGTTGAGGGCAATCTGACGGACGCCGGGTCGGCGGGAAAGCCCTTGAACGCTCGCCTACCCTGACGACAGCGCCCGGGCCCTCAGCCGGCATCGCCTCTGCGGCTCCGATACGGGCAATGCCTTCCCGCCGTCCAGCCTCCAATCTTCTGACTCGAGCTACTCCGCCATTGACCTGACGGTCATCGGGGAATTATGATGTCGTCGTCGTGTTTCTAGACGACGAAGCTAGAGCAAGACGGCTTTTGATCCGTGACCAGAAGACCTGGACAGCCAAACGCGCACATCGGTCCTCGTAGCGGTAGACGAGCCGGTGCCGCATTGATGGCAAGCCTTAGCGAGGAGGAAAAAAAGGCCCTAAAGAAGAAGCTCAAGAGCACTCTCGGCAACCCCGAACTGCTGAGGTGGGTAAGGGAAATAGCCAGGGCTGACGAAGAGCTTCGTGCTCAGAAATCCGAAATACTGAGGCAGGCACAGGAAGAGATAAGGGCTCTGCCTGATCCGTACGCCGAACACAAGAGGCGGGCACGGGAAGGATGGAGGGCTTTCGAAGATACCATGGAGAGGATTTTCAACCCGCCCAGGCTCCCAATCTACGACGAATTGGAGGCCAATCTTCGCGAGGCACATCGGAAAGCGGAGACTGAAGGCCCCCTAGTCTTCTTCCCCACCCCGCCGGATGCGACCTGGGACGACGTATGTATCCGGTTCAAGGACGGTCACACTGTCTCGATCAAGGTGAAGTCAAGAACGGGCGTGTACACCTACGCCGATATGGGCATGGCCGACAAGAGGAGCGGAAAGCCCAACCTTCAATGGGAACTGCTCGGGACCTTCGCCGAAGAACGCGGGATTCTGGACTGGAGCAGCACGCATGCCGACCGCCGCAACCAGAAACGCCGTGAATATCTCGCGGCCATCCTGCGGCGCTTCTTCGACATCGAAGGTGATCCCTTCCGCCTGACACGTGACAGGAAGGGCTGGGAAGCGCGCTTCCTCATATTGCCCGACGAGTAGCCCAGCGGCTGGCCCAGCGAGATCTCGCTGGGCCTCCGGGAAGAAAAATCGGAAAAAGTCTTCGCTTCGCGTCTTACCCATCCCCCTGGAATCTCCGCACATACACGCCTGCCGCCTTTGAGTCGCCGGACCGTCTCGCCCATCTCATCGAGATCTCGACAATCAGGGGTGACAGGTCCGACGAATTTCTCGGCCTTGAAAGAAACGCCCGGGCTGTCCGGGTAATTGCCCCCTGCGAGGACTCTTCGTCGGACCCGCCTCACAGGGGGCTTTTCTTTTCACTGATGCGCCCAACGGCGCGAAGGCAGGTCTGACATGCCAGGTGACGCGACAAAGACGGCCCCGAGTCCTGCGAGGAAGCATCCAGTGGAGCTGACGCAGCTGTTGAACTACGGCAGGGTCGCGGACCTGCAGGTCCGCGGCCGGCCAAGAGAGACGGGGGGCCAACGTGGCTAGCTCCGTGAGCGCACTTCCGCTTGCGTATCGGATCGGGCCGGATGACCCGCTCGTCACGCTCGCCGAGGCGAGCCGGCGGTTGCCGAAGATCGACGGGCGCAAGATTGCCGTTGCCACGATTTGGCGGTGGTGTCGGCGAGGTTTGCGCGGGGTACGCCTCCAATACGTCCGAGTGGGCCGACGGATCTGCACGACCCACAAGGCCCTCTTGCACTTCTTCGCGGCGTTGTCGAGCCTCGACGAGCAAGCCGCGCAGGCGGATCGGCCGTCGTTCCGCGCGAAGCCCAAGTCTATCACATCAAAGGAGCGGCAGAGCGCCTTGGCACATGCCGATGCCGTCCTGGAAAGGGCCCGTATATGAAGGTGCAATGCGTGGAACTCGCCTCAAGACCCGAGGGGATGACATGACGACCTCGGCACTCCTGGACGCGGCGCTCGGCTATGCAGCGCGCGGGTGGCCGGTCTTTCCCGTCTACTGGCCTGCACCTGGCGGCGTCTGCGCGTGTCGCAGAGGCGCCAAGTGTGAGTCCCCGGCGAAGCATCCCCTCACTGAACACGGCTTTCACAACGCGACGCTTGACGAGAAGACGGTCCGCAAGTGGTGGGGACGCTGGCCTCAAGCCAATATCGGGATACCGACTGGGGTACGTTCCGGCTTCGTCGTGCTCGACGTGGATGCGCCTGCAGGCTTCATCACGCTCGAGGGTGTCGATCCGGCTGGCGTGCTTGACACCTGGACAGTGCGCACCGGCGGCGGCGGCGAGCACAAGTTCTACAAGCACCCCGGCTTCGACGTGCCCAGCGCCGCTCCGATCAAGGACGCCAACGGCAGTGCCCTGCCGGGCCTTGATCGCCGCGGTGATGGCGGCTACGTCGTACTGCCGCCGAGTGTGCATTTGTCGGGCAAGCCCTATGTCTGGAAATCCGATCTCGACGAGGACGAGCTTTTGCCGATGCCGGCCTTTGTCTACTCACGGGACGCCGCGACCGCGGGGAAGGCGGCCCCTCAGGTTGGCAATACGATCCAGCAGGGCGCGCGCAACACCACCTTGGCAAGCTTGGCCGGGTCGATGAGGCGGCGGGGAATGAGCGAGGAGGAGATCGAAGTGACTCTTCTGGCCGTCAACTCGGGCCGTTGCGCTCCCCCACTCGATGAAAGCGAGGTAAAGAAGATCGCGCGCAGCGTCGCGCGATACGAGCCTGCAGCTTCCTGCCTCTCGGCCCCAGCCGGCGGAGCATTCGTCCGGCCGTGCAAGCCAACGCCACCGGGGAAGTTCATGCGCACCGAGCTCGGGAATGCCGAACGGCTGGTGGCAGTCCACGGCGCAGATCTGCGTTGGTGCGACCAACGCGGCAAGTGGCTCGTCTGGACTGGCCAGCGGTGGTCTGAGGACTTGGAGCGCGACGTGGTACGCCGTGCGCAGGGCGTCGTGCGCTCGATCTACGCCGAGGCCGCCGCCGAGGAAGACGAGGAGGAAAGAAAAAACCTCGGCAAGCACGCCGCGAAAAGTGAGACGAGCGCCGCGCACAAGGCGATGCTGGAGCACGCGAAGGCACTGCTCCCGGTCAGGCTCGACGAGCTTGACGCGGACCCGTGGGTGCTCAACGTCGAGAACGGCACGATTGATCTTCGTACCGGGAAGCTCCGTGATCACCAGCGCGAGGACTCCATTGTGAAGCTCGCACCGGTCACCTACGACCCCGACGCCGACGCCCCGCGCTGGCGGCGATTCCTCGACGAGATCATGGACGGCAACGCCGAGCTTATGGGTTACCTGCAACGGCTATTCGGGATGTGCCTAAGCGGCGACGTCACCGAACACGTCTTCCCGATTTTCTATGGCGAGGGGTGCAATGGCAAGAACACACTCCTCGACACCATGCTGGCCCTCCTGGGCGACTACGCGCAGAAAGCGCCGGCCTCGCTCTTGATGACGCGCCGCTCCGAGGAGCACCCGACCGAGATCGCCGACCTGTTCGGCAAGCGTCTGGTCGTGGCAAGCGAGACCGAGGAGGGCAAGCGGTTACGCGTGCAACTGATGAAGGAGTTGACCGGCGACCGCTACCTCAAGGCGCGATTCATCCGCCAGGACTACTTCCAGTTCGAGCGCATTTTCAAGATGATCCTGATGACGAACAACAAACCCATCGTGCGCGAGCAGACGGTCGCGGTCTGGCGGCGCGTCAAGCTCGTGCCGTTCAACGTGACAATCCCCGACGGGAAACAGGACAAGCGGCTAGGCGAAAAGCTACACGCCGAATCGCCCGGCATCCTCGCCTGGGCTGTCCGCGGCTGCCTCGACTGGCAGCACCGAGGCGGACTTGAGGAGCCGGAGGTGGTCCGGGTAGCAACGGGCGACTACAAGGCCGAGGAAGATCCGCTCCACGCGTGGCTCGCAGATCGCACCGAGCGCGGACAAGTCGCCTGGTGCAAGTCGAGCGAGCTCTGGGACTCATACGAGACGTGGGCCAAGGAGAACCATGAGCGGTATCCGCTGGGGCGGCGGACCTGGGCGCGCCACCTTGAGGCGCTCGGCTTCAAGCGCAAACGACAGAAGGTCGACGGCGTAGTGACAAGGACCTGGCAAGGACTGGACCTGATTCGAGCATGCGGTTGACGCGTTGACGCAAGTTGACGCGATTTTCGGGATAGCCCCATACGAAAGCATACAAGGCTGTTTATATGGAAAATGACGTCAACAAGCGTCAACCGCCAACTGCAACAGAGAAGATGGTTGACGCAATGGTCCGCGAGCGAAATCCCTGGCCGCTGCGCGTAGGTACTACCGCGCAACAAATATCACCTCACGGCGGACGCAGCAGCCACCGGCTTAGACTGAGTTTGTTTTGCCTGTCCGCCCTACCTCGGGGAGCGCGACGGCGCGCGCAACACGTCGGCGAGAAAGGAAACCGGCAAGTGAAAATGAACAGGCAGAGCAGGAGTGGGAAGAGTAAACCCACCTTTACTCTCCCCGCGCCTTGCCTTGCCGCGATACCACGGCGTGTCCCGAGTCTGGCGGGTGGTCACCAGGCTGGCTGTTCCAGCACCCCTCGGCCGTGGTTATCCCCGCTGTTCATGGGGTGTTTAGGGGAACTCGCAAAAGTTGGCTCAAGGCAGCACCTCCTGAGGTCTTGTCAATAAGTGTGTAAATAGGTTTTAGGCGGCGGCCTCCTGGGGGTGGTGTTGTACTCGTAGTCCGTCTTTGAA
>CAZJXV010000296.1:0-2160 GCA_964550015.1 uncultured Verrucomicrobiota bacterium
TCCCGTCGGTCGTCGAGGGGGAGCACGACAACAACCCGCCGCATTTCCAGCCTACACAACAAGAGAATCCGGACTTCTCGGCGTGGCAGGAGCCGGGCGGGAACGCCATGCACGGGTTTCATTCGCACCTTCATGAACGAGCGGAATTGGCGCGTGACATCGCTGTGTACTATGGAATGACCAGTCTGATGGACAAGTATATCGGCAGGATACTCGGGACGCTTGACGAGCTGGGCCTCTCGGAAGACACGCTGGTCGTCTTCACAACCGATCATGGCCATTTCTACGGGCATCACGGGCTGATCGCGAAGGGCCCCTTCCATTACAATGATCTGATCAAGGTGCCGTTCATCGCGAGGATGCCGGGTACGATACCAGATGGCAGGCTGAGCGATGCGATGCTGTCCCTGGTTGATCTCGCACCGACGTTTCTGAGCATTGCAGGGATAGGCGTACCGCGCACGATGACCGGCCGCGACCAGAAGGAGGTTTTATTCGGACGGAAAGAGCAGGTGCGCGACCACGTCATCGTGGAGAACCATCACCAGCCGACGGCGATCCATCTGAAGACGTACGTGGACCGGCGGTACAAAATCACCGTGTATTATAATCGCGATTACGGCGAGTTGTTCGATCTGGACGAAGACCCGCACGAGCTTCACAATCTTTGGAACAGCCCGGCGCATGCGGCACTGAAAAGCAGGCTGTTGCTCAAGTTCCTCCATGCGGAGATGGGCAAAGAGCCGGTGTGGATGCCGCGGATGGCGGGCGCCTAGCCCGCATTTCTCACAGAGAGCCGACGCGGAGCGCTGAGGAATGTGTAATAAAAAATAGGGACAGGCACCTATTCTTCTGTGGGTGCTGAACACATTTGATGCACCGTGGCGCAGAAAAAGAGGTGCCAGTCCCTATTTGTTCCCGGATATCGGCGTCGGACTCCCAGCGTCGTACACGGAAACCGCGCGCTCTGGCGAAGCGCGACTGCTAGTTAGAGTCCGGCGACACGCCGCTCCTCTTCTCGTTCTCGGCTCGAAGCGAATAGGCCTTCGCATTGAAGACCAACTCGATGCCCGGGTCAACCAGGCCGCGAATCGCGTAGCCGGCCGGGAGGACGCGCGCGGCGCAGACTTCCTCCCAAATATGCACGAGCCTCGGCGGATGGGTGACCATGTCCGCAATGCCGATCTCGAACGTGTACATGCCGGCGGACACGTTGAGCGGAACGCGAACCTCGAACGAGAACTCGCCGGCCTCGATGCGCGGGACGGGCTCGCTCGCGCTGCTCGTTGAATACCCGCACACGTCCCGGCCCAGGGCGGTGCGGACAACGACGCCGAGGCTTGGCCGCTCGATCGGCTGGCCGATCCGCACGGTGACTCGAAGGTGTGCGAGATCGCCCTGATGCATTTCGAAGACATTTTTCTGGGCGCGCACGGCGTTGAGCACCTCGGCCCGCACGAGCTGCGCCTTCGGATCGCCCCAGTCTTTTCCGTCGTGGGGCTGAGACAGCAAGAACTCATCTCCGAAGTAGCGAAATTCGTATCGTCGCAGCGCGTCCTTGATGTCGCCGTCGTAGGCGATGCGTCCCCGGTCGAGGAGAATGCCGCGTTCGCAGGTTGCTTCCAGGATCGCCATGTTGTGCGAGACGAACACGAGCGTCTTGCGTTGTTCCATAAAGCGGCGGATCTCTTTTTGGCACTTATTCTGGAATGCAGCGTCGCCGACCGCCAGCGCCTCGTCGACGACCAGGATGTCCGGGTCGATCGAGATGGCGAGCGAAAAGCCGAGGCGCATGTTCATGCCGGCGGAGTACGTCCTGAGCGGATTGTCAATCGCCTCGCCAAGCTCCGAGAACTCGATGATCTTCGCTTCCTCGCGCTCGAGCTCGTGGAGCGGCACGCCGCGTGCGATCAGGCCGTTGCGCAGGTTCTCTCGTCCCGTGTAGGCGGGCAGGAAGCCGATGCCGAGCCCCAGGATGGCGCCGACCCGGCCGTACACGTCCACCGAGCCCGTCGTCGGGGCGAGGATGCCCGTCAGGATTGAGAGCAGCGAGGTTTTGCCGGCTCCGTTGGGGCCGAGCACGCCGAGCGACTCGCCGCGCCGCACGGTGAAGGAGATATCCGTCAACGCGTTCACGGCTATGTGGTAGTTGCGACGGTT
>CAZJXV010000296.1:2170-5109 GCA_964550015.1 uncultured Verrucomicrobiota bacterium
TGAACAAGAGCGCTTCCTTGAGGCGGTCGAACGGTTGCTCGTACACGCGGAAGTGCTTGCTGAGGTTGGCCACCCGGATGGCGATGTCGCCTGGCGTGTCCGATGGATTCTCAGACGGCATCAGCAAACGCCTTCTTGGATCTCATGAAAAACGCAAAGCCGAGTTGGCAGATCAGGGCCGACGCAACGGTGACGATGGCCAGGGCGAGCCACGGCGGGGTTCGCCCATAAATCAGCACGGCCCGGACGCTCTCCACAATCGTCGTCATGGGGTTCAGCAGGAGCAATGAGCGGAGCTGGTCCGAGATTCGCTGGCTGTGGAACGGGTACACAATCGGCGTGAGGAAAAACGCGAAATGGATGATGAGCCCCGTGATCGTACGCACGTCGGGTATGAACACACACAGCGCGCTCACCAGCCACGCGAAGCCCACGATCATGAGGTACATCGGAATAAGCACGACGGGCAGCAGGAGCGCGGTCACCGGCACACGGAGGCCAATTCCCAGGAGCTGCCCGACGAGCGTCCCGACGATGATCAGCGTGTAGCCGATGCACGTGGGCACGAACATCCCGCCGACGACGCTGGCGGGCAGCACCTCCGTCGGGAACACCATCTGCTTGACGTAGCTGGGCGAGTCGCGGATGACGCCCGCTGCATGCGCGAGCGACTGCGCGAAGATCTGGTACGTAACAATGCCCGCGTACAGCGTGAGCGCGGTGCCGAGTTGTTTGCCCGGGACCCCTTCCCATCGAACGCCGAAAATGAAGATGAACACGAACGAGTACACGGCCAGCATCACGAGCGGCTCGAGCACCAGCCAGGCCATCCCCAGGATGTCTTCCCTGTGGCCGGCGGCGAAGCGCGTCTTGCTCAACTGCCGTAGAAGCGCCCGGTTGCCCCAGAGGTTTCTCACCAGCCTGCCGGGCGACAGAAACGGCAGGAACGAGCGGCTGATGCCTTCGTAGCGCGTGTGAATCACGCTGGGCGAGTGCGTGGTCTTTGGGGTTGGTGGCATGTCACTCGGATTCGCAGCGCCTTGGCGGTTCATAGGCCCAACACCTGAATTCCCTCGGATACTTGCCTCACAGCTCAACGGCTGTCGTTCGATGACCCAGCAGGGCGCCCGTAGTCGGCGGACAGTTTCCCCGGTGCGCTCTCGTGGGGAAACCCGGGGCCCGCTGCGACGCTATTCTAGACGGGCACCCATCACCGTCAACCCCAAACTTCAGGCCCTGCCTCAGCGCCGCGAGGGTGCAGGAGAAAAGGCCGTCTTCTCGCCCGGCCGGTGCCGTGCTTCACCCCGCCGGCCCCAGAATGTTCCACATGGACCATTCGCCCCACCCCGGGCCTCAAGCCCCACTTCGAATCGTCCTTAAGGAGAAACTGGGCCGCAGCTGCCTCGCAGCCGGTTTCCCAAGATGTTGGCTTTCACCTCCGCCTCGGGCCGCGCGTGGGCCGACGCTCAACGGGCTGTGACGGTGACGAGCGCGCTGCACGTCGAGACGGGGCACCACTCGGATTTGACGATGTAACGGGGCGGCAAGGGGCGCAGAAGCACACTCGGCTGTTCACGTGTCCGTTGCATGCGCCAAGCGGATGTAGGCCCACAGAAACATCAGACCGAAGCCGGCATCGATTACGGCCATGGGCTTCCACATGTCCGGGATGCCGTGAAGGAGCCAATGCCAAGAGACGATCGCGCAGTAGGATACCTTGAGTAATATCCCATACGGAATCAGCCTGCGATATCGGACAGGATTTCGGGCGATGTTGGCGAACATCAAGGCAAAGACCAGGAGCAGCGCGCCAGGAAACTGCACGTACCCTACGTGATTGGGCGGTGTGACCTTGTACCAGCCGAAGATCATCAGAGGAAAGAACAGAAAGCCGATGCCCAAGACGCCGTCGTATCCAGCGCCCGCATAGAACAGCACTGAGACCCATCTACGCTTTGTCATGAGACGTTCCCTCTCGTTGCGCTCGCAGGAGCTGCCGAAAACGCTCCCGGCGCCATCGCCTGAACTCTTCGCTGTATAGCTGTGCGACGAGGTTCCTGAACCCCCGTGTCAGCTGTTCGACTGTCATTTGCTTTGGCTCAAAGTTCACATCGAAGAGCGTGCATTTGTTCCAAGCGGCAGGCTCAAGGATTCTGCCTTGGCCGTTCAACCGTTCGTAAAGCGGGGTATTGGGGAAGGCTGTCTGAAGGGTGACCTGCACCTCGTGCAGTTCTGCTTCCTTCACGAATTCGAATACCCGGTCAAATACCTGGGGCCCATGACCGTCGAGGCCAAGAATAAAGCAGCCGTTGACGCTGATGCCGTGGGATTGGATTGTCCGGATGGCTTCCTTGTAGAGGGGCCATTGTTTCAGCTTCCAGTTGCTCCTTGTTTCCAGGCCGTCAAGGGGCGGTTCGGTCGGGCTTTCAAGTCCGACCAACACCTGGGCGCAACCGCTTTGTCGCATGAGCCGCAAGAGATCGCGGTCACGGGCGACTGAAAGGTCAGTCTCGGCGAACCATCGGATTCTTCGGCCCTTCAATTGGGCGAGCAATTCTTTCCAGTAGCTTGCGTTGATGATACTGTTGTCGTCGGCGAACTCGACAAAGGGGTGCTTCCAGATCTCACAGATTCTGTCGATCTCCGCCACGACCTTGTCGATGGGTTTTTGCTTGTAGCGTTTCGTGATGAGGACCGAACTGGCGCAAAACTCGCACAAGTGCGGGCACCCGCGGCTTGTCTGCACGGTCAGGCGATTGTACTTATCCGGGTCGAGCAGTTCAAAGGCAGGCATGGGCGCCTGGTCGAGATCGAATTCTTCGTCTGGAGATCCGTAACGCGCTCGCAGATTGCCCTCTTGGGCTTCTCTAAGGACGTGGAGCCAACTCAGCTCACCTTCGCCGGTCACGACCGCGTCGCAGTGGGTTCCCGCTTCATCC
>CAZJXV010000297.1:0-5106 GCA_964550015.1 uncultured Verrucomicrobiota bacterium
AAGAGCTTCAAGTTCCACCACACGATCTACTCGGGGCAGGAACTGAAGGCGTGTCTCGAGCAGGTCGGCTTCACCAACGTCGCCCTCTACGGCAACCTGGATGGCGATGAATATGGGCCGGACGCTCAATGGCTGATCGCCGTAGCACGCAAGCCCGGCACCCGTTCCGCAAGCAAATCAGCACGCCGAACCAAGACATCCGGTCGACGTCGCAAGATCGCGGCTGGTGCCACTCGTTTAAGGCAGGCAAGAAAATGACGTACCACGAACTCGAGGAACAGGATCGGACATTGATCCGTGCGGCGTCCCAGGCGATTGAGCGTAACTACTCAGATCCGCGGCATACCGTAGGCGCTGCGGTGCTCTGCTCGTCGGGCGAAGTGTACGTTGGGGTGAATATCGATTCGTCTGGCTATGGACCTTGTGCGGAAGCCATTGCTATTGGGCGGGCGATAACCGATGGCGAGAGGAGAATCGAGGGCATCGTGGCTGTGAGTGGCCCCTCCGAGCCCCACAATGTAATCTCGCCGTGCGGCAACTGCAGGCAGATGCTGTACGACTACGCTCCAGATTGTTGGGTCATTCTCACCCACGATTCTCGAGTAATGAAGATCAGGGCGAGAGACTTGATTCCTGATGCCTACGGCCATTTGGATTAGAGGCCCCCAAGGAGCACGACGAGCGAACGGCGTACCCCTCTGGCCTAAGCGGTTAGGCGCACGAGATGATGAATGCGGAAGGACCACCGGCCCTTGCCTTCTGCGGCAACGAGTGCAACCTTTGCCCTAGCTATGTTAGCACGCCCAACCAAGACATCCGGCCGACGCCTTAAGGGCCGCGGGTGAGAGATGTCGTTCGATAGAAGCAACATGATTGACCCGCGACTGTTGAGCACCTTGGCCCGCATTTGCAGGGCCCTAGATGACGCAAACCTGAATTGGGCTGTGACGGGAAGCCTGGGGTTCGCCTTGCACGGGATAAAAACGCCGGTGGCTGACATAGACCTGCAAACAGACAAGACTGGCGCGTACGAGATCGAGAAACGTTTCCAGCAGCAGATCACGCAAAGGGTGCGCTTTTCGGAGTCGGCATCTATTCGATCGCACTTCGGGGTGCTGGAGATAAACGGTGTGAAGGTCGAGATCATGGGCGATCTGCAGAAGAGGCTTCCCGACGGCACCTGGGAACCGCCGGTCGACGTGCGCGAGCATCGGGAGTTTCTTGACGTGTCCGGAGTCCGAATCCCCGTTCTTTCTGTTGAGTACGAGGCTCAAGCGTACGAAACCCTTGGCAGAAGCGGGAAGGCGGATCAACTCAGACGCTGGCTCAAAAGCCAGAAGAAACGACGCTCGGGTGAGTAACTGCCCAGGGTTGATGCGGAATGACCGTGCTGCTCGCGCCGGCCGCTGATCGCCGCCGCTGAGAGGCAAGCTTCGAGGCTGCTCTGTCTCCGTAGCGAGATGGGGCATTCTTTTTGCTTGACACTCCTGCGGCGACATGTAGATTATAGCTCCGTTAGGTGGCTCAGAAACACAACGTAGAAAGGGGGCGTGCAAGATGACGGTAGCAAGCAGACAGGTCATCGCGTTGTCGCGCCCCGGGTGGGTTCCCGCCTAAGCCATCCACTTTAACCACGGAAGGCTTCTCGGCGGCCTCTCGACGTGCTCGGGACGGCCGTTTTTCTTTGTTCCCGGTAATCTTGGCCGTGGGCGTGACGCAAGCGCCCGCGGCTTCCTTGTCTCTGTGACCCCGCCGCGGGATTCCCGAACCACGGACCACGAGTAGAGGAGAAAATCAGTGTCTGCAAATGAAATTGATTTGCGGAAGCTGCTTCACAACGAGCGTTTTCCGCTCTCAGCGAAGTACGACCCGTGGTGGGTCGTAAGCAACCACATGGCACCGCACCCGCTCTGGCTGACGGAATGGCTCTGCCGCGACATGGAGCTTGAGCCCGGCATGCGCGTGCTCGACATGGGTTGCGGCAAGGCCATCACTTCCATCTTTCTTGCGAAGGAATTCGGCGTTCAGGTTTGGGCCAATGATCTGTGGATCAAGCCGACAGAGAATTGGCAGCGTATTCGCGAAGCCGGCGTCGAGGACTGCGTCTTCCCTATCCATGCCGAGGCCCGCTCGCTGCCGTACGCTGAGGGGTTCTTCGACGCCATCGTCAGCGTGGACGCACACAACTACTACGGCACTGACGATCTGTACCTTGACTATTTCGTGAAGTTCGTGCGGCTTAGCGGGCGGATCGGCATCGCCGTGCCCGGCCTCATGCGCGACTTCGACGGCCCCGTACCCGAACACCTGACTCGCCGACAGAAAAGCGGCGGCGTCTTCTGGGGCTCCGTCTGCTGGGCTTGGCACACGCCTCAATGGTGGCGGCACCTGTGGGGTCGCACGGGTCTGGTGGATGTGGTGCTGGCCGAGGCGATGCCTGATGGTTGGCGCGCGTGGCTGCAATTTGAGAAGGCCGCTGACGCAGCCGGAACGAACCAGTTTCCGTCGGACCAGGAGGCGCTCGAAGCCGACGGCGGGCGGTACATCGGTTTCGTGCGGATGATAGGGCGAAGAAAGGAGCCGAAGCCATGAGCATGAACAAGGACAATGCATACAACATGGATGCTTACGTCGCGGAGATCTATGACCAATTCGAGACAGAGATGGATGATGTGGCGCTCTTGCGGAAGCTGCTCGCGGGAAGGAACCGCCTGCGCATCCTTGAGCCCTTTTTCGGTACGGGAAGAATAGCGATTCCTTTGGCGCAGGACGGTCACCAGGTGACTGGCATTGAGCGTTCCACATACATGATTGAACGCGCACGCAGCAAGATCGCGGAACTGTCTGAGGAGACAGCAGGGCGCATCACCATCCTGGAAGGGGACGTTCTGGTGACACATTGGCCCGTGGGGTTCGATCTGGTTTTGCTCGGCGGGAACTGTTTCTACGAACTCGGATCGGGCGATGAGCAGGAGCGGTGCATTGCACTGGCCCGTGCTTCGCTCAAGCCGGACGGGCACGTTTACGTTGACAACAATCACATGGAAGGCGAACTGGACGTTTCCTGGAGACAACCACCAGGAATGGCTGGAAAAAGCTTTCCTCAAGGGACCTGTACCGATGGAACGCAGGTACAGGGCACAACGGAAATGATCTGGTACGACGTGCCGGGAAGACTGGTGCGCTACCGGCGCACCGTGACGGTCACAACGCCCGACGGCAAAGTGACGCGACGAGAGTGGATGGAACAGTGCCACCCGCCGAGCAAGGTGGAGGTGGCCTCGTGGCTCGAGAAGCACGGGTTCAAGACCGAGGAACTCTATGGCGACCGCTTGGGGAATCCGTACACCGATGACTCAGGCCGAGCGATCTTCTGGGCGACGAGGGAGTAAGAATGAATTTATCAAATGAATGATCGAGGACTCATGAGGAAACCCACATTCGATGAGCTCGTAGCTGAAGCCCTCGCCGCACAGCGGACGGCTGCTCCCTTCGGGAATAGTCATGGTGTTCCACGATCACCGAAATCAACGGATAAGTGCGCGTCCCCGAGCTCGGGTGCCGGCGAAGCGGGCGGCTTGACGAATGGCGCGGTTGGGAGTATCGTCTCTTCGAGCGAGGTGGGCGGGCAGGCTTGCCACGCGTGAGGGAGCGGGCACTTCAAAGGAGGTGGACGGTGAAAGGACTCATTGGGACGATGATAGCGGCTGTGGTGGGACTCGCGCTTGTGGCGGCACCTTCGGCGGGCCGGGCGCAAGGGGCCATGGACCTCGACAAGGTCGAGCTGATGCTGCACGGCGTGACGGCGGTCTACACCTCGACCGTGATGGCGATGAACGCCTACCGCTCGGGCCTGCTGACGAAGGACGAGGCGGTGACCGAGATCGCTCGCAACGAGGCGTTCCTCGTCGTGCTCGCGAAATGCGGCAGGAAGCTCGAGCGCGAAGCAGCTCCCGACGAGCACGAGGACATTTCCTTCGCGCAGGATTTTGTCCAGGTGTGCAACTATCTCCAATTCGCCATCGAGTCGTTCACCACTTTTGTCAGTGAGGGGAACGAACTCGACCGGAAGCTGTTCGACCGCTACCTCTCCAAGGGCGAGGAGACCATGGACCGCCTCCTCAAAGAATTCTCCGGGGGGTAGGGAACCGGGTGTGCTCGACGGGAAGCGGGAACAAGCGGCGGACGCGGTCCTCGTCGCCGGCGTGCTGGCGGCAGGCAAAGAGGCGTTTGACCTCGCCATTGCCTTGATGGTGGCGCGCTACGGTCCGGTGCGCTTGGCGAGCGAGCCCGTGCCGTTTACCTGGACCCGCTACTACACGGCCGAGATGGGCCCGGATCTCACGCGCGGGTTTGTCGCCTTCGAGCGGCCGATTGACCCGGGGCTGCTCAGGCGGATCAAGGTGGAGACCAGTGCTCTCGAGCTGGAGCACGCCCGGGAAGGACGCCGCACCTTCAACCTTGACCCCGGCACCCTCACGCTGAACAACCTGGTCGTCGCCTCGACGAAGGAAGCGTCGTATCGAGTGTACCTCGGCGATGGGGTGTACGCGCAGCCGATGCTCGTTTTCAAGGACAAGCAGTTCCGGCCCTTCGAGTGGACGTACCCCGACTACCGCGACCCGGCCCACCTCGCGTTTTTCGTGGCTGTCCGGCAAGACGCCCGGGAGCGGGAGGTGCTCGGCGGCCGTGAGCTCGACGAGTGAGCGGGCGCCGTGGATCGGCAAAAATGCCGGAATTTGGCCTCGGGAGGCCCGGTTGAGGCCGGGCAGAAAATTCCAGATTTTCTCCTTGACACGCTTAGGGCGGTCAGAATATACAGTAACCCTTTTGCGCAACGACGGATAGTCTATATACGGACGGGCCGTCGGTTCGTGCCGAACGGGCCTGGCAGAAGGGTTGTCTTTACTCTTTGGTCGGCCCTGTGCTGACCTGCAAGGGCGCCCACGTAGCTCAGTTGGTAGAGCACGTCCTTGGTAAGGACGAGGTCACCGGTTCGATCCCGGTCGTGGGCTATGGTTTTCGTGGGCAAACGACATACGACGCACACGAGGAGGCTCTGGACGCGTCATGGCGAAGGAGAAGTTTGAGCGGACCAAACCGCAC
>CAZJXV010000298.1:0-5104 GCA_964550015.1 uncultured Verrucomicrobiota bacterium
GCGGTCCGTAGGCTGACGCCTACGGCTACGCACGTGGTGCCCCTACGGGGCGTCGCGGGCACAGGTTTTTCAGCAGGCCCTTGCGCCCGTGGCTACTCCCACACGCCCCTGACGGGGCTCCGGAACGCCCCTGTGCAGCAATGGATTATGCCGTGCGCGACGACCGCGCCACCGACCTGCTGTGACAAATCCGGGCTAATGGCGCGCCCGGCCGGCGCCGATACCTTCTGTGATAAGTGCCTCGACGGCAGGCACCACAGTCTGCACACGCACAGGAGCGGGCCCCCCGGGCCGACCCATGTGGCGCGTACTCGTCATTGACGACGATCCAAACGTTCACCTGCTCATCAGGAAGATCCTCGGCAGCTCGGGCATCGACGTCATCGAGGCGACCAACGGCGCCGAAGGACTCAGCCAGAGCTTCCAGGCCCGGCCGGACCTTATCCTGTGCGACGTGATGATGCCCGTCATGGACGGCATGGAGTTCCTCAGCGAATGGTCCACGAACACCGAGATCTCCCACATCCCCGTGGTGATGGTCACCTCGCTGAGCGAGAAAGACCGCATCATCGCCGCCATCAAGCTCGGCGCCTGCGACTACATCGTCAAACCGTTCGACCCCCTCGGCCTCCGCACCAAGGTCAGTAAGCTCCTCAAGGAAATGAGCGCACGACGCGACCCGCCCCAGGCCGCGCCCCCCGGCCTCCGCAAGAAGCGCCCCCTCGTGCTGGTGGCAAGCGAGAACGACGCCGTGCGCCGCCTCGCCGTCGAAGCCCTGCGCGAGCACTACGACGTAGTCGAGGCCGAAGACGGGGCCGACTGCCTGCACCAGGCGATGAAACAGCCACCCGACCTCCTGCTGCTCAGCCATACCATCCCCGTCATTGACAGCCGCAAAGTGGTCGCCAAGATCAAAGGCAGTCCGGAGACCGACGGGGCCCGGATCGCCCTGCTGGTGCCCGGCGGCCAGGCCGAGACACCCGACCAGGCGTTTCAAGCACTGCTCAACGGCACCATCGAACTGCCCGCCCCCAGCGATGCCCTGCACGCCCTCAGCGGTGCCCGGCCCGCCCTCAGCGATGCCGTGCACTCCGCCGCCGACCGCCTCCTCGAGCGCGACAAGTATTACTTCTACGACCGCGACGACGTGCTGGTCCTCACAGTGAACGCCGCCGGCCCCGCCGCCGCCGCGACGGACCGTGATGCCTTCGACCAACGGCTCCGCACCGAGCTGCACGAGATGTTCAGCAACAACCGCTCCACGATGGAAGTGGACCTGTGCGCGATCGCGCCCGAGAACACCGACTGCATCGTACTGATCGAGGGCATCGTCCAGCAGGCCGACGCCCACAAGGTGAACGTCGCCTTCAAAGTCAGGAGCAGCGCCGACGCCGACGCCCTCCACGCCCTCGGCGTGCCCCGCAGCCAGATTTCCGCAGAGAGCGACGCCTGGACCACCGCCTGAACGCAAAATAGCGTTTGACACGTCGCCGAACCTCTGCTACTAGCTCCTACCGCGTAAACGGCACTGCTGTCGCGCCCAAGGGACCCGTGCCCCTGCCGGGGCCATCCGACCTGTGAGCCGCGCCGGCAGTCGTCCCGCGTACCGCCGCGCATCAGAAAGCGACCGAGACTCCGACACGGGAGGCGGACCATGGCAAAGAAAGCCGCGAAGAGAAAAACCGCGCGGCGCACGGCCGCGCCGGCCAAGACCAGGCGCGCCGCACAACGCCGCCCGAAAAAGCCCGTCGCGGCGCCCGAATCCGCCGCGCCCCCCGCCGGAACCGACCTCGTCCCCGAGGAGCTCGATCCCCTGCAGTTCATCAAGGAGTTCGATAGCCAGCTCGACGTGCTCCTCGACGTCAAGCAGTCGCTCGAGACCGACCTCGCCGACACCCGCAACCGCATCGCCCAGCAGCGCCGCACCAACGAGGAGATGGTGCAGCAGCTCCAGCAGCTCGAGGCCGAAGTCCAGCGCCGCGCCGGCGTCCGCAGCGAGGTCGAGTTCCTCCAGACCGAGATCGCCAAGGCAAGCGCCGAACTCAAGGAGCTGCGCGAGCTCCTCGAGGAAAAGAAAACCACCGCCACGAGCAAGGACGAGCGGGTCGAAACGCTCCAGGCCGAAGAGGAAGAGATGCGCGCCGAGCTCACCGCGCTCAAGGAGCAGCAGTCGCACGTGCGCAACGAACGCACCGAGGCCGACAGCCACCTGCAGGTCGCCAAGCTCGAACGCAGCGAGATGATGCTCGAAATCCGCAAGCTCCGCGAAATCCTCGCCAAGGACGAGGAACGCGCCCAGGCCGCGGAGGCCGAGCTCGAACAGGCGCGCATGGCCCTCTCGAAGCTCCACGGCTCCTTCGAGGTGTCCAAGCGCAAGGCCGAGCGCATCCTGAAAAAGTGACCCCCGGGCAGGCGCCGGGCCCGGGCCCGCGACAGCGAGAACCGCGAGGGGGGCCATGCCTGAATACCTTCGGCACGTCGCCGATCACGTCTCATGGCTCATGCGCCGCAAGCAACGCGAGACCGCCGAGACCCGGCACCTGGCGGCCCGGATCAGCCGCATCCTCGAACGCCGCGGCCCGGGCAAGGGCCTCGTGGGCGTCCTCGGCGCCGACGAGCTCCGACGTGCCGCCGGGATCGTCCGCCCCGCCCGTACCCGGGCGCAACCGGCGCAGGCCCACGCCGGGGAGGCGCCGCCCGAGTCGGCCCCCCAGGAGGAAGCACCCGAGATGACGCGACACGAACACATCCCCGACGACGACCTGATGCCGCCCGACGAGGCCACCGGCCTCGCGGAAGTCGTGGCCGAAATCCAGACCGCCATGCCGGGAGCGCAGCCCGCGCCGCCCCCCAGGCCGGCCCCGGCCCGTGCCCCCGAACCCGAGCCCCCCGAGGCGGCCCCGACCGAGGAGGACGAAGGGGAGGTGCCGTTCGAAGCCACGCTCGAGCCGCGCGCCGTCCTCCCGCCCCGGCCCGAGTTCACCAGCGCCTTCGAGCACGTCCTCTTCGACCAGGCGGTCAAGCGCCTCTGCGCGGGCGACGCCAGCCGCCTGCGCGAGGGAATCGAGATCCTCGGACGCCTCGAAAGCGACGCGGCCGTGCGCACGTTGACGAACCTGTACCGGATCGCGCCCCCGAGGTGGCGCCCGCCCGTCGTGCACCAGCTCGTCAGCCATCCCGGGCCCGGCATCATGACATTCCTCTGCCGCGTGCTCGACGAGACGCACGAGCCGCCCGCGGTGCGGACCGCCGCGCTCCGGGGCCTGTTCGCACGCGACCGGGCACGCGCCACCGACTACCTGCTCAAGGCCCTGCGCGACCCGAGCGAGGACGTGCGCGCCATGGCGGCCACCTACCTCGGCTGGCTCCGCGACAAGCGCGCCCTGCCCGCCCTCGAAGAGCTCGTGCGCGACCCCTCGCGCCGCGTCATGGACGCCGCGCTGCACGCCTCGTCCATGATCCGGAGCTAAGCGCACCGGCCCGCGGCCCGCGCCGTGCCCGCGCAGGCCCCGGCGGAAATGGGCCTTGCGCCCCGGGCCAAGCCGGCTATAATCGTCCCGGACAAGAGGGTCCGGCCCGAGGCAAACCACGCACAGCGGGAGACACGTAGATGGGCGCTGAGTCCGAAGGTGCCGGCTCGACGACGCCGGAAGCCGAAAACCACGACGCGGCCCTCCACGACATTGATCCCGCCGCCTCGCAAATCGCCATGCGCGACCGCGAGCTGGCCGTGGACGTGGACTCGCTGCTGACCGGCGAGTTCGAGCCGCTCGAGTTCGCCAAGGAGCTCGACACGCAGTTCGAGCTCATCCTCGACGTCAACAAGGCGCTCGAAACCGACCTGCGCCAGGCACGCGAGGAGCTGCGCGGCCTCACACGCCGCAACACACAGCTCGGCAAGCTCGTGCGCCAGGCCACCGCCGAGATCAGGCGCGGCAAGGACCTCGACGCGCAACTCGCGAAGGCGCGCGCCGACTACGAAGCCTTCCTCGAACAGACCGACCTCGTCCGGCAAGACGTCGAGCGGCAGGAGCTCGTCATCGGCAAGAAGGACGACAAGATCAACCGGCTCAATCAGACGCGCGACGAGCTCACCTACGAGATCGGCGTCCTCAAAAACAAGACCGACGGCGTGCGCGCCGAGAAGGCCGAGCTCGACAACCAGCTCCAGACCGTCCACTTCGACCTGCGCGACCTCGAAGACCAGAAGCGCGGCGCCGAGGCCACCATCCAGAGCGTGCGCCTCCAGATCAAGGCCACCCAGGACAACATCCTCAAGATCAAACGGACGCTCTCGAACGTGCTGACCGCCTTCGCCAACACGCACAACAAGGCGCGCCTGCAGTTCAGCCGCATCAAGTCGGTCAAGAAATAGCGGCCCGCAAAGCCCCAACGCACCTCGGCCCCGCCGCCCATCAAGCGGCAGGGCCGTTTCATTACTACGTGCTAGGCAAGCGCCCCGCGCGCGCCTATTCCGTGGCCCCTTCCTCGGCCCCCTCCTCGGCATCCGGCTCGCCTTCCGGCGCCGCGTCCTCGGGCGTGTAGCGCTCCGCCCTGCGGCGCACGCGCGCCGCCTCCCGCCCACGATCGAGCCGTTCCAGCGTAGCGCTCAGGTTCAGGTAGGCCTGATAGAAATCACGTCGGTACTTGACCGCCTTCCGGAAACAGTCCTCGGCGAGCTCGTACTCGCCCCGGGCAAAGCGCACGTTGCCCAGCTCGTTCCACGCCTGCGCGTCCTTCGGCGCGAGCGAAAGGTACTCCTCGTACTGGACGATCGAAGACCGGCCTTGCCCGACCCGCGCCAGCAGCCGCGCCTTCTCGAGATAAGCCCGCGCGAACGCCCGCTGCAGCGTCGTCACCCGCTCGAGCTCGAGGATCGCCTCCTCGGGCCGGTCGTCCTTCGCCAGCGCCAGGGCCCGCTCGAAACGCACGGGCGCGTACGTCGGCCGTTCCTGCAGCGCCCGCTCGAACGCCGCCGCCGCCTCCGCGTACCGCCCGAGCTCGACCAGCACCAGCCCCCTGTTCGACGCCACGTCAAACACCGGCGCCCCGAACTGCTCGGCGTTCTCGAGCGACATGAGCGCCAGGTCGTACTGGCCGAGCT
>CAZJXV010000299.1:0-5032 GCA_964550015.1 uncultured Verrucomicrobiota bacterium
CTACGGAGCCGGCTCTCCGCCGTACGGTAAAGCCACTTGGCGAACTCGGCGTACTTGTCGCCTGGGGAACGATGCACGCGCACGATCTTGGCTGCCGCCGACACAAAGTCCGGGACCGCCTCGAGCAGCTCCGCGGTCAGGCTCTCCGGGTAGGTAAAGCTCTTCTTCAGCGTAAGCGCCGGATGCCCCGAAACCATGAACCCGTTTACGGTGTCCGGCGGGTACGTCAACGGCACCTCGCTGATCCCGACCGTCCGGCCGCGCTCGGAAAAGTAGCCCCACAGGGTCTGCCCCCGGCGCACCCTGGAGGTTTGGATCTGGCGAGCGTATACGCGTGAGCTGAGCTTGACGAAGTCCAGGATCCCGTGCCCGGCCGGGGTGAGTCCGGTGGCGAACGACGACCAGCTCGCGGGCGAGATCGGCGCGCCGACCGGGGCATGCATGACGGCGTGGCAGCCCTCGTCCATGAGGCGCTTGAAGTGAGGGAGGTGGCCTTGCGCGATCCATGGCTTGACGAGGTCGAAGGTGCCGCCGTCCACGCCGATGATGACGACTTTGCGCTTTTCTGGCATGTGATCTCTCTGCTCCCGCGCGTGCGAGCCCGTAAACAGAATGCGACCCCAACGGGATTTGAACCCGTGTTGCCGGGATGAAAACCCGGTGTCCTAGGCCTGACTAGACGATGGGGTCGCCCGTCCTTGATGTACGCGCCTGTTGATACTGCACGCAGCGCCTCTGCGTCAACCTCGGCGTGGGCGGGGTGAACGTTCTCTTTGGCTCGACGCCGCCGCACGTCTCTGGTACAAGAGGTGCGTCTGGACCTTGAGCCCGGAGGGACGCGATGGACGAGGTAGCCCGCATTGGGGTTTCAATTGAACGCGCCTTGCTTGCGAAGCTCGACCAGTTCGTAGCGGCGCACCAGTACCAGAGCCGGTCGCAGGCGATCCGCGATCTGGTGCGCCGGGCGCTTGTCGAGGAGCAATGGGAAGCCGGCGAGGAAGCGGTGGCGACCGTGGTGCTGCTGTTCGACCACCACTCGCGCGACATTTCTGAGCGGCTCCGGGAAGCGCAGCACGATGCGGAGGCGCAGATCCTCTCGAACCTTCACCATCACCTGAGCCACGATCGGTGTCTCGAACTCATTCTGATGAGGGGAACGCGAGAGGAGATTATTGCGACCGCGAACAGCCTCCGAGGCACACGCGGCGTGCTGCACTCCGGTCTCATCGTGAGCTCGCTGGGCGAAGGCCTCCCCTAGCCCAGGCACGGGCGCGGCAAAATCGCTTGTCACATCCCGTGGTGTGATGCAATGCTTTTGGCGTCTTGAGATTTCCGACACCACCGCCGGATTGGGGCGCTGCTATGGCCGGGAAACGCCACATCACACCGCGTGCCGCCGCCGACGGCAAGCTCGGCGCGTTCCTCGGCGTGTTTACGCCTTCGATTCTCACGATCCTCGGCGTGATCATGTTCCTGCGGTTCGGCTGGGTCGTGGGCAATGCGGGTCTGGCCAAGGCGCTGGTGATCGTGGGGATCGCCAACGTGATCACGCTGGTGACGGCGCTGAGCCTTTCGGCGGTGGCGACGAACATGCGCGTGGGCGTTGGCGGCGCCTACTATATCATCTCGCGAAGCCTGGGCATCGAGGTCGGCGGTGCGCTCGGGCTTCCGCTTTTCTTGTCGCAGGCGCTGTCGGTGACGCTGTACGCATTCGGGCTTGCGGAATCGCTGCGGTTTGCGTGGCCGGAGATGACGCCGGGCATGGTGCAGATCGTCGCGGCCGTGATTGTGATCGGGGTGACGCTGCTCTCGACCAAGAGCGCCAGGTTCGCGCTGTCGACGCAGATCCCGATCATGATTCTGATCGGGTTGTCGTTGGCGGCGTTGTTCGTGGGGGCGGCGCTGCGGAACGTGGGCGAGCCGATGCGCTGGGCAGAGGGGACGGGGCAGTACACGTTCTGGACCGTTTTTGCCGTGTTCTTCCCCGCGGTCACCGGGGTGATGGCGGGCCTCGGACTTTCGGGCGATCTACGCAAGCCCGAGCGTGCGATCCCGATCGGCACAATGGCGGCCGTGCTCGTGGGGTTCGCGGTTTATCTCGTCGTGCCCATTGTGCTGGCGTTCAGCGCGGACCAGGCCTCCCTCATCGCGATCGGCAAGGGCGAGAAGTTGCTCTGGATGAAGATCGCCGTTGTGCCGCTGGTCGTGCTGCCCGCGTTGTGGGGCGCGATCCTCTCGTCGGCGGTGGGCAGCGCCCTGGGCGCGCCGCGCACGCTGCAGGCGCTGGCGGGCGATCGCGTCGTGCCACGGGTGTTCGCGCGTGCAAAGGCATCGGGCGCGCCGCCGCTTGTGGCCATCGTCGTGTCTGCGGGGATTGCGCTCGGGGCGGTGCTGCTGGGCGACCTGAACGCCGTCGCGCCGGTGGTCACGATGTTCTTCCTGACGACCTACGGGATGCTGAACCTCGTGGCCGGACTCGAGAAGCTTGTGGGGGAGCCGTCGTATCGCCCGCGAGTCAGCGTGCCGTGGGTGCTCTCGTTTGTGGGCGCGCTCGGGTGTTTTGCCGTGATGTTTCTTATCAGCAAGGTCGCGTGCATCGTTGCCATCGTCGTCGAGATTGCCATCTGGTGGTGGCTGCGGCGGCGCGCGATGTCGGCCACGTGGGGCGATGTGCGGCGGGGTTTCTGGCTGGGCGTGGCGCGTCTGGCGCTGCTCAACGTCAAGTCGCTGCCCGAGGAGCCGCGCAACTGGCGGCCGAACATCCTCGTGTTCTCGGGCAACATCTGGAAGCGGATCGAGCTCGTGCGGTTTGCGAGCTGGCTGAGCCACGACCGCGGCATTGTGACCGCGTGCAATCTGATCGAGAGCAACCTCGAGCAGGTCCAGGGACTCGACATTGACGAGAAGCAGGCGGAGCTTCGGGCGGCGCTCGATGGGTACGGCCTGACCGTCTTCAGTAACGTGAGCGTCGTCAGCAGTTTTGAGACCGGGGTCATTGACCTGGCACAGTCGCACGGGATTGCCGGCCTCGATTCCAACACGATCATGCTCGGCTGGAGCACGAAGGTCGAGCGAGTCGCGTCATATTTCCGGATCATGCGGCAGGCGACGCGGCTGCGCAAGTCCCTGATCATCTGCCGCCTGGCGGAGCGCGTCGTGGAGAAACGGCCGAGACAGATTGACATCTGGTGGCGGGGCAAGCAGCGCAACGGCGACATGATGCTGCTGCTGGCGCACCTGCTGACCCATAACCCCGAATGGCGCGGGGCGCACATTGCCGTGAAGAGCATCGCGGTCAGCGAGATGGCGAAGGAGGAGACGGAGCGAAGTCTTGCGGCGATGATTCCGGAGGCCCGCATCAACGCTACGGCGAAGGTGATTCTCAAGCCGGAGAGTCGGACCGTTGTGGAGATCATGCGCGAGGAATCGAGCGAAAGCGACGTGATCTTCATGGGGCTGGCGGAGCCGGCGCCGGGCGAGGAAGCCGCCTACGCGGGCCGCCTCGCCGAGATGATCGAGGGCTTCCCTACGGTTATTCTCGTGAAAAACTCGAGCATGTTCGTTGGCGAGTTGGTATAGGATGGGAGGGGGGTTCGCGCCCGGCCCCGGAGATCGGCGCGGGCCTCAAGGCATCTACTGGACGAAGCGAGGGAGCTGAAGCATGCCCAAGGCAAGTGTGGCCGTCGTGTACGGCGGCGAAGGGTACCGTGCGGCTGCTGAGGAACTGGCCGCGTATGTTGAGCGAATCACGGGGACGCAGCCCAGGCTGGTCAGTGGGACCGAAGGGGCACCAGCGGCGACGACGCTTGTCGTGGGCCCGCCGGGCGCGAACCCGCTCGCAGCGGAGCTCGATGGGGCTTTGGACGGTGCGATTTCGGCGGCGCTCGCTTCGCCGCAGGCGATCATCATCCAGCCGGTCGCTCACAATGGGAAACACTGTGTTGTGCTGGCCGGGGCGGAGCCGGTCAGCACGCTGTACGCGGTGTACGCCTATCTCCAGGAGTGCTGCCACGTCGGGTTCTTCCAGGATGGGGAATACATCCCGAGGCGCGCGCTTGCGTTCGATGGGCAGGCGCTTGTGTCGTCGCCGCGCTTCCCGGACCGGCGGGGGCCTATGGCCGTGGGCGGCGGGCACTGGGGTTTGAAGAAGTTCTACGCGCGGTTCTGGACGCTCGACGAGATAAAACGCGAGCTGCGCTGGATGGCCAAACGCCGCCTGAACGTGGCGATGGCGCCCCTGGGGATCACGACAGGTCTGGCCGACGACGTGATCCGACAGACGTGCGAGGAGATCGGCTACCCGGTCGGCCCGCCGGGCAAGGAGGTGCTGTCGGTCTCCGGGTTTCCCATCTCGTGGTCCTGGCCGCCGGCGATGCGTACGGCGATGACGCGCGAGGCGCTCGAGTACGGGCGCAGCCTGGGCATCCGGTTCATCTATGGCTTCGCGCCGGGCCAAGTGCCGCAGGAGTTCAAGGCCAAGTACCCGGACCGTAAGTACGTCGAGTCGGAACGGTGGAGCCACGCCGAGCTTCATCCTGACGATCCCCTCTACGCCACATTCGCCAAGCATTGTGTCGGCAAGCTCATCGAGACGTTCGGCACAGACCACATGTACTTCGCCGGCCCGTACGCGGAGACGTCGCCCGAGGGGTCGCCCGAGGAGAACTTCACGCTGAAGAAGAAGGCGTCGCTGCGGTTCCTTGCGCTGCTCAAGGAGGTTGATCCCGATGCGGTGTGGGCGACGTGCTCATGGGACTTTTTCTGGAGCCGGGAGACGTGGACGGCAGAACGGGTCAAGGCCTACCTGGACGCCGTGCCCGCAGGCGACGTCACCATTGCTGACACGAACGCGGACAACCGGGGTATCCCCGTGTACCGCGAGCACGGTTACTTCCATGGCAAGGACTGGTCGTTCGGCGTGATGCATTCGGCGGCAGGGCTCGACCAGATCCACGGCGACTTCGAGCTTATCCTCTCGCGGCTCCAGCACGATGCCGACACCCGCGCCTATGCTGCGCGCCGTCGAGCGGAG
>CAZJXV010000300.1:0-4998 GCA_964550015.1 uncultured Verrucomicrobiota bacterium
ATACGGCGACCACCGAGATCTACACTCTTTCCCTACACGACGCTCTTCCGGTCTCGACCACCTGCTCCCCGTAGGCCTTCACGAGCTGCTCGTCCGGGATGCCCGCCCTGAGGCAGAGCGCCGCCTCGAGAGCCTTCGTGTCGAAGTCGCGCCCCCGGTCGTGATTGACCGAGATGTTCACGTCGGCCTGCGGACGGTTCTCGCGCATCGCCTTCAGGACCTTCTGGCTGGTGTCTTCGACGGTCCAGCCGCCCCGGATCGCGTCCCGCTCCAGGCGCGGGAACTCGCTGGCGCAGATGTCCTGGATGGCTGCCACGCGCTCGCGCTCGGCGCTGATCGCGCCCTCCGCCTCCTCGCGCGCCTGCGCCACGGCCTCGATGGCCGCATTGCCCCTGTCCTTGGCCTGGACCTTTTTGGGCTCCGGCTTGCGCTCAGGTTCCTTCTTCTTCGGCTCAGCCTGAGGCGGTTCCTCACCCGCTTCGAAGGCCGCCCTGAGCCCAGCCGTCTTCTCCTCGTCAATGGCATCGGCGTCGATGCCGTGCTCCTTCAGCCACTGTTCAAACTCCATCGTCCTTCCTCCGATCAGGTGAAAACGTGCGGCGACCTTCATGCGCGTGGACACGTCGGCCCCCACGGCCACCACCGAGACCTCGCGCAGCGTCGCTTGCTTGACGTGATAGAACGGCCCCACGTGGACCTGGCCGTTGATAGTGCGGCGACTCCGCACAAGCTCCGCTTCCTTGACCTCCGCGCCGATTGAGAGCTGCCAGTCGGCGCCGGCACGGGCTTGCTCCACGATGCCTTGCGCCTGTCCGCTGGAGGACACGATCTCGCCCTCGATGGTCAGGCCGTTGCCCTCGACGCGGGCCCGCACCATGCCGACGCGGCTCCCGGTGCGGTTCTCATGATTGGTCAGGAGCGGAACAGCCTCCGGGATCTCCAGCCCGGCCAGGTCGACCACAACGGGGTGCCGCCAGCCGGGCAGGTTCAGCTTCCCGCCTGAGTAGGCGACCCCAATCACGCGGGCCTTCGCCGGCTCGGTTTCGCTTGCCGCCCGTACCGGACGGTCCGGCTCGATGATCAGGAACTCGTCCATGTCCCTCCCCTCAGGCCGGCACCAGGGCCGCCTCCTTGATCTCGTCGGTTTGCCTCTCGGGAAGCTGCGGGCGTGCTTCGGCCTGCGTGAGGCCCAGTTCCCTGATCAGCGACACCTCCCGCGCCCGCTGCTTCAGCTCGGCCTCCCAGTCCTTGCCCTGCCGGGCGTACTCGTGCGCCAGCGTGGTGGTGTGGTTCTTGAGGCGCGTCTCTTGCGCGCTTGCCTCCTTGGCGGGGTCGACGTGCTCCATCCCGTCCCAGAACCACTGGTGCACCGGCAGGATCCGCCTGAATCCGTCCGTCGGCACACGGTCCACGAGCCCCGCTTCGAGCGCGTACTCCCAGAGCCACGCCGCCAGGATGCGGTCGAGCACCTTCTGGGCCATGAAGGCCTGGTCGACGCGGATGCTCTTGAAGTAGGTCTGGTGGTCGAGGCGGCCGGAGGCGTAGTTGTAGCCCGACGAGTTGCCGGCGGCGACGTTGAAGGGCATGTTCAGGCAGCGGGCGATCTCGTTCAGCAGCTCCTTCTTGAACTCCGCATATGTCGTCGAGGGCTGCTGCGCCTGCACCTGCCCCATCTTCCAGCCGCCCGGCATCGTCATCAGCATGCCGCGCTCCAGGCGGATGCTGTCCATCGGCTCGACGTCCTCGGTCTCGCCGCCGGCCGGGGTGTCCGTGTAGAGGACGCCGGCCAGGTCGGCCGCCGTCTCGGCCGCGCTCAGGACGGCCAGCGTGTAGCGCCGAAGCTGCGCGAAGAGCGGAAGTGCTGGCGTGATCTCCGGCACGCCTCTGTGCTGTCCCGGCCGGTCCTGGCGGAAGACGTGGATCATGTCCGCCGATGGGATCGTGACGAAGTCCTGCGCGAAGGCCCAGCGGTTCGCGCCTGGGTGCTCCTTCAGGACGTGGTAGGCCGCCGGGTTGCCGTAGCGGTCGAGCACGACGCCGTCCACCTCGTTCTCGTCGGTGGCGTAATGGAACGACGTCGTCACCTGGTCGGCCTCGATGACGCGCAGGTCGAGCTTGACCAGGCCGTCGAGCGCGGGGTTCGTGGCCAGGATCACGAAGGACTCGCCATCCTGGGCACGGGCCATGCGCATGGTGCGGAGCTTCTCGGCCAAGCCGACCTCGAGCGCCCACGCCTCGAACTCGTGCTCGAGGCGGTCGTTGACCGCGCTGCTGGCCGTGAGCATCTGGAGCCGCGGCCCGGTGCCGACGGTGTCGTTGGCCAGCGTCAGGACGATCCCGCGCGCGTAGGAGTTGTTGGCGACCTCGTATCGGGCGCGGTTGCGGAGCGTGCGCCGCACGTCGGCGCCGGCGGCCGCATCGGCGCTCAGCGCGTCGGCATTGGCCCAGTGGCGGCGGTTGTCCTCGGTCGTGGCGGCGGCGTCGTACCGCGCCCGCAGCCCGCCGGCGCGGACAACGGCGAGGTAGCGCCTTGCGAGCACGGCGTCGCTCAGCCGCCGGCTGTCGCTGGGCGCCCGCTCAGCCTGCGCGCGCCCGCCTGCCGTCCTTTTCAGCCACCCAAGCATCCTGCGCGTTCCGCCTTTGCCGTCTGTGTCGTTGCCGTGCCTCACGTCTCACGCCTCGAGCCTCACGCCTCACGCCCGCCGTCAGTCGGCCCCCGGCGGCGACAGTTTGGCGAACCGCAGCGCCTTGTGCGGCTTCGCCTGGGCCTCCCGCGACGCCAGGTAGCGGTCCGCCTCGATCTGGTCGGCCAGCGAGTGCTGCTGGACCTCGCCCACGTCGCCGCGGGCGCTCTTCGGCCCCTGGGCGTTCTTCTCGATGACGTCCTTCAGCTCGTCCGCCATGTCCTTCCCTTCCGCCAAAGAAGACGGGCCGCGCAGAGGGTGCAGGCCCCTGCACGGCCCGTTGGTTTCCTTGGCTCTCCGGCCCGGCGGTAGCTAGCCGCCAAGCTGTTCTCTACCTTTCATCAGCCCATCCTACGCGATCTGTCCCGTGTCGCAAGCCCTACGTTCACCAGCGGCACAGAAGAACACGCGGCAGCGAACCCCACCCCCATTGAGGCACGATCTCCGGGATGCACCTCGTCGGCGCCGCCGGCGGATTCGAAATCACGGCAGGTGACCGGTATAATGTCGGCCGACTGGTTAGCTCGGCACTGGGGGGCCACCGTGGGCCGTAGCACTGCCAACTGGCGTGTGACTGTGCTGAAAGGCAAGCAGGCATGACGTGGACACTGCGCAAGAAGATCCTTGTCGGCTACGGAGCCATCCTTGCGCTCCTGGTCTTCGTGCTGGCATGGGCCTTCGTCAACCTGCTCGAGCTGGGCCGGGCGAGCGACGCCATCCTGCGCGAGAACTACAAGAGCATCCTGGCCGCCGAGAGCATGATTGACGCCATCGAGCGCCAGGACAGCGCCACGCTCCTGCTCATCCTGGGATTCGGCGACGAGGCGCTGGCGAACTTCCGGGAGAACGAAGGCGCTTTCTACGAGTCGCTCACGCGGGCCCGGGACAACATCACCATAAGCGGCGAGAAGGAGATTGTCGAGAGCATCGCCGCGGGCTACTCAGACTACCTGGTCGGCTTCTCCAACATCAGGGACCTGGCCAGCGGCGGCAGCCGGGACGAGGTGGCCCGCTTCTACCACGAGACGCTGCAGCCTGCCTTCACTAACGTGCGGGACGCATGCGCCAGTCTGCGCGAGATCAACCAGCAGACGATGTACGAGGCCAGCGACCGAGCCGAGACGGTCGCACAGCGCGCTCTGTGGTCTATCACGGCCATCGGCCTAACGGCTATCATCGCCGGCGTGGGCTTCAGCCTCTTCCTGTCGCGGCTGCTCGTGCGCCCGCTTCGGGAGTTGACCGAGGCGGCCCGCCAGGTTGCGGAGGGCAACTACGATGCGACGGTCCCGGCGAAGTCGAGCGACGAGCTCGGGCGCGTGGCCGGGGAGTTCAACGCCATGGTGAGCAAGCTGCGCTCCTACCGGGACATGAACCTCCAGCAGATCGTCACCGAGAAGCAGAAGAGCGACGCCATCATCCGTTCCATAGACGACGGGATCGTCGTAGTGGACGAGGAACTCAGGATCAGCAACATGAACCGCGCCGCCGCCACGGCGCTGAACGTGGAGCGGTCGGAAGCACAGGGCCGGCACTTCCTGGAGGTTGTTAACAACGAGAGGCTGTTCGGCCGCGTCAGGCAGACCGTGGAGTCCGGCCGGGCCTCGGATATCGCGGAAGGCGAGGACGTCCTCAGCATCACGCGGGGCGAAGAGACGCATCACTTCCTGTTCTCCATCGTGCCCGTGCAGGCCTCCGAGGCGGTTCTCCGGGGCGTGGTGCTCGTCCTTCGGGACGTGACCAGGCTCAAGGAACTGGAGAAGCTTAAGAGTGAGTTCATCATGACCGCCTCTCACGAGTTGAAAACGCCCCTGACCGGCATCGAGATGAGCGTGGACCTGCTTCGAGAACAGTTGCCGGACAAGCTGAGCCGCGAGCAGATGGAACTGCTTTCAGCCGCGCACGAGGACGTGCACCGCCTGAAGGCGCTCCTCAAGGACCTGCTGAACCTCTCGAAGATCGAATCCGGGCGGGTGGAGATGGATTTCACCCGTGTGCCGGTGAGCATCGTCGTGGACAAGGCCATCTCCGTTCTGAAGAATCAGGCAGAAGAGAAATCCGTTGAACTCGCTGTCGAAGTGCCTGACGACGTGCCCGAGGTGCGGGCGGACGCGAACAAGGTGAGCTGGATTCTGACCAACCTCATCACGAACGCCCTGCGCTACACTGACCCGGGCGGCCACATCCGGGTCTCTGCCGAGAGCGGACGCGGGCAGGTCTACATCTCCGTTAGCGACGACGGGGCCGGCATCCCCGAGGAACACCAGTCGAAGATATTCGACAAGTTCGTGAAGGTCGGTGGCGCCGAGAGCGAAGG
>CAZJXV010000301.1:0-4993 GCA_964550015.1 uncultured Verrucomicrobiota bacterium
TCGACGATCATGTCGAAGGTCTCGCCGGTGAGGTTGTCGGGATGGGGCCCGTCCCACTGCGCGCCGCGCGAGCCGGCGATGTTGACGCAGCAGCGGGCGCCGACCTCGTCGGCAAGGGCGAGGCACGCGCGGCACAGCTCGAGGGCCGCGCGGCGCTGTTCGGGGTCGGGGCTGAGCGGGTTGCTCCAGGCGCCGACTTCGGCGATGACGAGGCCGGCTTCTTCGGCTGCGCGGACCCAGGCGCCGTCGGCGTGATCGAGCGGCCAGTAGGCGGCCGTGTACCCGCACTGGCGGTGCGCTTCGATCCAGGCGTCGGGATCGGTGAGTTCTTCGAAGACCGGCCCGCCCAGTTTCATTCTCGTGTCCCCCTGTTGCAGGAACCGGCTCATGCGGCGGCGATGGCGCTAGTCCCTGGTTGCGGAAATGCCTGTATGATCGGCCGTGTCTTCTGTTGCACCTTCGGCGCTCGATGAGTTTCTACGTTTGGCCGGGTCGCCTGGGGCTCACGGGCCTGTTGAAGGAACCGCGACCAGCACGTCCTCCAGGGCGCGACGCACGTCGTCCCATGCCCCGAAGGGGCCGAACGTCAGTAGCCGTAGGCGTCAGCCTACGGGCAGGAGGCGACAGATGAAGGTTTTCTTTCTCGACGGGCGACCGACCCGGACGGGGCCGGTCGCCCGTCGACGAAGGTTGGTTGTGCCTCGCTCGCGATCCGTAGGCTTACGCCTACGGCTACTCACGTGGTGCCCCTACGGGGCGTCGCCCGCACAGGTTGTTCAACAGGCGCTCACGCCCGAGGCTAGGATCCGTCGCCGCTTCGCGGCTGCGCGTCGGCCTGCGTGGACCTTTGCAGGCAGGTACTAGGGCGCGTCGGCCGCGCGAGATAATGTCAGCAACGGCGGCTTCGTGCAAGCTTGGCTTGGTGCGTTGAGGCGGTTGGATTAGCCCGCATGTCTCACCGACATCCGGCGCGAGGCCGTTTGCGATGCGCAATGAAAAAATGGGGACAGGCACCTATTTTTCTGTCCTAGGGTGTGTCACATGTGTCCGGCATCTACGCAACAATAGGTGCCAGTCCCCCCGCAAGGGCCTACACGCCAGGAACAGGCAAGTGGTTGTGAAAAAATGGGGACAGGCACCTATTTTTCTGTCCTAGGGTGTGTCACATGTGTCCGGCATCTATGCAAGAATAGGTGCCAGTCCCCATTTTTTCCGCGCCTTGCGCGCTGTGAGAAATGCAGGTCAGGGATGGCCGGGTCTGTGGCGGAGAAGGCCGATTGCGGCTGCGTCAGCGCGGCTGAACGATGGCGAGGATTTCTGCGGGAGAGTTCGTTCGCGCCCGGCACCATTCCGAGCACGAGAAGCGGCCGCGGTAGCGGTAGCTGAACTCGTCGTACAGGACGATTCTGAATTGCCTGCCGATGAGCTCGTTGGGGAGGCGGCCGGGGTCGTTCGGGTCGGCCGGAGTCCGGAAGGTCACGGACACGCGGTCGCCCCGTTTCGGGCGCCTGGCGCAGTCCGTCAGAACCCGTGAGACCTTGAACGTTGCGCGGATGCTGGCGCGTCCAGACCGGTACGATTCCTGCGCTTTCTCGACGAGGTCGGTCAGCGTGCGGGCCTTTCGGAGCCCCATGGCCAACACGGCGCGTTCCTCGAACACGCCGATGAACTCGACGGGGGAGGTCGCGGCGCGCGCGCCCGCGGTTGGCCGCGCGGTCACCGGTGGCCGCGGGCGCGGCCTGCCGGCACAGGCCGCCTGCAGCAGGCACAGGAGCAGTAAGGCGGTTGCCGCGCGCCGCGTGGCTCTGTTCGTCCCCTGGGTGTGTCGTTGCGATCCGTCGTGTGCCGGAGAGCCGGGCTGCGGATGTGGCGCATCCGTCGAGATCAGTTCCCGGAGGTCTTTGGCGCCTGTATACAATGCACGTCGCCGTCCTGGTGTTGAGGAACGCATCTCATACCGGCGAGGGCCAAGTGGACGGTGAGGATGGGTGTCAGTGGTCCCGCGTCTCCGGGTCGGGATTCCTTTTCGCTTCCGTACCGTGAACGCAGTATCATTGTTCGCAAGGTGTGTCCATGTGTTTTTGGGTGGAGTGCGATGGTGCGGGCAACGGTGGGGTCATGCATGCCGATGGGCGAGTGGCGGGTGGACGAGACGTACGAGATCGTTGTTGAGCGCGGGCAGGCGGGGCGGCGGCTCGACGTGTTCGTGGCGGACGCGGTGGCGGGGCTGTCGCGCTCGCAGGCGAAGCGGCTGATCGAGCGCGGGTTCGTGCTCGTCGAGGACGGGGCGGCGAAGCCGGCGTCGAAGGTGCGTGCGGGCGACGAGGTGGCGGTGACGGTGCCGCCGCCGGAGGCGGCCGAGCCGGCGGCGGAGGCGATCGCGCTCGAGGTGGTTTTCGAGGACGCGTGGCTGATCGTGGTCAACAAGCCGGCGGGGATGGTGGTGCACCCGGCGGCCGGCAACTGGACGGGCACGTTGGTGAACGCGCTCATGCACCACTGCGCGACGCTGAGCGAGAGCGACGAACCGACACGGCCCGGCATTGTACACCGGCTGGACAAGGGCACGTCGGGCGTGATCGTGGCGGCGAAGGACACGGAGACGCACTGGAAGCTGGCGGAGCAGTTCGCGGCGCGGGAGGTCGAGAAGGAGTACCGGGTGCTTGTCGGCGGTGCGATGGGCGAGGACCGGCTCGTGGTGCGGGCGCCGATCGAGCGGCACCCGAAGGAGCGCAAGCGGATGCGCGTGGGCGAGGCGTCGGGCCGCGAGGCGGAGACCCTTTTGGAGGTGATCGAGCGGTTCAAGGACACGACGTATCTTGACGCAATGCCGAAGACGGGCCGGACGCACCAGATCCGCGTGCACTGCGCCCACGTGCGCCACCCGGTGCTGGGAGACACGGTGTACGGCCGGGGCAAGGCCGAGCGGCGGCTGGGGCTCGATGTGCCGCGCCAGATGCTGCACGCGTACCGGCTGGCGTTCGCGCACCCGGCGACGGGGGAGACGGTTGACGTGACGGCGCCGCTGCCGGCGGATTTCGAGGCGGTGCTCGCCGCCTTGCGGGGATAAGGCTCGATCGAAGCCGCGGGAGGCGAGAGTTGGCGACGGTGGAAGTACTCCTGGCCTACTTCGTCGTGCGGACGGTGGTCACCGCGGTGCTGCTGTGGGTGGGGATCAAGGTGGTTGCCTTCAGCAACCCGAAGAACACGCTCCTGCGCGCGCTGGGCGTGGCGGCGCTCGGGTACGCGATTTCGCTTCTTCCGCCCTATCCGCTGCTGGCGCTGTCGCTTGGGTGTATGGGCCTGTTGAAAAACTCCCCTTATGTAAGCCCTTCGGGCTATGGGTGGGTTTGTTGCGGGCTTTGTACCCAGGGTTGCGCTTTGCCCCTCGACGAGCTCGGGGCAAAGCTGACCCTGGGCTATTCTATGGAGTCCCTTCGGGACAAAGCTGCGAAGAACAAAGGTGGACTTTTTCAACAGGCCCGTATGGTGGTGGCGAGCATTCTGTTGAAGGCGTACGAGCAGGACGTCGGCCAGACGGTGGCGGTGATGTGTTTCGTGCTGCTGGCGAATATCGCGGCGTTCAAGGCGCTTGGCGATCTGGCCGGGCGGATGTGACCCCGGGCGTGGGACGGGGCGGGTGCGAAATGTCTGTTGCCGATGAGAGGGCCGTGTGCTATACAGGCGGTCTGTCTTCTGAGAATTGGAGGTAAAACCAAATGTTGAACGAATCAAGCGACGCGGCCGAGAAGGCGCCTGGGAAGGCGTCTGGGAAGGCGTCTGAGACAGCGTCTGAGACAGCGTCTGAGAGAGCGCCTGAGAAGGCGGATGAGGGCGCGCAACAGGCTGGGTCCGCCAGGTCAGAGGCCCCGAGCGCTCCCGAGGCAGCGGCCGGAGCGCCTTCCGAGGCGGGGGCCCCGAAGACGGGGGCCCCGGAAACGGGGAAACGCCAGGGGGGCCGGACACGGATCGAGGTACCGACGGAGATGTCGCGGGAGGCTATGAAGAGCCTCTACGACGGCGCGGTCAACGTGATCAAGGAGAACGCGTTGCTCAAGGGGCGTATCGCGCAGATCGGGCGCGATTTTGTCATGGTTGACATCGGCTACAAGTCCGAGGGGACCATCCCGGTCGAGGAGTTCGGGCCCTCGCTTGACGAGTACAAGGTGGGTGACGAGATAGACGTGTTCCTCGAAAAGGCGGAGGACTCGGACGGGCTGGTGGCCTTGAGCAAGGTCAAGGCGGACCGGCAGCGGCGCTGGGAAGAGACGATGGAGCGCTGCCACGAGGGGGACAAGGTGACGGGCCGCATTGTGCGCAAGGTGCGCGGCGGGCTGATCGTGGACATCGGGATGGATGCGTTCCTGCCGGCGAGCCAGGTGGACATCAAGCACGTGGCGCACGTGGAGGACTACATCGGGCAGACGCTCGAGTTCAAGCTGATCAAGATCAACCCGGAGCGGCGCAATGTGGTGGTGTCGCGCCGCGAGCTCTTGGAGGAGGAGCGGGCGCGCAACCGGGCCAGGCTGATCGAGGAGATCGAGGAGGGCCAGGTGCGCCAGGGGATGGTGAAGAACATCACCGACTTCGGCGCGTTCATTGACCTGTTCGGGCTCGACGGGCTGCTGCACATTACGGACATGAGCTGGGGGCGGGTGAACCACCCGAGCGAGGTGCTCGAGATCGGCCAGATGGTGCGGGTCAAGGTGCTGCATTTCGACCGCGAGCGGCAGCGGATCGCGCTGGGGCTGAAGCAGCTCGAGCCGAACCCGTGGGACGATATCGAGGAGAAGTACCCGGTGGGTTCGATCGTCCGGGGCCGGATCGTGAGCCTGCAGCCGTACGGGGCGTTCATCGAGCTGGCCAAGGGGGTCGAGGGACTGATCCACATCAGCGAGATGAGCTGGACGCGTCGGATCAGCCACCCGAGCGAGGTATTGAGCGTGGGCGACATCGTCGAGGCGATGGTCCTCTCGATCCGGCCCGAGGAGCA
>CAZJXV010000302.1:0-4988 GCA_964550015.1 uncultured Verrucomicrobiota bacterium
GACGGTGCGCAGCGTCTCCATGTTCGGCTTCTCGTCCATCTACGTCATCTTCGAGAAAAGCGCCGGATTCTACTGGGCCCGCACGCGCGTGCTCGAGAAGCTCAACAGCCTCGCGCCCGACACGCTGCCGCAGGGCGTAATGCCGATGCTCGGCCCCGACGCCACGGCATTGGGCCAGGTGTTTTGGTACACGCTCGAGGGCCGGGACAAGCACGGCAACCCGACCGGCGGCTGGGACCTCCACGAGCTGCGCAGTATCCAGGATTGGAACGTGCGATATGCGCTCATGTCGGTCAAGGGCGTGAGCGAGGTTGCCTCCGTCGGCGGCTTCGTCAAGGAGTACCAGATCGACGTCGACCCCGATGCGATGCGGGCCCACGACGTCACCCTCGACGAGGTCGTGGCCGCCGTGCGCCGTTCGAACGTCGACGTGGGCGCGCGCACGATCGAGGTGAACAAGGTCGAGTACGTCGTGCGCGGGCTCGGCTTCATCAAGTCGCTGGCCGACATCGAGAACGCCGTCGTGAAGGTCAACGACAACGTCCCCATCTACGTCAAGAACGTCGCGACCGTCGGCCTGGGGCCCGCGCTGCGGCGCGGCGCCCTCGACAAGGGCGGCGCCGAGGTCGTCGGCGGCGTGGTCGTCGTGCGCTACGGCGAGAACCCGCTCGCCACCATCAAGCGCGTCAAGCAGCGCATCGAGCAGATCTCGGGCGGCCTGCCGAAACGCACGTTGCCCGACGGGACGGTGAGCCAGGTGCGCCTCGTGCCGTTCTACGACCGCACGGGCCTGATCTACGAAACGCTCGGCACGCTGCGTTCGGCGCTGTGGGACGAGATCCTCGTGACGATCATCGTCGTGCTCGTCATGGTCGTCCACCTGCGCAGCTCGGCGCTCATCTCCGGGTTGCTGCCGATGGCCGTGCTCATGTGTTTCATCGCCATGAAGGTGTTCCACGTTGATGCGAACATCGTCGCGCTCTCGGGTATCGCGATCGCCATCGGCACGATCGTCGACATGGGCATCATCGTCTGCGAGAACATCCTGCGGCACCTCGACCAGGCCGGCCCCGACGAGCGCCGCCTCGAGGTCATCTACCGCGCAGCGAGCGAGGTCGGCGGCGCCGTCGTCACGGCGGTCTCCACGACGGTCATCAGCTTCCTGCCGGTCTTCACCATGGTCGCCGCCGAGGGGAAGCTCTTTCGCCCGCTCGCATTCACCAAGACGTTCGCGCTCGCCGCCTCGATCATCGTGGCGCTGACGATTCTGCCGGCGCTCGCGCACATCCTGTTCGTCAAGGGCCCGAGCAGCCGGCGCGTTCGCACCGTCCTCTACGGCGGCATCGTCGCGGCGGGCATCCTCGTCGGCGTGCTCGCCGCGTGGTGGGCGGGCCTGCTGATCGCCTTGATCGGCCTCGTGCATCTCGGCGAGCGTTCGGTGCCGAAGCTGGCGGGCAAGTGGGCGGCCTGGATCACGGTCGGCATCATCGTGGCCGCCGTTGCCATCCTGCTCACGCGCCACTGGGTGCCGCTGGGCGTCGAGCGCGGCTTGGTGCTCAATCTCGTCTTCGTGTCCGTCCTCATCGCGGCGTTCCTCGTGCTGTTCATGCTGTTCCGGCGAGGGTACGGGCGCATGCTCACGTGGTGCCTGAACCACAAGGCGGCGTTTCTGACGATCCCGCTCGTGCTGATCCTGCTCGGCACCATGGTGTGGCTCGGCTTCGACAGGATCTTCGGCTGGCTTCCGCGCTCGGTCAGGACGTCACGCCCGGTCTCGGCAGTCGCCCACGCCTTCCCCGGCCTGGGCCGCGAGTTCATGCCGCCGCTCGACGAGGGATCGTTCCTCTGGATGCCGTCGCTGATGCCGCACGGCTCGATCGGCGAAGCGCTCGACGTGGTCCAGCAGCACGATCGAGCGATCGCCGCCATCCCGGAGGTCGAGTCCGTCGTCGGCAAGATCGGCCGGGCCGACACGCCGCTCGATCCCGCCCCGATCGGCATGATCGAGGCGATCATCAACTACAAGAGCGAGTACAAGTCAGACGAGAGCGGCCGGCCGATCCGCTATCGGTACGTGGCCGACGAGAACGACCTCTTCCGCAACGAGGCAGGCGATCCGCAACCGGCCGCCGACGGCGAGCCCTACTACGTCAAGGGCCGTTTCGTCCGCGACGAGAACAACGCGCTCATCGCCGATCGCCACGGGCGGCCGTTCCGCGTGTGGCGGCCGCCGCTCGATCCCGAGCTGAACGAAGGCCGCCAGGCGTGGCCCGGCATCCAGAGCCCCGACGACATCTGGCAGGCCATACGCGACGCGGCCGAGACGCCGTGGACGACGCCGGTCACCAAGCTCCAGCCGATCGAGACGCGGCGCATCATGCTCCAGTCCGGCATCCGCGGCCGCATGGCCGTACGGATCAAAGGACCGGACCAGGAGACGATCCAGCGAGTCGCCTTCGACGTCGAGCGGCTGCTCAAGGACATGCCCGGCATCGTCGACGCGGCGACGGTCAACGTGGACCGCATCGTCGGCAAGCCGTATCTCGAAATCGTCATCGACCGCGAGGCGTTGCGCTACAAACGCATCGACGTGCAGCACGTCCAGGACGTGATCGAAACCGCCATCGGCGGGCGGCCCATCACCACGACGGTCGAAGGCCGCCAGCGCTACCCGGTGCGCGTACGCTACATGCGCGAGCTACGCGACACGATCGAGGACTTGGAGAAGACCCTCGTGCCCGCCGCCGATGGGACGCAGGTGCCGCTCGGCCAGCTCGCGACGATCACCCACGAGCGCGGCCCCGAAATGATCAAGAGCGAGGACACATTCCTCGTCGGGTACGTGGTGTTCGATGGGGCCCCCGGCCTTGCCGCCGTCAACGTCATCGAGCAAGTCGAAGCCCACCTCGACAACAATCTGGATCGGCCGTCGGGCGTGACGATCGAGTTCGCCGGCGAGTACGAGAACCAGGTCCGGGCGGCACGAACGCTTTCGGTCGTTCTTCCGGTCGCGCTGTTCGCCATCTTCCTGATCCTGTACTTCCAGTTCAAGTCGGTCCCGACGACGTTCCTCGTTTTCTCCGGCATCGCGGTCGCATGGGCCGGCGGCTTCATCCTGATCTGGCTCTACGCCCAGCCGTGGTTCCTCAACTTCCCCGTGTTCGGCGTGAACATGCGCGCGCTGTTCCAGGTCCACACGGTCAACCTGAGCGTTGCCGTGTGGGTCGGGTTCCTCGCCCTGTTTGGCATCGCATCCGACAACGGCGTCGTGATCGCCACCTACCTCAATCAGTCGTTCGCGCGTCGCAAGCCCACAACAGCCGGCGAGGTCCGCTCCGCCACACTCGAAGCCAGCCTGCGCCGCATCCGGCCTGCGCTCATGACATCGGCGACCACGATTCTCGCGCTCATCCCGGTGCTCACTTCGACGGGCCGTGGCGCCGACGTGATGGTTCCGATGGCTATCCCCTCATTTGGCGGCATGCTCTTTGCCCTCATCACGGTGTTCGTCGTGCCCGTGCTCTATTGCGCGATCGAGGAGGGCAAGCTCAAGCGGAGGCGCGCGCGTGTTCATCATGAGGATCTGCAGCACAGGCGGTAGGCCGCAGTCGGGTCGCAGGCCAAGCCCCGTGCGCTCGAGCCGTGTGTCACATCTGTGTCATCCTCTGCAGCTCATTGAGCTCCTTGGGCGTCATCCGAGTTCATCCAGTTTCATCAACGAAATCGTCGTTTCTCGACGAGAAAAGCAGCAAGGTAGGGAAGGGCGGCCTCGTGAGGAATGGCCGCCTCGTCGACATCATAATCCGCGTGTCGTAGGTTCGGGCCCTCCCGCCGTGGGCGTCGGGCTTGGCCGGCAGACGGGGGCGCCGCGCTCAGGGCCGCTGGTTGCGGGGACGGTCTTCGAGTGTACGGGTGTCGGAGACCGCGAGGCGCTCGAGGTCGCCGAAGCGGGCGGCGCGGCCGGCGGCGAGCTCGTTGACGCGCTTTTCAAGCTCGGCATTGCCGGCTCTCAGTTCCGCCAACTCCTTCTCCAGGTCACGCACCTTCTTGCCCAGGTGCACAATGACGTTGCCGAGGCCGGCTTCGATCGTGCCGGGCGTCGGCGCATTGTCGTTGGCGACGGCCCCCGTGTCCCAGAGCCGTGCGAGCGCGGCCAGTTGTTCCTCCGTGGCGTTCACGTCCTGCTCAGCCATTGGCTGTGTCCCCTTCTTCGTGTCGGGTTCTCGGCGGGCCCTCCGGTCTGAGAGCACAGGTTACTCCGCCGCAATTAGCGTGCCATTCACGGGTAAGCACCTTGTTCTCCTTCGTGTTCACGTTGATGTGGTGCACCGATGCGCCGATTTGACCGTCTCCAGGGATTGGGCGAGTGTTTTCCTGCAGGCACGGGCCCTGAGAAAGTCCGAGATCATCGGGGTCCTCACGCTCTTGTCCAGCCCTGCCTGGCGCATCCTGCGCGGCGCTCCAACCGCCTCCGAGCGCCCCCGGCTCAGTGACCTGGTAACCCCTGGCCGCGTATGCGCCCATGCTAAGGTCAAAGCGCGCCCAAATCGGCGGCCAAGGGCCGGACAATGGCCCGGATGGCGGTGAGTTATGGCCATGTCTCCCTCTATCTGCCCACAGTGTTACGGCGTACGCACAGCGATGGTCACCGCCGCGAAAGGCGCCTGGTAGCCGCGGCGAGGACACGCCAGCAAACCTCGATTGGCCGACCAAGTCTTCCTGGCTTGAGGTCGAGGCACAGAAGTACGTCAGGTTGGCGCAATTGCACAAGATACGGTCGACACGCCTGTTCAGGCGCAAATCGCGCACCGAACTCAGTAAGCACTTGGGAATGACTCTTCATGCCCTAAGATACCCGGCGCCTGAATCGTCGGAACTTGCTGAATGCACCCGAAAAAAGATTGACAGTGATGCCGTATTCTGGTATCCTGCCTCGGAGCGGGGTAGTTATTTCCCTCAAGGGTGCGTTGGACACATGCGTGCGTGAA
>CAZJXV010000303.1:0-4953 GCA_964550015.1 uncultured Verrucomicrobiota bacterium
TGCTCTCGGGCGAGGCCGACGTGCTGTTTGCGGGCACAGGCAAGGTGCACGAAACGCGGCGCGAATGGAACCCCAACTGCCACCTGTTCACCTGCGGCGTGGATTACGAGCACTTCGCCGGGCCGCCTGCGGCGCCGCCCGAGGAGCTGGCGAACATTCCGCGTCCGATCGTGGGTTACGCGGGGCTGATTGACGAGGCGCGCATAGACTGTGAGCTGCTCGACCGGATGGCGCGGGCGCATCCCGAGTGGTCCATCGTGCTGGTGGGCCCCGTGCAGGAGGGGGTGCTGATCCGCAACCTGCCCCACCCGAACGTGTACTTCCTCGGTCTGAAGCCGTACGCCGAGCTGCCGCGGTACGTGGCCGCGTTCGACGTGGCGATGGTCCCCTACAAGGTGGACAAGGCGACCCACAACATCAACCCGACGAAGCTGCTCGAGTACATGGCGGCGGGCAAGCCGGTGGTGTCGAGCGCGCTCGAGGAAGTGACACACTACTACCTCGATCGCCTGGCGATCGCCGAGGACCGGGCGGACTTCATCCGGTGCGTCGAGCGGCTGCTGGCCGGCGAGACGACGTTGCCGGTCGAGGCGAACCGGGCGCTGGCGGCCGACCGGTCGTGGGAAAGCGTCACTACTGACATGCTGGACCTGGTGGAACAGAAGCTATGAGCGTGCCCTTTGCCCAGATTGAGCCGACCACGGTCTGCAACCTGCGCTGTGCGATGTGCGAGCGCGACCGGCTGGAGACGGTCGGCCACATGGGTCTGGCCCAGTTCGAGCACATTCTCGACGAGCTCGACGGGCTGCAGGCCGTCAAGCTCCAGGGGCTCGGCGAGCCGATGCTCAATCCGGACTTTCTCGGGATGATGCGCGCTTTGCGGGCGCGGGGGATTCGGGCCTACTCGGCGCTGAACGTCACGCAGATCGGCCCGGACAGCGCGGAGGCGCTCGCGTCGGTGGCCGACCGGGTCGAGCTCTCGCTCGACAGCGCCGACCCGGCGCAGTTCGCTGCGATCCGGCGGGGGGCGTGCCTGGAGGACGTGGTGGCGCGTGTGCGAGTGCTCGTCGAGGCGCGCAACCGGCGGGGACAGTTTCTGGAGCTGAGCGCCAACGCCGTTGTGCACACGGCCGACCGCGAGGCGCTGCGCGCGCTGTTCGAGCTGGTGGGCCGGCTGGGGCTCGACCGGCTCAACCTTAACGTGGTGCAGTTCTGGGACGTCGGCCGCGGCGAGACGCCGCCGGCGACGTTGACGGCGGCCGACCTCGGCAAACTGGCGCGCGAGGTGAGGCGGCTCTCGCGGCGCTGGGGACTGCCGGCGCGGCTGATGGGCCCCACGGCGGGCTACGAGAATTGCCCGTGGTATCGGGGCGGCATCTACGTGTCGTGGCAGGGGTACGTGACGCCGTGCTGCCAGCGTCCCGACCCGCGCACCATCCATTTCGGCAACCTCCTCGAGCAGCCGTTCGAGGCGATCTGGCACAGCGAGGCGTACCGGGGCTTCCGCGAGGCGCTTGCGGCGGGCCGGCCGCCGGAGACGTGCCGCACGTGCACGATGTACTCCATGCAAGGCGAGGAGCGATGGACGTCGTCTACCTGTCGGGCTACGACTTCCGGGGCTTTGTCCGGTTCCGGCCCCAGCACTTGATGACGCGGCTGGCCCGGCGTCACCGGGTGCTCTACGTCGAGCCGACGCGCGCGCGCAAGTGGCGCCGGCCGTGGCGCTGGGGCCGGCTGCGGCATGAGGGGGACGGCGTGATGGTTCTCGAGCCGCCGGTGCTGCCCGGCCTGCGGTGGAGCGGCGCGGTCCGGGCGCTCAACGAGGCGCTGGTGCGCCGGCGGATCGAGGGTGTGATGGGCCGGCTGGGATTCCAGGACGTCGTGACGATAGTCGGCACGCCTTTTGCGGCACAAGTCGCTGGGTCGCTGAGGGAGAGCCTTGTCGTCTACGACTGTAACGACGACTGGGCCTCGATGCCGGGACTGCCGTCGGCGTACTTGCGGCGGCAGGAGGAGGCGCTTGCGCGCCGGGCCGACCTGGTGTTCGCGACGAGCCAGCGGCTCCTGGAGCGCTTGAGGCGCCTGAACGGCCGGACGCTGCTGGTGCCGTCGGGCGTGGACGTGGAGCACTTCGCCCGCGCCGGGGAGACGCCCGAAGAGCTGCGTGGACTGGGCCGGCCGGTGATCGGCTCGATCGGCTCCGTGAATGCCACCAAGGATGACCTCGAGCTGCTCGAGTCCGTGGCCAGGCAACGGCCCGGGTGGTCGTTCGTGTTCGTGGGGCCGGTCATGGGCGACGTGGATCTGCGGAAGTATCCGGCGCTGCGGCGGCGCGCCCGGTTCCTCGGCCCCCGGCCGTACGACGCGCTGCCGGCGTACGTGCGGGCGATGGACGCGTGCGTGCTGGCGTACAGGCGCAACGCGTTCACCGCGTCGGCGAACCCGACCAAGGTGTTCGAGTACCTGAGCGCGGGCAAGCCCGTCGTCGCCACGCCGCTCGAGGACCTGGAGGGGCTCGAGCCGCTCGTGACCGTTGTCCGGGGTCCGGGGGGCTTCGTCGCCGCGATCGAGGCGGCGCTCGACGGGGGCAACGACGAGGCGGTGCGCCGCGCGCGGATCGAGCGGAGCCGTGAGCGGTCGTGGGACACGATCGTGAGCGCGTTTGAGTCGCACATCGAGCGTCGGCTCTTGGCGAAAGGCCACGTTGCGAGCGAGCGTGCGGGCACTCTGCGGTGTGCGCCCCGCCCGAGCACGAGGCGGGCGGCGGGGCAACATGCCGTGCACACTGTTTACGAAAGTCGTTGACGCAGCCGCCGGGAGTGGGCTATACGACGTCTTGATGCACCAGCATGGCGGGCCGCTCACGGACGCGCGGCCGTCCGAGCTGGTCCAAGCCGCTGAGGCCTGCGGTATCCCCGTTGTTAATCTGACCACGAACGTAATTCTCCTCGATGAACCCGCCGTCCGCGCGCTCATCGGGGCGGGGCTCGATGGGCGTCTCGTCTTGTTCAGCGGCATCACGCGGGCGGCCGGCGCTGCGCGGCGGGTGCTATCGGAGGCAGGACAAAAGAAAAGGGCAGGAAGAACAGCAGGAAGGACGGCATGAGAACGGCTGCAATCATACAGGCCCGCCTGGGAAGCACGCGCTACCCGGGCAAGGTGCTCGACGAGATCGCGGGCATCCCGATGCTGCGTCACATTATCGAGCGCGCGAGGTACGCGCACGAGGTGGACGCCATCGTCGTCGCCACCACCACGAGCCCGGACGACCGGATCCTGCTCAAGCGGGCGCGGGAGTGGCAGGTCATCGGTTTCGCGGGCTCGGAGCACGACGTGCTCAAGCGGTTCGTGGCGGCGGCGAACCTGGTCGAGGCGACGCTGGTCGTGAGGCTTCCGGCCGATAACCCGCTGTTCGAGCCGACATTCATTGACAGGTGCGTCGAGGCGCTGCGCCGGGAGAAGGCCGATTTCTGTTACGTCGAGGGCTGCATTCTGGGCACCGGCGTGGAGGTGGTCACGGTCGGGGCGCTCAAGAAGGCGGACTCGCTGGCGACCCGGCCCTACGAGCGGGAGCACGTCAACCCCTACATCATGGAGCATCCCGGCAGGTTCAAGATCGTGACGGTCACGCCCGAGGAGCGCTACCGGATGCCCGAGGGGGTGCGGCTGACGGTGGACACCAAGGAGGACATCAAGCTGGTCCGGCGCATCTATCGGCGGCTGCACCAGCCGGACCGGATCGTCTCGCTGGGCCGCACGGTCGAGCTGCTCAAGGAGAACCCCGAGTGGGTCGGCTTGAATAAGGATGTGTTCCAGAAGCCGCCGACGAGCAGCGAGATCGAGGACGCGGAGGCGCCGGCAGCGGAGGCGCCGGCAGCGGAGGCGCCGGCAGCGGAGGCGACCGAATCGGAGGCGGACAAGACGACAGAAGCCGAAGAGCCCGAGGAGCCGGCTGCGGCCGAGCCGGTCTCGACGGGTTTGCGGATCGCGGTGAGTAAGCCGCCCGAGAACGACAAACTCGACGAGCTGATGGCCGAGGCGATAAGCAGGGAGGAGGAGGAAGCCAAGCGCAAGGCGGAAGTGCCTTCGCTCGATGACGTCCTTGCCAAGGCCCAGGAAGAACCCCGCGACAGCGCGGCCAAAGCGGGCGCGCTCGAGGAGCTGTTTGGGCCGGAAGAGGCGGAAGAGGCGGAGCAGACATCCGGCGATGAGGCATCCGGCGGTGAGGCATCCGGCGGTGAGGCATCCGGCGGTGAGACATCCGGCGATGAGACATCCGGCGATGAGGCATCCGGCGCCGAAGAGGGGGCCCCGGGAACGGAGACGACGGAGAGCGCCGACGAGGCCGACGAGGGCGACGAGGCCGGGGAGGCCGATGAATCGGAGGAGCCCGAGCCGCCTGGCGAGCCGGAGCCGCCGGCCGGGGGCCCGGTATAGGACGTATTGGACTTGTAGGACATATACGCGCGAGGGGAGGGAACCAGTGTGTGGGAAGGAGCCTGCAAAGCCTGTTGCACCCCACGGGGGGTATCGGAAGCTCAAGTCGTACCAGATGGCCGAGATCGCGTACGACGCGACGGTGGCGTTCTGCGAGCGGTTCGTGCCCGTCCGCTCGCGCACACGCGATCAGATGGTCCAGGCGGCGCGAAGCGGCAAGCAGAACATTGCCGAGGGCAGCATGGGCTCCGGAACGTCGCGCAAGGGGGAGCTCAAGCTCGTCGGCGTGGCGAGGGCGAGCCTCGAGGAGCTGCTGCTGGATTACGAGGATTTCCTGCGTCAGCGTGCCCTGCCCCTGTGGGGCAAAGAGCACGAGCAGGCGCGCGCCGTTCGGAAGTTGGCGCACTTGCCGGATAGGACATATAGGACTTATCGGACATATATCGAGGAGGGGGCGCCCGAGGTGGCGGCCAACATCGTGATCTGCGTCTTCCACCAGGCCAACTACCTGCTGGA
>CAZJXV010000304.1:0-4953 GCA_964550015.1 uncultured Verrucomicrobiota bacterium
CATGCGGTCTCCCTCCGTTACCGCGAAGCGTGCGGGTGCCTATACCACAGGGCTCGACGGGCTGCAACTCAAATCCGGGGGGGGCGGCATGAGGGCCCACTCTCCTGTCCCGGAAACAACTGGTGCAGCTTCGGGCGGGGGCTTGTGACGGGCGCCGGCCGCCCGCGTTCGCCCTGAAAGGGCAGCATATATGAGCCCAGGGCAAGCGCAGCGCCGCCCTGGGTAAAGGGGTGGGTCACACAATCACGTACCCTGAAAGGGTTGCATAAGCAACCCGGACGACCGGCGAATCGCAGCGCCGCGCGCGTGATCTATGGAACCCCTTCAGGGTAGGGCCGGCATTGCGGGCGCGTGCTTTCCCAGGGTGGCGCTTCGCCCCTCGACAAGGTCGCTTGCGCTAACAAGCTCGGGGTCGAAGCTGACCCTGGGCTGTGCTATTGAGCCCTTTCAGGGCGACGGGCTGCAGGGCCCGATCGGCGACGCGTCGTTTCGAAAAGGTCAAACAGGGCCCAGGATTAGGGCGGTAGCTTCCGACACGCGACGCTAGAAGCGGTCTCATAAACAACCCCGCAGCCTCATGACGGAGCAAGCCAGTGGTGTTTGTGCGCCAGTGCGAACAACCCCTCGACTTCCAGGCGGCGCTGGCGGCGACATACCAGTTTATGAGATAGCTTCTAGATGTCGGTGCCGGCGTCGGTCTCTTCGGGGGGTTGTTCCTCGTCGGGCTCAGGCGCGTCCTCGGGTTCGGGGGCGTCCTCGGGTTCGGGTGCGTCGTCGGGCTCGGGCTCGTCCTCGTCGAGGCCGCCGATCTGCTCGGCGAGTTTGCGCGCCTTCTCGTGGTCGGGGTTCATCTCGAGGGCGAGCCGCAGGTATTTCTTCACCTCGGGTTTCTTGTGCGTGCTCGTGGCGGCGAGGTAGGCGACGTCGGCGCCGATGGCACGGCGCGCGGCGGCGAGCTCGTCGTCGTCACGCTCGGCGTAGGCGCGGCCGAGCCGCCTGTAGAGTTCGGGGTCGTAGAGGTTGAAGTCGAGCGCCTGCTCGAGGACGCGCACGACGTTTTTCCAGTCTTTCTTGTCGGCGTAGAGGCGTCCGAGCGTGGTGAGCGCGGCGTAGGGTTGGCGGTCAACGCGGGCGATGTGTTCGAGCTCGGCGATGGCGAAGTTGACATGGCCGCGGTCCTCGTGGATTGTGGCGAGCTTGTAGCCGATCCGCGCCTGGCGCGGGTAGATGCGCTTGGCGTCGGTGTAGTGCTTGACGGCTTCGTCGAAACGCTCGGCTTTGGCGGCCATGTCGCCGAGGTAGGCGTTCGCGGTGAAGTTCTCGCGGTCGCGAGCGAGCGCGTCGTGGCAGTGGCGGCTTGCGGCAGCCGTGTTGTCGGCGCGGAGCTCGAGGAAGGCGAGCACCGTGTGCGGCTCGGGCATGGTGGTTCCGAGCTCGATGGCTTTCTCGGCGTGCTCGCGCGCTTCGTCGGCCAGTTTGGATACGGCCGGCCCGTGGGCGCCCGCGAGGCGCTGCGCCAGCGCCTGGGCGTAGCGGGCGTGGAGCTCGGCGTCGTCGGGCGAGGCGTCGAGCCGGGTCTTGTAGCGCTCCGCGTCGTCGAGGATGAACAGCGGCGGGACGCGCAGGCCGCGTGCGCGCGCGATGATGGCGGCCTTGACGCGCCGCTCGAGCTCGGGCTGCGGGAGGCCGCAGGCGGTTTGGACGACCTCGCTCGTGGGCCTGCCGTCGCGGTAGAGGGCGAGCATTGTGACGATCGTGTCGCGGCCGAACTCGGTGTAGAGGTACTCGGTGGTCAGCATCGCCTGCGCGTAGGCCCACTGGCGCTGGTTCTGGCTGCGGGCGCGTGTGAACCAACTGCTGAGGTCATCGAGCGGGACGACCTCGTCGAGCACGGCGGCGCGCACCATCATGCGGTCCCACTCGACGGGTTTGGGCGTTTTCTCCCAGGCGGTCGCGAGGCCCTCGGTGAACCAGAAGGGGATCTTCATCTTTGTTTGCTGGAGCGTGACGACGTGCGTGAACTCGTGCTCGAAGACTTTGCGCCAGTTGAAGCCGCCCCCGCGGGGCGAGTCCATGGCGAAGACCTTGCCGAAGCACGCGCCGACGGTGGCGATAAAGGGCATGCCCGAGATGCGCGCGGCGAACCGGCTGTGCTCGGGGAAGACCTCGATGAGGGTCTTGGCCGGGGGCTCGAACTCGAAGTGCGTGCAGACGGCGTCGTAGGCCTGTTCGCAGAAGCCGGGCAGGAACTGGTCGAGCACGGGGTCCTTGTCGCCGTGCCACTTCATGATGAAGTGGTCGGTCTCGCGGACGACGTAGCCCTGGCGGATCTCCTTGAGCACCTTGGTGAAGTTGAGGGTGCGGTGGTCGTAGCTGTCGAGCTTGAAGGCTTTCGTGAGGGCCTCTTCGGCCTCCTGCTCGCGGCCCTCTCGCATGAGGATGACGCCGAGGCCCGTCCAGACGGGCGCGTAGCGGTCGTCGAGGGCGATGCCTTTGCGCAGCAGAGCGATGGCGTCCTCATTCTGGCGGCGGTACTCGCAGGTGGCGGCGACGATCTCGTAGCCCCGCGCGTACGTGGGGTTGATGGCGAGCACGCGCGCGATCGCCTCGTCGAAGGCGGCCGTGTCGCCGACCTGGTAGTAGTAGGAGGCGAGGTGCGAGAGCGTCTCGAGCGAGTGCGGGTTGACGGCGAGCGATTTGTCGAGCGCGTCCCTGGCGGCGGGGTATTGCTCGTCGAGGATGCGCATGCGGGCGAGCACGTTCAGGGTCTCGACGTGGCGGGGGTTGACGGCGAGCGCCGCCTCGCAGTGCTGCTGGGCCTCGTCGTACTTGGAGCGCTCGAGCGCAACCTCGGCCAGGCCGACGAGGGCGCCGGTGTGGCGGGGGTTGATGGCGAGGATGCCCGCGAACTCCTTGGCGGCGTCGTTGGGCTGGTGGCGCTCGAGGAAGAGGCGGCCGAGCCACAGGCGCGCGGGGATATAGGTGGCGTCCTTTTTGCCGGCCTCGACGAAGCAGTGCAGGGCGTCCTTGGGGTTGTCCGTGAAGCGGCAGGCGATGCCCACGTGGGTGAGCACGCGGGCCGTGAGCTCCTGCTCGCTCGTGGCGGCATCGTACACGTCGTAGAGCCGGTAGTAGGCGCGCTCGGCCTCGCGGCCCTTGCCGCTGTCGGCAAGCGCCCGGCCGACGCCGATCATGGCCTCCAGGTTTGCGGGGTCGGCCTCGAGGGCGCGGCCGTACGCCTCGGCGGCCTTGGCGTAGCGGCCGGTATAGAAGTAGAGGTCGGCGAGCAACGCATGTGCGCGCGCGGCGTCCGGGGCGGCCCCGTCTTCGAGCCGGAGCGCCTTGAGGCAGGCGGAGGTCGCGTCCTCGTACTCGCCGAGGGCGAACGCGGCGCGCGCCTCGCCCAGGTAGGCGTCGAAGTGGCCGTCTTCTTCCCGGGCGATCTTGCGGAACTCGGTGAGCGCCTCCTCGTAGCTGCCGCGGCGCAGTTGCACCTCGGCCACAAGCAGCCGCGAGGGCAGGTGCTCGTAGTCGAGCTCGATGTTGGCGCGGGCGTGTTTCTCGGCCTCGTCGAGCTTGCCCCAGCGCAGGTTGACGCGTGCGAGCTGCAGGCGGGCCTCGAGGTTCTTCTCATCGGTTTCGAGGACTTTTTCGTAGAGCCAGGCCGCCTCCTCGAAGCGCAGGTGGGTTTCGCACATCGCCGCCATGCGCAGCGCGGCCTCCGGGCGGGGTGATTGGCCCAGGAGCTTCTCGATCTCGGCGCGGGCCTCGTCGGGTTCTGCGGTACTTGCCAGGGTGAGCTCAAGGATCTTTGCGGGGTACTCGGCGTTGTCGGGGTCCTTGCGGAGCAGCATGCGATAGACGTCGGCGGCGTCCTTCTCGAACCCCCATTCGGTGCAGATCTCGATGACGAGGGTCCACTGCTCGGCGGAGAAGACGTCGGCTTCGAGCGCGTCGTGGACGGCCTTGCTGCACTGCTTTTCTTTGCGGGCGACCTGGGCGAGCATGTTGATGAGCTCGAGCCGGGGCGTGGGGTTCTTCGGGTCGGCCTCGATCACCTGCTCGTAGAGGCCCTCGGCCTTGGTGTAGCGGCCGGCGTCGCGTTCGGCGGCGGCCTGCGCAAGGAGCTCTTCGATGGAGGGTGTCGCGGGCTCTTCGCCGCCCAGGGCGGCGGGGACGGCGGCAAGTACGAGAACAATGAGGTACGCGGCTCGCAACGCGTTCATGGTCGAATCACCTGTAGCGTGGTGGAATGCGTCCACGGTCCAAGCGCCGGCGCCGGGCGGCCGCGGGGTGCGGTCGGTGCGTCAGGTCCGTTCGGCGCGCTCAGTCCGCCTCGACGACCACCGGCTTGGGCGACAGCTTCTTGAGTAGTTCGACGCAGTTCGCCTGCTCAAGGATCCAGCCGAAGTCCGCGTTGAAGCGGAGCCACTTTTTGTTGATCCGGTTGCCGTAGGTGCGCAGGAAGCCGCCGAAGAAGTCGAAGCTCAGGTAGCGCTTGGCGATCTGCCACGGCGAATAGAACGTGGCGAGCGCGTTCCAGGTTTCGAGGTGGAGCTGGAGCGGCGACATGTTCTTGGGTTTGAACACCACGTGCTGCGCGTCGTAGAGGCTCCAGTCGCGCACGAGGATCCGGCCCTCGCGCTCGAGTTGGTGGTACGTTTGCGTGTCGGGCAGCGGGCACAGGATCATGAACTGCACGGTGTCGATGCCCATGCGCCGGGCAAAGCGGCCGGTCTCGCGCAGGGTGTGCACCGTGTCGGTGTCGGCCCCGAACACGAACATGCCGTGGATGCGGATTTTGTGCGCGTGCAGCTTGCGGATGCAGTGCTCGATGTCTTCGAGGCTCTGGCTCTTGTTGTAGAGCTTGAGGGTCTCGGGGTTGGTGGACTCGAGCCCGACGTAGACGAACTTGCAGTTCGAGCGCCGCATGAGGTCGAGCATCTCGTCGTC
>CAZJXV010000305.1:0-4924 GCA_964550015.1 uncultured Verrucomicrobiota bacterium
GCGGTTGCATCCCCCCGTTGGGCCGCGCGGATGAGCTCGTCGTCGTTTCCTGCGTGCTTCATCGCGCTCATCGGCCCTCACGTCCCTTCCTGGGGACAGCGCATCCGTCCCTCTATTATGCATACACGAAAAACCTGAAAGAGAATTGCAGATTTTCTGCAAAAAACCGCGATTTCTATGCCTCAAAGTGTGAGAAATCCTGATTCTCCCATTGGGAGTGCGAGGCCTCTTGCTTCTCAGTGACGGACATCTTCACCGAAAGTCGCAGTCATGAAGAGTCGGCGCTACGTGACTTGTCACTGGAATCGGTTAGGCCGGAATACGTTTCTTGCCCTTGGCCATTCTCAGCCTCAGGGCCGTCCTCTCCTATTTGTGTTTGCGTTCCTCGATTTTGGTGATCGTGATGTCCTGCGTCACGTTCCCCTTGGGCGCGACCTCGACGATGATTTCCGGCGGGTCGGTCGTTGCGTTTACGGACACATATCGCCCCTGGTCGTTTTTCCGGTAGACGTCAAGATCGAGCTTGTACTTGCCGGGGAGCAAGCCGCCCGCCTCGAATGGCTCGCCGCCGCGGCTTTCTGCCAGCTTCTTCCTCCAGCCGACTGGCTCGTTGCCTGCCAAGCAATACACATGAAGAACAACGTGGACAGACGCCTTGTCCATCGAATACGGGAGCACGATCTTGCCCGAGATCGTGCCGAGCTGGCTGAAGTCGAGGTTGACCTCCTTGTCTTCCTCGTCGTGGATCTCGACCGGCACTGTGGTTTCCAACCACCCAAGATAAAGGGTGTATGACCCGCTCGGAACACGGGCGAAGCTGAATCGCCCCTGCTCATCGGTAGTTGTCCTGGCAGACCATTGCCAGCTGACTGTTACAGGGCCGGGGCCGAAACCTCCAGACCTGATGCCCGCTTCGGCAACCCGTCCCTTGTTGCCGGCCCTCATCTGAATTTCCACACCGCTGCGCAACCTTCCGTTAGGGTCTTTCACCCAGCCGTGCACCAGCGCGCCTCGTGCAAACACGATCTCCCCCACGTCGGCGGCTTCACCGTCGGGGACCTCGACCTTGATCAACCTTTCCCCAGCATAATCGGGATGCTTTAACCAGAGCTTGGCCTCGCCGGGCGGTAGGTACAGAAGCGTGAATTCACCCAGCTCGTCGGTCTCCGTCTCCGTATACCATCCCGCCTCGGGCTCCTTCCGATTCATGTGCCTCCTGAACGAAGCGGGATGAGTCCAGACCTCAGGATGCACCCCGGGCACGCCCCGGCCGGTTTCGTCCACAATCCTGCCTCGAATGGCGCCGCCCTCGCCAATGAAGAAATCCTGCACCGTCTCTTCGTTCGCTCTGACCTCGACCGGCTCGCTGTGGAAATCCGCCAGGTTCGGGGCGAGGATCTTGACGACGTACTGGCCAGCGAGAAGGTCCTCGAGCCGGAACGAGCCGTCCTCGCTTTCGTACGTCCGGCCTTTTCCCGGCACAATTTCGTTGTTCCCTTGACTGTCCTCAGCTCCCTCCGCAGAGAGGTAGAACTTTGTCACGGGCTGCCCGTCCGCCTGGCGATAGACGACACCGCTGAGCGTGCCGTACTCGACCGGCTCGACGACGAAGTTCACGTTATCCGCGCTTGCCGTGACCGCGCGCGGCTCGATCTGCTTGTAGCGAAGCCGCCCGCCAACGATGGGATCAACCTTGATCTGGTACTCCTTGCCCTCGACGAGGCCGTCAAACCTGTACGTACCGTCGGACCTCGTCCGGATAAAGGAATAGCTGCGCGGCGTCCTCAGCGTCAGCCCGGCCACGGGCCGGCCAAGATGGTCGGTGACTATTCCGGCAATGGTACCCGTGTCCACGTCCGGTTCGGCCTCATTCTCGGCATCAGCGACGGCCTCCTCAACGACACCGCCTTCCCGCCGCTCCAGAACAATGCGGACCTCGCCCTTCCAGCCGGTGACGTCAATCTCCTCGATACTGATGGTGCGGGACGCGTACTCCGGATGCGCCACCTCCAACTCGACAATTGTGTCGCGAGACCAGTCCATGACGACAAACCGGCCATCGGCATCCGACATGACCGTACCCCGCTTTTCCTTCTCGAGGTCGAAGAGCCTTTCAACCCGGGTCGTGATCGTGGCCCCGAAAACGGGCTCACCCTCGGCAGTGACCACCGTGCCCGCGATCTCCGTCATTCTCCTGACCCGGACTTCCACCCCGGTCGTGTCCTCGCCTTGGACCACATTGACGCGGAAGTACGATTGCGGGTACTTCTTATGCCTGCTTGAATAGACGAAGATCGTGCGCTCACCCGGCCGGAAGCCCTTGAGCGTGAACCGGCCTTGTGTGTCGCTCTCGACAGCCTCCCTGGAGTCCAATCTATGATCTATCAACCTATGATAGATCAACGCGACGCCTTCGACGGGCTCGCCGGTTTCTTCCTCGAGCACGACGCCCGAAACAGCGCTCCCCTCGATCAACTCAATCGTGATTGGCTCGGGAGACTCGTCCCCCTCAACACGGATCGTGACTTCCTTCTCAAGGTAGTAACCCTCCGCATGGGCCCAGAGCTTCGTCTCCTCATTCCGGCCAACGGTGATTTTGAAATGCCCCGTGGCATCGGCAGTGGCCGAGCCCACCTGCTCCGCTTGCTCCGCTTGCTGAGAAGGGCTATCCGAGGAACTGCTGCCCCAGTTGGGCCGCCACCGGTCCGCGAAAGCCTGGATCTCGGCACCAGGCACCGGCGCCCCCGACTCGGCAAACACAACTCTTCCCTCGACAACACAGCCGCGCTCCAACCGAAGCACGATGTCCTCGCGGCCCGTGGTGACATGCTCGGCATGCTGTCTGCCCCAACCCGAAAGCGACATGAAGCCCTCCGCCCGCGCGACCAGGCTATACCAGCCCGGCACGAGGCTGCGTGTCCGAAACCGGCCCTCGTCATCAACGCCAACTTCAAGCCCCCCCCTGGGTGCTGACCCCCCGTATATCGTCACAACGGCGTTCGTTACCGGCTGCTCGCCTTCTTCGTCCACGACCACACCGGCGAGAACGGCCCCCGGCCGCAACATCAGCCGCACACCCTCGACGTGGTCTCTGCCTGCCATGTAGTGGATGGGGTAATAGTGCACTGCTGGAGAATTGAACAGGTAGAAGCAGTAGCCGTCCTTCGCCGCGCTGAGGACGAGAAGCTCCTTCGGCAGATCCTTGGCGCGGAAGTTTCCTTCCGAGTCGGCCTTGACACTCTTGACGACGGGATAGCTCCTCCACCAATAATGCTCGCGGTGCACGGACACCTCTGCATCAGCAACGCCGTTGCCTGCCTCGTCCACGACCTGCCCCGTAATCGTGTAACCCGTCTGTGTCGAGGGCCGCTCTTGCTCAGTCGCTGCCAGGGGGCCCTCTTCAACAACGGCAACGGTCGCATCGGAGTCCGGACCCCTGTCGTCGGAGGCAGCCTCGGCGTTGTCGCGGCCGGAAGCGCCTGGCGCGACACGGGAATCGCGGGGCCCGGCCGCTTGGCGATTCATACTCGAAACCAGCACGATCGCAATGACCACGATGAGCGCGAAAGCAATGCCGAATGCAATCGGAATGACTGGAACTCGTCTCTTGCCCTTGGCCATTCTCAGCACCTTCCTCTCCTATTCGCGTTCCTCGATCTCGATAATCATTATCTCTAGTAGAGGCCGTCCCAGAGGGTTGCAACACATTAGATCACCTTGGAACGGCCTATGTTCCACGAAAAGGGGAACGTTTTTGGACGTGGATCCAGGCCACACGTTCAACGGCCGACATAGCGACCCTTCCGAGGAGCGCCTATGCCGAGTTCGGTGCAAGAAGGTCGGCTCGTCTAGCGCGGCGGACCCTCGGCCCCGAAGCTCTTTGTCCAGCGTGCTCGATCCGGCGCGTTTTCCTTGAGCATCTCGCGCCACTTCTCGTCGGTGAGGCGGTCGGCCATCGGCTGCTTGAACTCGTAGTGCGAGAGCACCGGCCCCGCGCCGGCCATGACGTCACCCCCGGGTGTCTTCCAGACGATCCACATCAGGTCCACCGGCCCCGTCGCTTCCTCGAGCGCCATCTTCGAGTTCGGGTCGGTGTGCACGTCCGCGACAATCGTTGTGCGCTTGCTGTCGGGTGTCAGGTCGCCGATCGCGCCGTCGAGCGCTTTGCCGAACTCCTTGATGAACTTCAGGTCGTCCTGAGCAAGCGCCTCGCCCTCAAGCTCCTTGACCGACAGATCGAGCAGCCGGCGCAGGATCGTGTCCGTTCGCTCGAACCGCCTCGACATCGGCTTCGAAAGCACCCCGAGCTCTCCCAGCCCCTCGAGCGACATCATGTTGAGCGCCACAAGCTCCGCGTACAAAGCCGGCACCGGCTCGACGAGCCCCTCGGGCTCCGCCTTCGGCGGCGGGGGCGGCATCGCACCGACTTTCATCGAGTAGGACTGCTTCGCGTACAGGATCGTGTCGTGCCGGAGCTGCGACCACGAGGCGAGCGACGTGTTGAGCGCCTTATCCGTGTAGGCTTGCGTCTGCATGAAGCTCGGGTAGCCCTCGCCGAACGGCCCAAGCAGCGTGCGCAGCGAGCTCAGCCACGACCAGTAGAGGTTCTGGTGCCAGTCCTCGGGCGTGAAGCCTCCAAAAATCGCCTTCAGCTTCGCCAGGCGCTCCGCGTAGTCCGCGTAGGCCGTGTCCCCCTCGGCCTCGAGGATCGCCAGCGCCCGCTCGGACCCCAACAGATGCGCCACGTCGAGCCCACGCGGGAACCCGCGCGCCGGCCCCAGCGGCGTCGGCACCACGGTGAAGGGTTTCCCCTCGCCCGTATAGCGCAGCGTGACCAGCCGCCCCATCACGTAGGAGTCGGGCACGAAACGCTGGCCCATGAGCCGCATCCCCTTGGTCGCGTCGAGCATCTTGATCAGCGTCG
>CAZJXV010000306.1:0-802 GCA_964550015.1 uncultured Verrucomicrobiota bacterium
CGTAGATGTCGCCCACGGCGGTCTGGCCGCCCTCGTAGCCGAAGAAGCCGGGGAGGATGCCCTCGTTGACGTAGCCGCAGTAGCCTTCGACGGGCTGCTTGCGTTTGCTGAGCACCATGTGGCACACGCTGGTGCCCATGATCATGAGCATTTTGCCCTCGTCGGTGATGGTGGCGGCGGGCACGGCGACGTGGGCGTCCACGTTGCCGACGGCGACGGCGGTGCCGGGCAGGAGGCCGGTGAGCTTGGCGGCGGCCTCGGTGATTTCGCCGGCGCGGGTGCCCTGGGGGTAGATGTCGCGCGACATTTTGGTGTCGACCACGTGCTTGAAGGCGGGGTGGAGGGCCTCGAAGAAGATCTCGGACGGGAAGCCCTCGTCCTTGTCCCAGATGGCCTTGTAGCCGGCGGTGCAGGCGTTGCGCTTCTCCTGGCCGGTGAGGACGAGCACGATCCAGTCGGCGCCCTCGACGAGGCGGTTGCAGGCGCGGTAGATCTGGGGCGCCTCGTGCAGGATCTGGAGCGCCTTGGGGAAGAACCACTCGGAGCTGATCTTGCCGCCGTAGCGGGCGAGCCATTTCTCGTTGCGTTTGCGGGCGGTGGCGTTGATGAGGTCGGCCTCGGGCTGGGCGGCGTGGTGTTTCCAGAGCTTGACCCAGGCGTGGGGGTTCTTGCGGTATCGCTTGTCCATGCACATGGGGTTGCCCTTGGCGTCGATGGGCATCATGGTGCAGGCGGTGAAGTCGATGCCGACGCCGATGACTTCCTCGGGCTTGACACGGGCGCGTTTCATCACGGCGCGGGG
>CAZJXV010000306.1:812-4918 GCA_964550015.1 uncultured Verrucomicrobiota bacterium
GCGCCTCGGCCGCGCGCTGGTTGGTTGTCCCCGGCGTGCGCTTGAGTGCCTCGAGGTAGTCGTCGGGGTCCTGCACGGCCCAGTCGTGCTCGAGTTTGGGGCCGCCGGGCAGCTTGCGGTCAATGACGCCGTGGCGGTAGCGGTAGACGTTCGAGGCGACCTCGTTGCCGTTGGTGACGTCGACGAGCACGGCGCGGGCCGACTCGGTCCCGAAATCGATTCCCAGTGAGTAGCGCTTGCCGGTAACCATTGGCTTTGCTCCTCCTGTATGCGGTTCTTCAGCTCACCTGCTACTTGCTCTGTTCGGGGGGCGTGGTTCGAACGCCGAGGTGCTTGATAAGGTCCACGTAGGCGAAGGCCGTGGACCGTGTGCCGTCGGGTTCGGTGAGGGTCATCCCGAAGGTGATCGGGTCGCCGCCTTTCCAGGCGGCCATTCTCACGACGATCTCGTTCGTGCCCGGCTTGAGGGTGATGGGGCCGGGCGGAACGAACTCGCCATTGACCCACACGACGGGGTCATCGCTTGCGGATGCGACTGAGCCGGTGACCTGGAGCGCAGCTTCGCGGGGCTCGTCGCCGTCGAGATAGACGAACGTCAGGGCGTTGTACATCGCGTGTTTTTCCGAGCGCGGGTGCGGGAGCGCGACGGTGTAGGTCTCCGGCGCGACGAGCTTGAACGTCCAGCGCACGGGGCCGTCCACGCCGGTGACGGATTCGCCGCGGTTGACGGCCTCGGCGGGGAACGTCCGGGACAGCTCCGTCTTGGATCCGAGGCGTTCGAGGGGGCCGAGGACGAGCCACATCTTGGCGGCGACGGCGGAGGCGTCGAGGCGCTTGATTTCCTGGCGCAGGCGCTGCTTGAGCGGGCCGGGGGTTTGGTCGAGGCCGGCCCGGGCGCGCAACAGGTTGCTGAGCTCGGCGTCCTTCAGGAGTCTGACGTGCAGCCGGGCGCGCCAGCCGGTTTCCGGCCGGTACCTGGCGACGTCGTCCGGCAGCATCCAGCCGTCAATGAAAGGCGGTACAAAGAAGCGCTTGGGGTCGGGGGCGTCGAAGGTGCCGATGCCGACGGCGAGCTCGTAGGTGCGGAGCAGGTCGCGCCAGAGCTCGTCGTGGCGGTCGGCGGGCGTCTCGGCGAACGCGGCCTCGAGGAGGTTGACGGCCTCGGTGCACTCGGCCTCGCGCACGAGGGCCACGCCTCTGCGCCAGGTGCGGGACCACTCCGGCTCGTCGGGGTCTTCGACGAAGCGTGGGCGGGCCAGGGGGTCGCCGATGTAGATGAGCTTCCACGGCCTGCGGAACGCGGGCGGCAGCGTGTCCTTGCGCTGGAAGGCCTCGGCGAAGGTGCCGCCGGCGGCGAGCGTTTGGGCGACCGTCTGGGCGGGGTTGAAGGCCCAGGCGAGGGGCTCGGAGCATGAGCCGTAGTAGACGTAGGCGCCGTTGAGGAGCCATCGGCCGGCGATCGTATCGGTCAGGGCGGGATTGTGGGCCGAGCCGCTCTGGGCGAAGAAGACGGCGCAGGGGCCGCCGTGCGGGATGTCGTCCACTGTGCCGTCGTACCATTTGTAGGCGTTTCCGGCGGCCGTCACGTGGATGAAGCCGAAGCCGTGGCCGCCGTCGGTGAGGTGGTGCCACTCCTCGAGGGAGGCCTTGGGCTTGGCGCGCTGGTCACGGATGATCGTATGGAGCTTGGTTCGCAAGACCTGGTAGCCCTTGACGCTTTCGAGGCCGTGGAAGTTCAGCCAGCGGTCGAAGTAGAGGGCGCGGCCGGTCTCCACGAACAGGCTGCCCATTGCCTGGTAGAGGGCCATGTGCGGGGCGGCTTCGATGAGCTGGCCGCAGTAGGCGTAGAGGCTGGTCAACCCGGGGTCGGCGCCGCCGGGGGCTGGTCCCTCGGCCAGTCCGGACGGGGTAAGGCGGCCAACGGAATCGGTCATGGAGAAGCCGTGCTGGTGCTGGGCGCCGCGTGGGGGGTTGCGTGGTTTCCAGGCGTGGGGCATCTCGAAGGCGAGGGTGATGTAGTCTATTCCCTCGCCGAGCCCTTCGTAGGGGTAGCCCCACTGGCGGACGAGCTCGAGCACGGCTTCGCGCAGTTTCTCTTTGGCGGCCTCGGTCGTCGAGTTCTTCCAGGGCTTTTCGGCACGCGAGCGCCGGAGGGAGGCGGTGTAGAAACTCAGCGGTTGGTGGTGGCCGGCGGCGAGGGCGAAGCCGCCGGCGAACTCGGGGTCGTCGGGGTCGGTGATGACGATGCCCTGGGGCTCAATGTCCAGGTCCTTCAGGCGTTCTTTGAGGTCGTCGCGGTCCACGTTTTTCGGGGCGTCGTCGAGGGTCTCGGGTCCCCACGCGGCGTAGAGGGCGCGGTAGATAAGGGCCTCGTTGATTTTGCCCACCCGCTTACGTTCGAGTTCCTTGAGCTCGGCGCCCGGGTAGCCTTTGAGAAAGATGTCGAGGAAGCGGCCGTTCTCGATGAAGACCGGGAACTGGACGTCCTTGTCCCAGAGGCTGATAGCGTATAAGTAGGTGGCGAGATCGGGTACCACGTACACGGGCCGGCCGGGCTCCGCGGCAGGGGCGATGGCAGGGAAAGCGATCAGGGAGGCGCAGGTTGAGCACAGGAGCCAGAGGGTTGTTTTCTGCCTGAGGCCCATCAAGAATCTCCTTGTACCGCACTCCCGTGTCGCTCACAATTGTCGGACATCAGGATGGGCAGTGCAATAGTTTTGTCGGCATCGTTACTTACGGTTCGACGGTGTTGAAGGGCTTGTCGTGTCCGAAAAAGTGGCGAAAAGCAGCTCGTGTTGCATATGAGGCGTATTCATGACTGAGACGGTGCGAACTGAGCGCTTCTTGAGATGTTCAGGAAATGGCCCCGGCTTGCGGGTCAGGGAGGACGTGGGCAATGGCGGCTGAGCCGAAGGGGGTTGAGCCGAGGGTGGTTGCCGCGCTGCGGCGTGTCGTGGGTGGCGAGCGTTGCCGGACCGACCGCGAGAGCCGGATCTGTTATTCATATGATGCCACGCAGCAGCGGGCCATGCCGGACGTGGTGGTCACGCCGAGGACGGCCGAGGAGATATCGGCGGTGATGACGCTGGCCTACGAGCACCTGGTGCCGGTGTATCCTCGTGGGGCGGGGAGCGGGCTGACGGGGGGCGCGGTCCCGGTCCGCGGGGGTCTTGTGCTCGATCTTGTCTCGATGAACCGGATCCTGGAGATCAACCAGAAGGGTTTCTATGCCTGGGTGGAGCCGGGGCTGGTGCTGCAGGAGTTCCAGGAGGCGGTGGAGGCGCTCGGGCTTTTCTATCCGCCGGACCCGGCGAGCGCGGACGTGGCGACCGTCGGCGGCACGGTGGCCGAGTGTGCCGGGGGTCTGCGGTGCGTCAAATACGGGGTGACGCGCGACTACGTGCTCGCGCTCGAGGTGGTGCTGCCGACGGGGGAGATCATCCACACGGGGTCGGTGGCGATGAAGTCGGTGACGGGCTACGACCTGACGCGGCTGTTTGTGGGGAGCGAGGGGACGCTGGGTGTTTTTTCGAAGATCGCCTTGCGCCTCGTGCCGAAGCCGGACGCGGTTGAGACGGTGCTGGCCGTTTTCCCGGACCTGGAGAGCGCGCTGGAGGTGACCGACCGGGTGCTGCAGGCGGGGATCGTGCCGCGCGCGCTCGAGCTCATTGACGAGCACTGCCTGCGCGCGGTGCAGGCGTACGAGCCGAGCGAGGCGCTGCCGGACACGGGGGCCGTGGTGCTTGCCGAGGTGGACGGGCCGGCGGCGACGCTGGCCGGTCCGCGCGAGACGATTGTGGAGTTGTGCAGGCGCGGCGGGGCCACGACGGTGACGTGGTCGGCGGACCCGGAGGAGCGGGAGGCGTTGTGGTCGCTGCGGCGGAGCATTTCGCCGGCGATCTACGCCATCTGCGCCAAGAAGGTCAACGAGGACATCTGCGTGCCGCGCAGCCGCTTGCTGGAGACGTTCCGGCGGGTGGACGAGATTGGGGCGCGGCACGGGCTGACGATTGCGCGGTTCGGTCATGCCGGCGACGGCAACGTGCACGTGAACATTCTTTTGGAGGACACGGAGCCGGAGACGCTCGAGCGGGGCGAGCGTGCGG
>CAZJXV010000307.1:0-4905 GCA_964550015.1 uncultured Verrucomicrobiota bacterium
CACGCCGCTACCCTCTGCGTCGGATTCCGGTCGGATTTCGCTCAACAACCATCAGGGCGCAGAGGAAAAACGGTCCGCACAACGTGACAAGCCGCAAGAAGTCTGATCTGCTGGTCCTTATCTCGGTCGTCGCCGGCGACGCCGCGTGCAACTTCGCCGGCCTCTGGCTCGCCTATGTCGTGCGCTTCCACTGCGGCATCCCGCTCCTCTACGGCACGACGCCGCCGGCGCCGCAGCACTACCTCGAGTTCTTCCCGTTCGTCATCGTCGTCATGCTCCTCGTGTACCGCGCCTTTGGCCTCTACCACCGCCACTGGTCCCTGCTCTCGAGGAGCGAGACGCTCCAGATCGCCAAGGCGACGATCGCCGGCAAGGTCGTCATCATCGTCTTCATGTTCGCCTTCAAGAACGCGTTCCTCTTCTCACGCCAGGTCGGCGCCGCGTTCAAGTATTCCACCGGCGTCGCCGTGCTGAGCATCCCCATCGTCACCATCCTCGTCGTGGTGTTCCGGCGGCTCTTCGTGAAGTTCGAGGCATGGTACTTCCGGCGCATGGGGCTCGCCAAACGCCTCATCTGCATCGGCACGACCGACCAGGCGCTCAACGTCGTCAAGAGCATCGCCGCGCGTCCCGAACTCTGCTACCGGATCGTCGGCCTCATCAGCGAGCGCCCCGACGAGGAGCGCGCCGCCATTGACGGCATCCCCGTCCTCGGCACCCTCGACCAGGCGCCCTCACTTCTCGTCGAGGGCGCGACCGACGAAGTCATCCTCTGCCTGCCCCACCTCGACCACGACACCAAGGCGCGCATCATCGTCCAGTGCGAGAAGGAATACATTGACTTCCGCCTCGTCCCCGACATCTACGAGATCCTCGCCTCGAACGTCGAAGTCGTCACCATCGCCGGCGTGCCGCTCGTCGGGCTCCAGAGCCTGCCCCTCGACAGCGCCTGGAACCGCCTGCTCAAGCGCGCGATCGACCTCGTCGGCTCCACCGTCGGCATCCTCGTCATGGGCGTACCGATGCTCGTCATCGCCCTGCTGATTAAGCGCACCTCGCCCGGCCCCGTGTTCTACCGCCAGGTCCGGTGCGGCGAGGACGGGCGCCAGTTTGTCATGCTCAAGTTCCGCACCATGGTCACCGACGCCGAGCGAGACACCGGCCCCGTCTGGGCCGAACAGGACGACCCGCGCAAGACCGCGCTCGGCAAATGGCTCCGCCGCTACAACCTCGACGAGCTCCCCCAGCTTTTCAACGTGTTCATGGGCCACATGAGCCTCGTCGGCCCGCGGCCCGAGCGGCCCTACTTCATCGAGCAGTTCAAGGAGTTCATCCCGCGCTACTTCTCGCGCCACCACGTCAAGTCCGGCATCACCGGCTGGGCCCAGGTCAACGGCCTGCGCCAAAACACCTCCATCGAAGAGCGCATCAAGCACGACATCTACTACATCGAGAACTGGTCCCTCCTGTTCGACCTCAAGATCCTCGTCCGCACCCTCTTCACCCGCAAGCACGGCTACTAGCAGGCTGCTGAAAAAACGGGCCCACTCTGATCGTGGCACCACTAGGGCCGTAGGCCCGACAGCGGGTAGCCTGGGGCGTAAGCCCCTGTTGAAAAAGTCCGCCCTTGGTCTTCGCAGCTTTGCCCCGTAGGGGCTTCATAGAACAGCCCAGGGTTAGCGTTGCCCCGAGCTCGGCGAGGGGCAAAGCGCCACCCTGGGTACAGGGCCCGCAACAAACCAAAACATAGCCTGAAGGGCTTACATAAACCGAGTTTTTCAACAGGCCCGTGAGCCCCAGGTTCACGACGAGAACACGCACAATCCGAGCCCCGGAGGGGTGGCAGAAATCCCTCCCGAGATGCGACGCTTTCTTGATCTCGACCTGGTTTTTCAGCAGCCTGCTAGGCCGCTCACCCGCTCTGGACACCGCGCCCCGTTTCGGACACAATTCCCCCGGACCACGACGAGTCGAATCGGGACACATGATTTCCTATCGCAACGCCTCGCTCTTCTGCGAGCAGCTGGCCACCCTGCTCGGCGCCGGCGTGCCCCTGGACCAGGCGCTCACCACGCTCGGCCGGAGCGCCCCCTCCCCGGGCCTGCGCCGCATCACGGCCGACCTCAAACGCCGCATCAACGGCGGCGAGACCTTCGCAGGCGCGCTCGCCGCCCATGCCGGCAGCCTTCCGCCCCTCATGATCGGCCTGCTCGACGTGGGCGAACACACCGGCCGGCTCACCGAGGTCGCGCGCTCGCTCGCCGCCTACTACGAAGGCCAGTGGCAGCTTGCGCGCAGCACCACGGCGCGCCTGCTGCCCACGCTCTTCTACCTCGCCGTCTGCCTCGCCCTCATCGTCTTCATCCACTACGTCCGCTCGGGATGGGACACCGCCACGCTCGCTCGCGCCGGCGAGAACGCCGCCTTTGTCATCGCCTGCGCCGTCCTCGTGGTCGCCGCCATCAAGCTCATCGCGCCCGTGCGCGCGGCGGTCGTCTTCGTCGCTTCGCACGTGCCCGTCGTCTCCGGCATCATGCACCACTACGCCGTGTCGCGCTTCGCTCTCTCGATGCACGCTTCGCTCGGCGCCGGCCTCGACGTGCGCCGCGCCATCCAGCTCTCGGCCGACGCCATGGCCAATCCCGTGCTCGGCCCGCGCGCCCGCCGCGCCGCACGCGACATAGACGTGGGCCTCACGATCACCGAAGCCCTCGCGCGCACCCGCGTCTTTGCCCGCGAGACGATCGGCCTCATCGAAGCCGGCGAGCTCAGCGGACGCATCGTCGAGACCATGGAGCACATCGCCGAGTCGAGCCGTTTCCGGGCCGCCACTGCCGCCCGCGCCGCCATGAAAATCCTGACCATCACCGTCTACCTCGCCGTCGTGCTCTTCATCGCGTACACGGTCATCTCGCTGTGGGCCCAACACTACGGCCAGGTGTTCCACCTCCTTGAATCCGGCGGAGAATAGCCGCATGCGCATCGAACTGGTCACCGTCGGCGACGAGCTCCTGCACGGCACAACCGTCAACACCAACGCCGCCGCGATCGGCCGCCGGCTCGTTGACGCCGGCTTCGAACTCGCCGCCCACGCCACCGTGCCCGACGAGCCCGCCTCGCTCGAGACCCACCTGCGCCGGGCCATCGCGCGCGCCGACGTCGTCATCACCAGCGGCGGCCTCGGCCCGACCGTGGACGACAACACGCGCGACGTCCTTGCCCGCATCTTCGGCGCGGAAAAACGCCGCACCGACAAGCGCGTCCTCGCCTACCTCGAGAAGCGCTACCGGCGCAAGCCCTGGAAGCCCGTGCTCGACCAGGCCCGCGTGCCCGCCGGCACGACCGTCATCCTCAACAAGGTCGGCACCGCCCCCGGCCTCATCTTCAAGTCGAAAGGTAAGACCGCCATCGCGTTGCCGGGCCCGCCCCGCGAGCTCATCCCCATGCTCGAGCGCGTCGTCGCCTTCCTCCGGGCATTCAGTGCCGGTCCGGGCGTCTTCGCCGGCACGACCCTGCGCACCGCCGGTATCCGCGAGTCCGTCCTCGACGCGACACTCCGCGAGGTGTTCCCCGACATCCCCGGCCTGACCTACGGCCTCGCCGCCGACCTCTTGCTCGTGGACATCCGTCTCTTCGCCCGACGCCGCACCGAGCAGGCCGCCCGCCGGGCGCTCGCCAAGGCCGAGAAGCTCCTTCGCGCCCACTTCCCCGACGAGATTTACGCGACCGGGGCCGCAACGCTCGAGCAGGTCGTCGGCGCCCTGCTGCTCGAGCGGAAGCAGACGCTGGCCCTCGCTGAATCCTGCACCGGCGGTCTGCTCGCCAGGCTCATCACGGACGTGCCGGGCAGTTCCGACTACTTTCGCGGCGGCCTCGTCGCCTACAGCAACGAGTGGAAGCAGATGTTCCTCGACGTGCCCGCCGCCACCCTGGCGAAGCACGGCGCCGTCAGCCGCGAGACCGCCTTGACCATGGCCGTCAACGTCCGCCGCATCGGCGGCGCCGACCACGGCGTCGCCATCACCGGCATCGCCGGGCCCGGCGGCGGCACGAAGGCCAAGCCCGTCGGCCTCGTCTACATCGCGCTTGCCGACGCGAACGGCGCCGCGTGCTGGGAGTACAACTTCCCCGGCGAGCGCGAGATGGTCCGCACCCTCAGCGCGCGCGCCGCGCTGAACCACCTGCGCCTTGCGCTACTCGACGCCTCGCCCACGACGACCGACACGACGGCCTCCGATTAGCCCCCCGGCTCAGAACGCCCTTGCCTCGCCGGATTGCGCAACGTAGACTCCGCTCTCACGCATACCAACCACCGGAGAGCCGCCACAGCATGTGGTCCGACGTCTGGCCCTACATCGCCCTCTTCTTCCTGTCGCTGTGGGTGGCGTTCTCGGGCGCCGCGATGCCCGGCCCGCTGCTCACCGGCTGCATCAACCAGACGATCCGCCGCGGCTTCTGGGCGAGCCCGACGATGATGATCGGCCATTCGCTGCTCGAGATGACGCTCATCGCCGGCCTCATTCTCCTGCTGCGGCCGCTGCTCGACCGGCCCGTGCCCAAGGGACTCGTGGCGCTCGCCGGCGGCGCGCTGCTCCTCTACCTCGGCGCCGGCATGGTCCGCAGCTCGCGCAGATTGAGGCTCGATCTCGACGGCGGCCGCGACAAGGCCCGGCTCGGCTCCCCCTTCTGGCAGGGCATCGTCCTGAGTCTCGCGAACCCCTACTGGACCATCTGGTGGGTGACGTGGGGGTTGTGGATGATCGACCGCGCCATGGGCCGCGGCCTCGTGTTCGCCGCGAGCCTGCCCGTGTTCTACGTCGGCCACATCCTCGGCGACTTCATCTGGTACGGCTTCATCGCGCTCATGATCGTCAAGGGGCGCCGCTTCCTCACCGACCGCGCCTA
>CAZJXV010000308.1:0-4860 GCA_964550015.1 uncultured Verrucomicrobiota bacterium
TCGAGGGCGACGTCGCCACCTCCCGCGACGCCGAGCGCATCCAGGCCTTCGGCGTGCCCGTGGTGCAGATCAACACCCAGGGCGGTTGCCACCTCGACGCGAACATGGTCGCGCGCGCCCTCGAGGCGCTGCCGCTCGACGAGCTCGACACCGTTTTCATCGAGAACGTCGGCAACCTCGTCTGCCCCGTCGGCTACAAGCTCGGCGAGGAGGCGGTCGTCGCCGTGCTCTCGATCGCCGAGGGGCAGGACAAGCCCGTCAAATACCCTGCGCTTTTCCGACGCGCCACCGTCATGGTCCTCAACAAGCTCGACCTGCAGCCCCACTGCGACGTGGACCCCGAGGCGATCGTCCGCGACGCCCGCGCGATCAACCCCGCGCTCGAGGTCGTCCGCACCTCGTGCCGCACGGGCGAGGGGCTCGACGAGTGGTACGCGTGGCTCGAGCCGTGGCTCGGCCGGAAGGAGTAGGCGATGTGCCTCGCGATCCCGATGCGCGTCGTTGCCACCGAGAGCACACAGGGCACCGTTGAGCTCGGCGGCGTCGAGCAGACCGTGAACCTCACCTTCACGCCCGACGTCACACCCGGCGAGTACGTCATCGTCCACGCCGGCTTCGCCCTCGAACGCCTCAATGAGGAAGAGGCCCGCCACACCATTGCCCTCCTCAACGAACTCACCGGCAACACAGACGCGCCCTGATGAATCGGCGCCCATCTGTGAAGATCCACGGTTAGTTCCCCGTCCTCATCCCGCGGGAGACGCGCGCAAGCGTCCGCCAGTTCAGCACGAGCACGGCGCCGCAGAGGATCATCGCGCCGCCGGCAAAAGCGAACGACACCTTGAGGGTTGGAAAAGCCTTGTCGAGCTGGCCGGCGACGGTGGCCCCCACCACCGCGCCCGTCGCGCGAAACAGGAGCATGAAGCCCGTGTTGCCGCCGAGCCGCCGCTGCGGAAAGATCGAGGCAATAAGCACGCTGAAGCAGAAGATGACCACGACGTCGCCCGCCGTGTGGATGGCGCGCACGACGAAAATCCCCCAAAACGTCCCGACGTGCGGCGTCGCGATGTGCATCCCGCCCGAGAGCGCCAGCCCCGCCCCGATGAGCACCACCAGATGCGTGGCGCGATCGAAGATTCGGCCGACGAGCAGCGAGATACCGCCCATCCACGCCCCGAGCAGCGCGAACAACACTCCCACGTCCCACTGCGAGAAATGCGCCACGTTCCGCAGGAACAGCGGGTAGTTTGTCCGCTCCTGGCCGAAGTGCACGCCGATCCCCGCGATCGCAATGACCAGCAGCAACACCTCGCGCCGCCTCAGGTCACCCAAGTAATCCGCGAGACGAATCGCGAACGGCGGCGCGTCCTTGAGCCACACCGTCGAGGCAAGCAGCAGCGCCGCCACGCCGCCCACGACGCCGAAGAGCGCCGTCGTCGGCAGCCCCGCGCCATCGAGCAGCGCGCCGCTCGCGAGCGGGCCGAGCGCAAATCCGAGCGTCATCCCCGCCATGAACAGCCCGATGCTTTGCCCGCGCTTCGCGGTGCCGAGGTCCTTGTAGAGCAACGCCGGCAGCACGATGAGAAGGATCGCGTCGCCGGTGCCGCCGATCACCTGCGCCGCCAGCAGCCCCCAGAACGTCCGCGCCACCATGAGCAGCAGCGCGTACACCACAAACAGACCCGCACCGAACTGCACGATTCGTTTCGGCGAGACGCGGTCGGAAAACGCCCCCAGCGGCACGATGAGCAGCAGCATCGTCACCACGTAGGCGCCGATGAGCACCCCGATCCGCCCCGGCGACAGCTCGAGCTCGTTCCGCAGGTGGACCGGCAGATAGACCACGACCATCCAGTTGACGAACCCGAACAGGAAGTTGCAGAGCGAAAAGGTGAGAACGACGCGGCGTCTCTCGGGCGTCATGGCCGCTCCCGCGCCGAGTCCACCGCGATGAGCGGCGCGCCGCTCGTCGGGTTGGCGAGCACGTTGACCGCCGCGCCGTAGACCTCCCGGATGAGCGCCGGCGTCACGAGCTCGCGCGGCGTGCCGCTGCCGACGAGGCGACCGGCCTGCAGCACAAGCACGCGCGGGCAATACTCGGCGCAGACGTTCACGTCGTGCGAAACGGCGAGCACCGTCAGCCCGCGCTCGCGATTGAGCCGCGCGAGCAGCTCGAACACTTCCACCTGGTGGTTGATGTCGAGGTGCGTCGTCGGCTCATCAAGGAGCAAGAGCTCCGGCGCCTGCGCGAGCGCGCGGGCAATGACCACCCGCTGGCGCTCGCCGCCGGAAAGCTCGTCCACCGGCCGCCGGGCGAGCGCTGCGGTTTCCGTCTCCTCAAGCGCGCGCTCGATCGCCTCGCGGTCGGGCGCGCCCTCGCGCTGGAGCCGCCCGAGGTGTGGATGCCGCCCCATGGCGACGATTTCCTCGACGGTGAAGGGAAAGAGAAGGCTCACGTCCTGGGGAATGACCGCTACGCGGCGGGCGATCGCGCGCGGCGAGAGTATCCCGACGTCCGCGCCGAAAAGCGCCGCGCATCCCGACCACGCACGAAGCACGCCCGCGAGCACCTTGAGCAAGGTGCTCTTGCCCGAGCCGTTCGGCCCGAGCAGCCCGCAGAACTCGCCGCGCCCGAGCGCGAACGACACCTCGTGGAGCACCTCGCGATCGTGGTAGCCCGCGCTCAGCCGCTCGGCCGCCAGAACAACTTCAGCCATGACGCATCCCGCTCCGGGGCTGTTGCAGCTCGCTCGAGCCGGACGATGACGACTCGTCTTTTTTCTCATCGGCGGCCTCGCGCAGCAGCTTTTGCCGCGCCTCGACGCTCTTGTAGAGGCCCGCGTGCCGCCGCTGCACCTCGGCATCCACCTGCGCGTAGAGTTTGAAAAACTTATCGAACGCCGCGAGCGCTTTCTTCCGCTTGCCGAGCGTGCTGTAGCACAGGCCGAGCTTGCCGTAGAACGGAAGCCTTTCGGCCGCCTCGTAGATCGTCTGCACCGCCGTTTCATATATGGTGGCGGCCTCCGCGTACATCTTCGCGGCGACGTACGTGCCCGCCATCCGCTCGTAGCCCGCCGCGATCGTCGCGTAGTCCTCGGGATCAACCAACTGCACCGCCTCACGATACGCGCCGACCGCCTGCTCCGGCTTGTTCGCCTTGCGGTAGATGTCCCCGAGCAGCACGTACGCGCGCATGTTCTTCGGGTCCACCTCGATCGCTCGACGGCATCGGGCGTAGGCTTTCTTCAGCTCGCCCCGACGGTAATACCTCACCGCCTCCCCGAGCCAATCCCGCTGCTCGGGCTCGGCGCCTTCGGTCCCGGCAACGGTCTCGTCGGACGCGCCGGTCGTCCCGAGCAGCTCCTCGACCTGCTTGAACTGCGAGGTGCTCCCGTGGCTCCAGCTCAGGATTATGCCCTGAGGATCAATCAGGAACGACGTCGGCACTCCCTGGACGCCGTAGGTGTCATGGACTTCGCGTTCCTCGTCATAGCCGATCGGGAAGGCGACCCCGTGGGCCTTGACGTACTTGCGCGTCTCGCTGCGGTCGGAGCCGTTCAGCACGCCGAGGACGGTAAACGCGTTGCCTGCAAGCCGCCGGTAGCCGTCGTTGATGACAGCCAGATCCTGCTCGCACGCCTCGCAGCCCTTGCTCATGACCACCAGGAGCACGTACTTGCCGCGCAGCTCCGAGAGCTTGACCGACCTCGCCTCGCCGGTGGCCATCTTCACGACGACGTCCACCGCCCGATCGCCCTGCTTGAGTCCCGGCGCGTCGGCCGCCGCATTTCCCACAACGGCAACCGCCGCGGCCACGGCCATCACGCGGACCGCTCGCATCATTGTTTCCTCCACCTCGGTTGTTCGTCGTCCGCGCCCGCGGGCGCGGCGACCACCTGTCGCTGTCTATTCCTTCTTGTCGTCCGCGGCCTTCTGCTCCGCCTGGGCCGCAATCATCGCGCGCACCTGCGCCAGCCGCTGCTTTACGTTTTCCCTCTTCTTTTCATAATGCGTTTGGACCGCCTCGTCCGCCTTGGCGTACTCCCGCAAGAACGCCACGTACCGCTCCTTGGCCAGCTTGAGCCGCTCACTCGTCGCATACACCCCGCCGACGTCGTACAGGATCTGGAGACGGTACCGCGGGTCCTCGATGATCTTGAGCCCGCGCTCAAGCGCCGCCGAGGTCTTGTTCGCGTCGCCCGCGCGGTGCCACAACAACGCGCTCCGCGTGCAGACGTGGGCGATCAGCTCCGGCGGGTCGTACCTGTCGAGCCGCTCGGCCGCGGCGCTGTAGGCGGCGAGCGCCTGCCGCGGCCGGCGCGCCGCGACGTAACAATCCCCCAGCAACGTGAAGGCACGCGGATTCGTCGGGTCATCGTGCACCTCCCGGAGCGCCTTGACCATCGCCGCTTCAACGTTCCCCTGACTGAGCAAATTGTACGCGGCCGGGATTTCCGGATCGGGCGGCGCCTTCGCGAGCAGCCCGCCGACCACCTCGACCAGCTCCTCGGCCGGGACGTTGATCCGGACAATTCGGCCCTCCCTGTCCAGGAGGAAATTCATCGGGCACCGTTGCACGCCGTAGAGCTTGCAGATCTCGCCCGCGAACCCCGTCTGGTGCACATAGACCGGAAATGCGAGATCTTCCCTCGCCATGACCGAGCGCACCGAATCGGGTTTCGTGTCCATCGAGATGCCGATGATCGCGAACCGCTTCCCGCAAAAGCGCTGCTGCGTCTCGCGCAGCGCCGGGATTTCCCCCAGGCTCCCGACCGCGATGTTGCCGGCGGTCCACCACACGAAGTCAATGAACACGATGCGGCCGCGGAAGTCCAGGAGCGCCCTCTCCTTGCCGTCGAG
>CAZJXV010000309.1:0-1887 GCA_964550015.1 uncultured Verrucomicrobiota bacterium
TCGACGCGGTCGCGGTGCTCGAGGTTCGGGGCGATGGCGTTTTTCCAGCCGGCGCCGTCGGCCTCGACGACGATGATGTTGCCCTTCTTGATGCCCGAGGCGACGAGGCCGGCGGCGATCGCCTCGACGAGGGCGGCGTTGGCGCCGGTGTAGTCGCCGGGCTCCGCGTTGAACTTGATGCCGACGACGTCGGTGGGCCCGGCGATGGTGCGCCAGGCGTCGGCGAGCGCCTTCTTGCCGGTGAGGCGGCGGACACCGTAGTCCACCATCTTGCGGATGAAAGCGGCGTCTACCTTGGACTTGACGCGCCACTTGGGGCTGCGGACGTCCACGACGGTGGCGCCGGTCTTCCATTTGCCTGGCTCAGTCGCGGAGGCGTTTCGGAAAAACGGCCCGGCGCCGAGGGCGGCGGCCGCGGCGAGGCCAGTGGCTTTGATGAAGTCCCGCCGGGTCAGCCCGTCGTTTTCAGCGCTTCCCTTCACGGGCAACGCACCTCGTCATGCGGTTCCAAGCTGCTCAGTGTTCGGACGGTCTCTTATGGCAAGGTGAGCATAGCAGGGAGGTCCAGGGACACCATACTTGATTCTTGACCTCTACCCAGGGTGGCGTCATGCTTCGGTCAGACCGAGGCGCGTGCGGGACGACAGCCGACGGCTCGCGGCGCCGCGAACGCATCGGGACTCCGCTGGACGGTGAGGCGTTCCTCGAGAAACTCGAGAGTCTTGTCGGCGGGGCTCTCGTGCGACGCAAGCCTGGACTGAAGCGACTGGAAGGCGATAATTGGGTATGGTGTTCGGCGGGATTCGCGGAAGGGCGTGCGGAGTGTGATGAACGAGGTTTCGGCGGGGTCTTATGCTTACCAGTATAGACCCCGCCCGTTCAGAGCAAGAACACGCAGGGAATCAGAGGCTGACTGTCCAGACGCGTTTTCCGGTCAGGATTGTCGGCGTGTTAGGCTGTCAGCCAAGGCCGCCGAGAGGCTTACACCGGTCAGTCTACTCATTGTTGTGTGGAGTAAAGATGGAATACTATCGGGACCCGAAGAACCGAATCCAAGCTGACATGGCTTGTCGCTTGGGCATCATAGCCAAGCAGTATTCAGGCCTTTCTTTGCCAGAAGACGAGAACTTCTCTTCAACCCTCGACATCTGCATCTTGCAGAACCTCCTAACAAACTGCGTGACGCTTTTGGATGCCATGTCCAAACATGAACGGCGGGAGTGCTATCTGACGGCTGACCTCACAACCATGAAGCTCTGGGGGCTTAACCCAGGGATGATACAAGTCGATACATTTCGTACTCCGCGGCTCACAACCGCCGTTGTACTAAGGCACATTCGCAATGCATTAAGTCATCCGACACCCCTTGATCTTAAAGAAACGTTCCCATCCACGGGATACACAACGATTCCTGATGGATCCGGAAGGATCCATCAGTACTTCTTCGTGAGTTCTCCTGACGTTGTACGGAACCAACCCAGGAGGTTCCCGACTCCAGAGAAGGCAAGAGCTTATCTTGAGCGAGCGAAAGAGAGTGGAGACATGCCAGAAGACGTAACGATCATTGCCAATGGTATTGGACAGTTCTCGCTTGGTCAAAATGGGCTTCCCTTCGCCCGTATCTTTGAGATTCACTTAACGTGTGCCGAAATCCATGCGCTTGTGATGGGCCTGAGCAATCATTTGGCGCAGCCGGTTCAAGAGTCTTGGGATGGCAGGACGATCACTAGACTCATTGCGTAAAAGGGCATTCCATCCATAGACGCCGCCTCCTGACCAGCAGCCCGACCGTGCCAAGCGCCGTGAGCGCGAGCGTGCACGGTTCCGGGATAGGGTTGAGCAGCAAGGCATGGCTGTCCCCGTCTGGGTTCAAGCCGCAACCGGCGA
>CAZJXV010000309.1:1987-4853 GCA_964550015.1 uncultured Verrucomicrobiota bacterium
CGGGGTGAGGGCCGCGCCGACGATCTGGCCAGCGTCGTTGATACCTCGCGCGTCAATCCAGGACCCCCCAAGAGTACCGAGGTCGGTGAGCGTGTAGGAAATGCCCGGTCCGGCGAGGGGGTTGAGCAGCAAGGCATGGCTGTCCCCGTCTGGGTTCAAGCCGCAACCGGCGATCTGCCCCGCCTCATTGATGGCGTTGCCCCCGTGGAGTTCCCAACCGGGGCTGCCAACAAGGAAGTCGTTAAGATCGTATACCACGCCCTCTTGCCAAAGGAGGGCGATACTGTGCCCGCCGCCCGGGGTGAGGGCCGCGCCGACGATCTGGCCAGCGTCGTTGATACCTCGCGCGTCAGTCCAGGACCCCCCAAGGGTACCGAGGTCGCTCAGGGTGTAGGGCGTGACGGCGCTTGCCGTGGCCGTGACAAGGCAGACTGCCATGAGAAGACAGAAGGATGTGACGATTTGAGTGCCCATGGTTTGATCCCCCAATCCAGCGTGAGTCAGAATCCCCCTTGAAAGGAACCGACCTATGTTACCAGACAAAACTTAGGAGGTCAAGCGGTTTCGGGCGAAAAGACGGGGCGGAAAGGTGTTGCCCAGGATCCGGGGTCACCATACTCAATGGCGTCCTTCGGGCAATCCTGCGCCTATGTCTGCTTGAACGCCTTGATCCGGTTGATCTTGATCAGGTCGGCGGCGGGGAGGCCCGCTTAGGCGGCGATGATGACGCCTTCGCGCCGCGCGATCTCGAGAATTGGACGGCCCTCGTCGGTTTCCCACTCGCGCTCGCCGCACGGGATCGGCTCAATCCGCGAGTCGGTCGTGGCGCGCAGCTCCCAGAGCTTGGCGACGAGACGGTGGTCGGCAGGTCGTTCGAGCTCGGGGGCGATGACGACGATGTCAATGTCGCTCCACTCGTCGGCGGCGCCGCGGGCGTGCGATCCGATCAGGACGGCGCGGCGGGCGTCTATGCCGGCCTTGCGGGCGCTGTGCAGGTAGCGCCGCACGGTGGCTACAACAGGTTCTGCAACCACGAGAGGATCTCCTGGGCTTTCTGAAGCTCTTGCTCTACTTCCTCGCGAGGCGGGGATGGTGGCCCCAGGTCGGGATACCGCCCTTGGAGGCAGTGCTGTTGGAGCCGGGCCAGGAACTGCCTCTGTTCGCCTCGTACGGGGATAGCTGCCATCTCGGCCAGACGCAACAGGTCGTGGGTACGAGGCGGGATGTCTTGCGTCGCTTTGGTGATATGTGCCTTGAGCATCTTTTCGAGCGCCAGATGAGCGAAAAAGAGGGCCTGGCGCGGGTGCCCGGCGTCCAAGAGCGAGCGAGCCGCGGCCATGTCCTCGCCGGCACCGTTCCGCCAGTACTCGATCTGCTTCTCAACGTCCATCTGCGACGCCCCCGCCAGAGAACCTTGGCTGGCCTCGGGGCAGAGCATACCAGTTTCCAGGGCCGCCACAAACAGGTTCTTGGCAGTCGGGAATAAATAGGGACAGTCACCTATTCTTCTTCCCTATCCGGCGCTCAGAGGGCTTGCTGTGACCCTGGTGCCGAGCCGGGCGTCGGCCGCTCGACACCAAGAAAAATAGGTGACTGTCCCTATTTATTCTTGATCCAGTTGATCTTGTCGAGGTCGGCGATTCCGAGGCCGGCCTTGGCGGCTTCCTCGACGTGCTTGGGTTTGCTGCCGCGCTCGAAGAGGCCCGGCAGTCCGCGGCGCTTGCGCTCGGCTTCGATGAGCTCGAGCTGGACGCGGTCGCAGGCGACGGGGTCGGTGGCGAAGAGGAAGCCGTTGTGCTCCCAGCGGAACTGCTCGCCGGTGCCGGGGCCGCCGTTGAAGATGGCGAGGAGGCCGTTGACGATGTTGAGGCGGCGTTTTGTGCGGATGACGTCGAGTTTGTTGACGCCGACGATGGCGGGCGAGCAGGCGTCGTCGTGGAAGGGCCGGCTCATGATGGTGCGGGAGTGGGAGATGTTCTTGAGGCAGCCGGTGATGCCGGCGCCGCCGTGGTCCTTGATGTTGGGCACGTTGATGAGGCAGTCCACCTGGTCGGTGATGAAGGGGCTGAGGCCGACGGTCTTGCCGTTGCCGATGTCCTGGGGCTCGCCGTAGGGGTGTGTCTTGGGGGCGATGGCGTTTTCCCAGGTGGCACCGACGGCTTCGGTAACGATGATGTTGTCTTTCTTGACGCCGGCGGCGGTGAGGCAGGCGACGATGGCGTCGACGACGGCCTGGTTGGCGTTGGTGTAGTTGTGGCTGAGGTTGTTGAACTTGATGCCGACGACGTCGGTGGGTTTGACGATCACGCGCCAGGCGTCGGCGACGGTGTTCTTGCCGGTGAGGCGGCGGACGCCGTAGTCAATCATCGTGCGGATGAAGTCGGCGTCCACCTGGCCGTTGACGCGCCACTTGGGGCTGCGGACGTCCACGACGGTGGGGTTGGTCTGCGCGGTGGTTGAAGCGGCGGCGTCGGCGCTGCGGGCGGCCGGGCCGGCGGCGAAGGGGCCGACGGAGGCGGCTGCGGCGCCGATGGCGGCGGTGCGCAGGAAGTCGCGTCTCGAGATGCCGTTGGTTTTGCCAGGGCTGGGTGGTTTTCTCATGGTGCAGGTCTCCTTGCTGCCTTGTAGGTCTCCTCGTTGACTTGCGGGCCTCGTCGTTGGCTCGTGTGTGCGCCGGGATTGACGGGCCTGGTAGTTGGCCGAAGTAATAACGTAATCACACTGTGCGGCGTTCCGTCGCACCTACCCGCCTCCGGCGGGCCTTCGGCGCTCGGTTGACTCTTGCACCGGCCCCGTTCCCTGGGGCTGACGGGCCTGCTGAAAAACCTGTGCCCTCGACGCCCCGTAGGGGCACCACGTGCGTAGG